>NZ_JBGLRL010000009.1:0-182887 GCF_041402505.1 Aeromonas sp. S2(2024)
GAGTTTGAATTCAGCAGTAAATGAGCGACGTAATCTTGTCATTGAACACCTCAAGTCATGGTGGCGACTGTACCACCTAAAATGGTGTCCGGGATGATTAGACCACTACAAACGTGCTCCTTGTATGCGGTGCCACTCTGGCGCTGATAGGTACCGCTGGTGTGTTTTGGAGCGGTGGAGTGCGCGAGAAATTTGCTGATGAGCGCATTTCTGCAAATGAGGCAGAGACAGCAAAAGCAAAGGCTGAGACCGCGCAGGCCATGCTTGAACAAGTTCGCCTAAAATCCCTCTTGTCTTGGCGGCGCGTGTCGCCGAGCCAAGCCCAACAATTGGCAATCGCACTTGCAGGCTCGTCAATTGAGCTGTGGTTAGCCTGGGTGGGGGATGATCCAGAGGCTACAGTGTTTCGTGGCGACTTGGAGGCCGCTCTTGCTGCTGCTGGTATTAAGACAAAGTATTTTAGTGGCTACGCTAGGGCCGTTGGTCTTTCTGTAAAGGGTGGCACTCAAAAGGAGCGTCAGACCCTGCTGCGGGCTTTTCACGCGGCAGGTCTACCTCTTGTCGAATCCGACCAACAGGGTCTTATGGGCGACCAGCTGGAGATTACAGTCGGCACGAAACCACCACCTGAGTTCTCCAGTCGAGATATCTAACTACTTGCCACCGAGGTGCTTGATATTCCCTATGCTCTCGCAGGCAAATTAATGTTTTTCATGCGCACGCTGCAATGTGTGGAGCTAGTGGCCGAGGTTCGTGTAGGGATTAAAGAGGAGGGGAGAGCCCACAAGCGGATTTTCATCAAGGTGCTCTGCATCCATCCAGAACCCCCCAGTAAAGCCCCCCTGCCAAACTAAACGTCCTGCGCTCTAAGTTGGTTCAGCTATCGAAGGTCATGCCTTCACCGCGGGGAGCTCGTTGATGCAGGTGGTGTAGCGGGGGCTGAGCTGCTCACGTTTCATCATCCATTCTTTGGTGTTCCGGCCACGAGCTGCGAAGTAGACCTTCCCCAACCTTCCCTGATTGATCTGGTCAATCACTGTCATCAGTGCCTCGCTGCGGGGGGATTGCTGCTCTGCGGCGAATAGGTCTCCCTGCTGCATGCTCATGGGGGTGAAGTCGGCCAGCATGACGCCCCCCTTCATATAGCGGACATCATCGCGCCAGATACGGCGCAGTAGCGGTTCGACCTGGGCGAGCAGTTCGCGGGTATCGGCGGTGGGCATCAGCAACCGGGTGGCGATCTGGTTGCTGTAGTAGGTCTCTCGCTCCGAGAAGGGGCTGCTCCTTATAAAGAGGGTGACGTGACGGCACCGTTGCCCCTCTGCACGCAGCTTCTCGGCTGCCCGCTCCATGTAGCCGGCCAGCGCCTGCTGCATAGGGCCCAGTTCGGTGATGCGCTCGCCAAAGCTCCGGCTGCAGATGATCTGTTGCTTGGCCTGGGCCATCGGCTCCAGCTCGGCACAGGGGATCCCCCTCAGCTCCTGCACTGTTCGCTCGACGACGACGCCATACTGTCGGCGCATGCTCTTGGGGTCGGCCGCCACCAGATCCGCCACGGTGTTGATGCCCTGTTTGTTGAGCTTGGCGGTCAGTTTGCGCCCTATCCCCCAGACTTCCTCAACCGGGGTGATGGTCATCAGCTTGGCGCGGCGCCCCTCATCGCGCAGATCCACCACACCGCCGGTGGCCGGCCACTTCTTGGCGGCGTAGTTCGCCAGCTTGGCCAGGGTCTTGGTCGGTGCAATGCCCACCCCGACGGTTAGGCCGGTCCACTGCTGCACCCGCTCGCGGATCTGGCGGCCATAGGCCAGCAGGTCGCCAGCCCAACTTTCGCTGAGCTCGACGAAGGCTTCATCAATGCTGTAGACCTCGACGGTTGGGGCCATGCTCTCCAGGGTGGTCATTACCCGGTTCGACATGTCGCCATAGAGGGCGTAGTTGGAGCTGAACCAGATGCCGCCCTGCTCTTCATAGAGCTCGCGGATCTGGAAGTAGGGCACCCCCATCTTGACTCCCAACCGCTTGGCCTCTGCCGATCTGGCCACGACACAGCCATCGTTGTTGGAGAGCACCACGATCGGCACCCCCTTGAGGTCGGGGCGAAACAGCCGCTCGCAAGAGGCGTAGAAGTTGTTCACGTCGACCAGGGCAATGGCGGTTGGCATGGCTACCCTCGCCGGGTTTTGTGCAGAACGAAGGTGACGACGCCGAAGATATCCAGTTCCTGCCCTTCTTGCAGAATGATGGGTGAGAAGTTCGGGTTGGCCGGTAGTAGCGCCGGTGGGTCGGACTGCAAGATCTTGACGGTGAACTCGCCATCCAGGCAGGCGAGCACAATGTCGCCGTGGCGAGCTGTGATGGCGCGATCGATGATCAGCATATCGCCGTCATTGATGCCTTCCCCGACCATGCTGTGTCCGCTGGCCCGCACATAGAAGGTGGCCGCCGGGTGGGGGACACAGTGTTGATTGAGGTCGATGGACTGTTCCACATAGTCCTGAGCCGGGGAGGGGAATCCGCAGGCGGCAGGGGTGAGGAATAAAGGGAGCTCTATGATAGGTGCATCGGTAGCGTGGGGGATCATGGCAATCATCACTGTATGAACATACAGTTATTTTATCCGAGGGATCCGGAAAGATCACTGGTCGGCAATCGGGTCTTGGCAGTGCGGGCTGTGCCGCGGCGAATTATGCTTGGCAGAAACCGGCTCGGTGAGTCTGGGTTCTCATCCGACGGAGGGGCTGCGCATGTGCATCAACTACATCCCGACCACCAAGGCGGTGCTGGTGGAATACTTCGGGGTTGATGACCCCGGGTACGACTGGAAGGAGGAGGTGTGGCAGGACTACCAGGCCCCGATCCTAATCCAGCGAGACGGACGGCGGCAGGCGCTGATCGCCAGCTATGGGATGGTGCCGAAGAGAAAGGTGCAGCCTGGCAACAAGCACTACACCACGATGAACGCCAGGGCCGAGACGGTGGGTGAAAAGCCGACGTACCGCCACGCCTGGCAGCAAGGGCATCTCTGCCTGGTGCCTATGACCGGTTTCTTCGAACCCTGTTACGAGAGCGGCAAGGCCTAGCGCTGGCGGATCAGCATGGCCGACGGCATGCCCTTCGCGGTGGCCGGCATCTGGCGGGCATGGCAGGAGGAGCAGGGCTACACCTTCAGCTTCTCTCAGCTCACCATTAATGCCGACACGCACCCGCTACTGCGGCGAATGCACAAGCCATGAGACGAGAAGCGGAGCCTGGTCATCGTGTCGCCGGATGACTACGACACCTGGCTGGGGTGCAAGGACCCTGAACTGGCGCGAACCTACCTGGTGCAGCAGCATGCGGAGCAGTTAATAGGGGAGGTGACAGAGATTTAAGCTCAGGATAAATTGCTCAGAGTGACTATGGGTGTAGATCAGTCGAAATTCATCAAACCGCTGAGAACGGCAAGCTCTATACTGTGTGTTCTACATAGGGGTTCATACGCAGATGGATAGGTATCGCTAAACTGCTGGTTTCATAACAAAGGATTGTTAGGGGGAGGAAGGGAGGGCCATGCTTAATGTTCAGAAAGATACAAGGACAGGATACGGATCTGCATCGAAAGTAGGGGGGGCATCAAAAGCCTTTAGATGTTCCGTACCTGTGGGTGGTTTTACGTTGGTCGAAGTGCTGATCGTGATGGTCGTCGTCGCGATTCTGGCTGCGATTGCGGTTCCCTCATATCATTCTTTCATCCTCAAGAGTCATCGCGATGATGCCAAGGTTGCGCTTGCAGCACTTCAAATGGCACAAGAAAAATACCGAGGAAACAATCTCGCTTATGCGACGACCCTGTCTGATCTAGGTATGACGGACACCTCACCGGAGGGCTATTACGACATTGCTATCCAGAGTGCAGCCACGTCAGTGTATGAAGCGAATGCAACGGCGACCGGCCAGCAGGCCGCTGATACGGATTGCCAGACACTCACTGTCACACAGGCGGGTTTTTCGACAGATAGTACTAAGACCTCTAATCCAACTGCGTGTTGGGGGTTGTAATGAGTAATAGGGGATTTACTCTCATAGAGCTGATCGTAGTCATATTAATTCTAGTAGTTCTAGTTACTGTTGGTGTACCCAGCTTTATTTCCACCTTTGACAATATACGTGTCCAGAAAGCTGCAGAATTCCTGGAACAACTGATGAACACGGCTCGCTCAGAAGCCTTACGACGCAATACAAATGTTTATCTTGATGTGTCAGGAAACTCATTTTGCCTTGGTACCACGACCCCTTGTACTGGGGATATTCGTACTGACAGTGTAGCGAGCAGTGTTACCATCACTCCTTCAGTGGCATCGTTACGTTTTGACAATATCAGAGGACTCCCTCCTTCTACCGGGGCTGACTACACCATTGTTGGTGGTGGCACAACAAGCACGGTGTCGATCAATATGCTTGGCCTGGTTAAAATATCGGGGGGATGACTTTGAATAAACAAAATGGTTTTACCCTAGTAGAGCTTATGGTGGGTCTTACAATTGGACTCATTATTATGGCTGGTGCGCTTAATTTTTATTCATCCATTCTTCGGGCAAATGCCGAGTCGGTAAAGCAGCAGAAGTTCGAGCAAACTTTGCATGCTCTCGTCGGTACGATTACCGCAGATATTAGACGGGCAGGTTACACCCCACTGGGGCAGGCGGTACCTACACTGACGGTTGGTGGCATTAATGTTGGATCATTTTATGCTAGTGATAATTGCCTGTTGTTGACCTATCGAAATCCGGACAACAGTGAGGCTTATCGGGGTTATCTACGTGACCCAAATACCAAGGCGATTTATGTGCTCAAAAGCGTTTTGACCGCGCCTCCATCATCCTGTTCGCTGTCTGATCCGGCATGGAATCCCACCTCAGTAACTGACCCTGTACTATTGACAGTCGAGTCTCCCACAGCTGCACCTCCATCGTCGTCAGCAGGTACATCAGCAACTTCGGTCTTTCAAGCTGATGCTGGCTTCGACAAGCTTAAATGGATTCACTTTACTCTGAAATCATCAAATCTGAAAACTCAAAGTGGTAATTATGTAAGCCGTGATGTCGTAGCCGCAGTTACGTTGAGAAATTAAGGAGGGTGTCATGAAAAAACAAAAAGGGATGGTGACACTGCTGTCCTCACTCATACTCATAATCCTTATTACTCTGCTGGTTTTCTGGGGCGCAAGAGGTTCTATTATTGAACAACAGTCAGCGAATAATAGCTATTTGACCCAAGTTGCATTTCAAAATGCGGAGCAAGGGCGGGTACTCTTTTTCTCTAATATGAACAACTACCTGACGGCCAACCCTACAACTGAGTTTGATGCAGCATTGTCATCAGCTCAGCAAACGACCAACAATGCCGCCGGTGGAAAATTTACCGTTGCGTATCAAATCGCAGCCGATAATGTGACAGCGACTTTAACCAGTACTGGCACCAGTATTGGCGGGACAACCCGCAAGGTTTCGCAACGTCTCACCTTTACGGCAGGAAGTGGGATTGGTCCAGCCGCGCTGGTATCCCTTGGCAACATTACTTTGGGCGGCAGCACTACTGCTTCAAGCGCAACTGCTGGTGGAACCATTGTCGGAAATGTCGGTACCAGTGGTTCGCCATCCACAGCCACCTCGAACAGCAACGAATTCAAAGTCCAATTGCTTGATCATGCAGGGAATGTACTGAGAGATTCGGCAGGGAATCCGGTAACAAGAGGCATGACAACAGATGAATATTTTATATATTACTTTGGTGGATTTTGTCCGGTTGCCAAGGCCGCATACGCCACCGACATCTCCAGGGCAGTAGATTGTAAGCCAGAAGCTAAAGCGTCAGTTGCGGCAAATCCTAAGGGATATATCTGTGCAAGTAATTGTGGTTCGAAGACAGAGGACGATAAGATAAAGACGGCTTATGATGCTGGCAAGCGTATATTTTGGCTCTCAAGTGGTGGAATTGATCATAAATATGATATGGGGACTGAGGTAGACCCAGTTTTGATTTTTGTTATGGGAATGGCAAGTGGTTCTAATGGAGTTAAAATAAATGCTAACTCGACGATATTTGGTGTGCTTTATGTTGATATTGCAGATACCAGACTAAATATTGGCTGTAGCTGCAATGCTCAAGATACAGTTACTGCAGTGACAAGTTCGCCTCGTTATGTGCAGGTCGACGATACTACCAAGCCAATCTACGGTGACGACAAGAGCAAACCCATCTTCACCGCGGTGTCAACGGGGGGGATCAAGTGCAATACGAACGGTGGATGCACTGACTCTCAAGGTCATACAATTCCGAAAAATGGTCGTTACACCGTGACTTACCAGCAAAAGATCACGGGGTATCAGCAAATGACGGTACAGCAGGGCACTTACACATCGGCGGCTACATGGAGCAGTATTGTCTACGGTCTCAACGCCAGCCAACCCGCTGCGTGTACTGTCGCTGCATGCTCAGCTTCATCAAGTAAGTGCACGCCACCGAATACACTATTGCCCACAACCGCAGTTGGAGACCAATCGATCTGTTCTTACTCTGTGCCGGCGGTCTCTGGTACGAGTGACGTACCGGTAGAAGTCGAAGTGCTTGGTGATTGGAATGCGGGGGGGTCTGGTAACGCTACTTTCCAGGGATCTGTGATTTCCTCTGGCAATATCAACGTCACGGGGAATGCCACATATCTGCAAAACTCAACTGTCGTGACCAATCAGATCTTCGGTCAAGGTGGGGGAACCGGATTTACGCCGAAACCACCGACATTGGCTGTAGCTCAGAATAGCTGGTCAGATATGTTGAACTAGGGGCATCTGTTAATGAGACATCAAGCAGGGTTTTCCATTATTGAAGCAATCATTGCTATCGTCATACTTGGCTTTGGGATTCTTGCTGCGACGAAAATGCAACTTAACATGTCGATTGCATCTCAATTGTCTAGACAGAGAGCCGAGGCAACGCTGATTGCGACGAATGAGATCGAGAGGGCTCGCGCCATGGGTTGCACGGCATTGTCTGAAACGCAGCTAGATGCAGCTGTACAGGCGAGCGCACAATACAAAATGCAAATTGATTGCTCATCAGGAATGACGGTGACTGTTCGCTGGAAAGATGTTCAGACAAAGGCTGGTGATGATGAAAATCAAGTTGTCTTGGTTTCACAGTTCTGAACTTCTTATGTTCACAGCCTGAATCAATTTTTTGGCCACTTGTGGGGGCTCGACTGCCAGTCACTAGGGCACATTGGTGAGATGCACAGGCGGTTATTGATTCAGAACTGAAAGGCTATTTACTCGCGCTGCAATTTTGTGTAGGCTGACTTCCAATGATGGAGGACTGCACCCGAAAGGGTTCAGTCCTTTTTTTTATTTCCCCTTCCAAACCTCGGCCTTGCCGGGGTTTTTTCATTTCTGAGTCCCTGCGGGGGTGGTGGGTATGCAGATGCCTGATAAAGACCTTGGTCTGTTGGCCTGGCTGCTGGCGTGGGCCGACACTCACTGGCCCGCGCTGTATGGCTTCATTCTGTCTGTGGTGATCTCCTGGCTGCGGGTAACTTATTCCGGCGGCGGCGTTCGACAGCGGCTACTCGAGTCGTTGCTGTGCGGCGCCATTTCCCTCTCGGTGATGTCTGGGATGGAGCTGTTCGGGATTGCGGCCACCGCATCCGGGTTTGTCGGCGGTTCGATCGGATTCCTCGGGGTCGAGAAGATCCGTGAGTTTGCCGGTCGCGTGCTGGATAGGAGGTTTGGCAATGGTCCGAGTTGAGCGCACATCACCGAACGGCATCAGCCTCATGCACTACTTCGAGGCCTGCAAGTTGAGGGCCTACCCAGACCCTGGCAGTAAAAATGGTGAGCCGTGGACTATCGGGTGGGGGCACACCGGGCCAAAGGTGAGGCCCGGGCTGGAGTGGACGCAGCAACAGGCTGACAGCGTGTTTGTTGATGATCTCCGCCGCTTTGAGCGTGATGTGCTGTCGCTGGTCAAGGTGCCACTGACTCAGGGCCAGTTCGATGCGCTGGTGTCGTTTGCCTACAACGTTGGTTCTGATATCGATGCCGACACCATCCCGGAGGGCTTGGGGGACTCGACACTGCTGCGCAAGCTGAACACCGGTGATTACGATGGTGCCGCCCGTGAGTTTCGGAAGTGGAACAAGAACGATGGCAAGGTGATGCGCGGGCTGACCCGCCGGCGTGTCGCAGAGGAATGTCTGTTCAGGGGCATGGATGCTGCTACGGCCATCAAAAATGGGGTGGCTGCAGCATGAACCCCGTCAGGCAGTTCCTCGATGCGCATCCCGTGGTGTGGTTCTTCGCTCGCCTGACCGCGGTAGCGCTGCTGGTGTGGTGGATTCACCACTCAGGCTACAGCTCCGGAGCTCATGACAAGGGGCTTGAGTGGTCAGTGAAGTGGAACAAACAGGCGGCCGAACTGGCCACTGCACGAGCTGATGCGGTAACCGCTGCGCGAGAGGTTGAGCAGCGTCGCCAAGCGGACATAGAGAAGGTGAGACAGGATGCAGAACAAGAGATTGCCCGGGCTGAGAGTGACGCTGCTGCTGCCAGTGCTGTTGCTGCTGGGTTGCACGAGCAAGCCCGCCGCTTGGCAGCACGAGCAAATCAGTGCGCCAGCCATACCGGCGCTGCCCAGCCAGGCGAAACAGCCAGACAGCCCGCCGTGGTGCTCGCCGACCTGCTCAGCCGGGCTGATGCGCGAGCGGGAGAGTTGGCAAGAGCGTATGACCGAGCTCGAGCATCCGGTCTGGCCTGTGAAAGAGCCTACCGCTCCCTGATTTCCCTGCAGTAACCGAATCGCCGCACCGAGTCACTCTACCATCTGGCGGGTCGTCCCGCGTTAATGTGTGCCGGTGCGGCACCCACCAGGTAGCAGCCATGCCTCTACGAGTTCCCAAGGTGTGCAGAGAGCGCACCTGTCATCAGTTGACCACCGAGCGGCATGGCTACTGCCCAGCCCATATACATCTGCTCGATGGGTGGAAGACGGTGGCCAAGGTCAGCGCCGATGATCGCGGCTATGACTGGGCGTGGCGCAAGCGACGCAAGCGGATACTGGAGAGGGACAAGTACCTGTGCCAGGTGTGCCTTGCCTTGGGCATCGTGACACCAGCGACTCAGGTCGATCACATCGTCAACAAGGAAGCTGGCGGCACCGATGATGACGATAACTTGCAGAGCATCTGCGACCCTTGCCACGGCACCAAGACGCGGGCAGAGGCGCTGGCAGCCCGCCGGGCGGGGCTGGGGAGGGGGTAGGGGGGATCAAATCCTCCCAGCTTTTCGACCTCACCACTGCTCCGCCCCGCGAAATTTTTATACCCGCGAAATTAAAAATTTAAATGGAGGGTGCGATGGGCGGTGCAGCTACCGTGCCCGGGCGCGGTAGGAAGCCCAAGCCGACGGCCTTGAAGCGCTTGGGGGGCAATGCCGGCAAGCGGGCGCTGAACAAAAACGAACCCACCTTCACCCCTTTGATCGGGGTCGCTTGCCCAGAGTGGCTAGCAGAAGACCAGTGGGCCCCCACGTTGTGGGACATGGTGATCAAAGAGCTGTGCGCCGCCGAGGTACTGTGCATCACCGATCTGCACAACCTGGAGGCATTCTGCGCCGCTTACTCCCGCTGGCGCAGAGCCGAGATCGAGATCACCAAGCACGGCCTGGTGGTTGAAGGTGCCACTGGTGGTCCAGTCAAGAACCCGGCCTGTACCGTCGCCAACGAATCACTCAAGCAAATGACCACATACGGGGCCCTGCTCGGGCTGGACCCTTCCAGCCGCTCGCGCCTGATCGGCGGCAACAAGAAGAAGGGAGGAGGCAACCCGTTCGCTGCTTTGTAGGGATGGACTATGGCCGCACGCAAAAGCTATCCCTATGTCAACGTGGCCAATGGCTACGCCCGCGATGTGGTGCGTGGCAACATCCCAGCCTGCCGCTACGTGATCCAGGCCTGCCAGCGTCATCTCGATGATCTGGCCAAAGAGAAGTCGGCCAAGTTCCGGTTTCGTTTCGACAAGGACAAAGCCGAGCGGGCTGCCAAGTTCGTTCAGCTCATGCCCCACACCAAGGGGGAGTGGGCCTTCAAGCGCCAGACCCTGAACCTTGAGCCGTGGCAGATGTTCATCATCTGCTGCGTGTTTGGCTGGGTGCGCAAGGGCAGCGGGCTGCGTCGCTTTCGCGAGGTCTACAACGAGATCCCCCGCAAGAATGGCAAGTCGGCGCTCTCCGCTCCGGTTGGCCTCTACTGCTTCGCGGCAGATAACGAATTCGGTGCCGAGGTCTACTCAGGCGCCACCACTGAAAAACAGGCGTGGGAGGTATTCCGCCCCGCCCGCTTGATGGCCAAGCGCACCCAAGACTTCCTCGACAATTACGGGGTTGAAGTCAACGCCAGCAACCTGAATATCCCTGCTGACGGCGCTCGCTTTGAGCCGCTGATTGGCAACCCGGGTGACGGTCAGTCGCCATCATGCGCCATCGTGGACGAATACCACGAGCATGACAGCGACGACCTCTACACCACCATGATCACTGGTATGGGCGCCCGCCGCCAACCGCTGATGTGGGTCATCACCACTGCCGGTTACAACATCGACGGCCCCTGCTACGACAAGCGGCGGGAAGTAATCGAGATGCTGGCTGGCACGGTGCCGGACGATGAGTTGTTCGGCATCATTTACACCATCGACGAGGGGGATGACTGGGCGGATCCCAAGGTGTTGGCTAAGGCTAATCCGAACATGGGCGTCTCGGTTTACTCCGAGCATCTGCTGGCGCAGCAGGCTAAGGCCATCAAGTCGGCCCGCTTTGCCAACATCTTCAAGACCAAACACCTCAACGTCTGGGTCTCGGCCAAGACAGCATTCTACAACATGCAGCGTTGGGCGGCCTGCGAGGACAAGAGCCTCACCCTGGAGCAGTTCGACGGTGACGAGTGCATCCTCGGTTTCGACTTGGCCCGTAAGCTCGACATGAACTCCATGGCGCGGTTGTTCTGGCGCGATATCGACGGCAAGCGCCACTACTACTCGGTCGCCCCCCGATTCTGGGTGCCGGAAGATACCGTGTTCGATAACGATAACCGGCGTCTGGCGGAGCGATACCAGAAGTGGGTCAACTTGGGCGAACTCAGCACCACCGATGGGGCAGAGATAGACTATCGCGAGATCTTCGAAGAGGCCAAAGAGGCCAACCTGGCCAACAAGGTGCTGGAGACTCCACTCGATCCGGCAGGGGCAATTGCCCTGTCTCACTCGCTGGCAGATGAGGGGATGACCCCCATCACCATCACCCAGAACTATCAGAACATGTCCGCCGGGATGAAGGAGCTGGAGGCTTCGATCCAGGCCGGCCGCTTCCACCACGACGGCAACAGCCTGATGACCTGGTGTATCGGCAATGTGATCGGCAAATACCTGCCCGGAAACGATGACATGGTGCGCCCGATCAAGGAGAGCGCGGATCAGAAGATAGACGGCGCGGTGGCGCTGATCATGACCATCGCCCGCGCCATGGTGCCGGATCGCGGCGATGACCGCTCCATCTACGAAACCTCGGACGTTTTATGCTGACACAACTTTTCATTTTCATCGTGGGCCTGCTGGGGGCTGCGGCGCTGGCCTATGGCGCCAGCCTCTACGCCCCGCCGCTCGGCTGGATAGTGGGCGGTCTGCTCTGCCTGATCTGGTCATTAATGATGAGTCGAGCAGTGGCTGCCGCCGAGTTCGCCAAACGCCACAAGGGGGATAGCTAATGTTCCTGCCAATGATGTTCGGCAGCGGGCGCAAGGGCGGCAACTTCAGTCAGTGGATCAGCAGCATGACAGGTAAGACGGCCAAGGCCGGGGTGCTGGTCACGCCGGAGACGGCCCTGGCGCAAGGGGTTGTGCGTGCCTGTGTCACCCTACTGGCCGAGTCCGTGGCGCAGCTCCCCTGTGAGCTCTACCGTCGAGATGATGACCAGCGGCTGCGTGCAACTGACCACCCGCTGTACGACCTCATCCACAACCAGCCAAACCAGAAAGACACAGCGTTTGAATTCAATGAGCAGCGCATGGGTCACCTGGGCCTGCGTGGCAACAGTTACAGCTTGATCGACCGGGATGGGCGGGGCTTTATCACCGAGCTCATTCCCATCAACCCCGATAAGGTGGCGGTGCTCAAGGGGCCGGATGGGTTGCCCTATTACCAGTTGCTGGATGGCAGCAACCAGATCTTGCCGATGCGGATGGTGCACCACGTCAAGGGGTTCAGTCTTGATGGCTACCTGGGGCTGTCACCGATCCAGACCAACCCGGACACCATCGGGCTCGCCATGGCGGTGGATGAGCATGCGGGACGGGTGTTTGCCAACGGCACCACGCTCTCCGGAGTGATCGAAAGGCCAGCGACCGCCAAGGCGATCGAATCGCAAGAGAAACTCGACGCCATTCTCAACAAGTTTGTCGATCGGCACTCAGGGCTGCGCAACGCCTTTTCGGTCGCCATGCTGCAAGAGGGCATGCAGTACAAGCAGCTCGCCATGAACAACGAGCAGGCGCAGTTGCTGGAGTCCCGCAAGTATGGCGCCAACGAGATCTGCCGGCTCTACAAGGTGCCGCCGCACATGATCGGCGAACTGGAGCGGGCGACCAATAACAACATCGAGCACCAGGGGCTGCAGTTTGTCATCTACACCCTGCTGGCCTGGGTCAAGCGGATCGAAGGCGCCATGATGCGAGACCTGCTGTTGCCAGCGGAGCGCAAGAACCTCTACATCGAGTTCAACGTCTCCGGGTTGCTACGGGCAGATCAGAAGTCCCGCTACGAGGCCTATGCCCTCGGTCGCCAGTGGGGCTGGATGAGTGTCAACGATATCCGCCGGCTGGAGAACCTACCGCCGGTAGCAGGTGGAGATATCTACCTGACCCCGCTCAACATGGTGAGCACCGGCTCTCTTCCGCCCGGCATCACTAAAGCCAGCGCCGAACAACTCAACGAGATCGAGGCCATCCTATGCCGAAGCTGATCAATTACCCTCATCTGGCCAGCATGGCGTTTGGCCAACCCCTCTATGCCACCCAAGATGTACTGGCTGGGGTAAAGAGCCTGCTGCTACCACGCATGCTGGGCAACCAGCGAGACATCATGGCTGCCGACGAGTTGCCGGACGGGTTCGAGCCTGCTCCGCTGGAGGCCAATGGCGAGTTCAAGAACCGCATCGGCGGGCTGGCTGTGATCCCTGTACACGGCATCCTGATGGCGCGGCGTGGTCACATCGATGCTACCTGCACCGAGCTGACCAGCTACGAGTGGGTAAGGATGCAGATCGCCACCGCGCTGGCTGACGAACGGGTCAAGGAGATCGTGCTCGACATCAACTCCGGCGGTGGCATGGCGGTGGGCTGCAAGGAGTTGGCGGAATACATCTATTCCAAGCGCAGCGTCAAACCGATCACCGCGTTGGTCAACTTCGCCGCCTACTCGGCCGCCTACTTCATCGCTGCCGCTTGCACCAAGGTGGTGGTGAGTGAGACCGGCGGCTGTGGCTCGGTGGGCGTCATCATGGAGCACATGGAGGTTAGCAAGTGGGAGCAGGAGGTGGGCCTCACCTTCACCACCTTCTACCGCGGCGAGCGCAAGAAGGATGGCACCCCGCACGAACCCCTCTCCGAAGGGGCGATGGCCGCCATCGACCACCGGATGGATCAGGCATACGAGCTATTCGTGAGCTCCGTCGCTCGATATCGCAGCTTGTCAGCAGAGCAAGTGCAGGCCACTGAAGCTGCCCTCTTCAGCGGCAGTGAAGCCGTGGCCAACGGCCTGGCCGACGAGCTGGCCAATCCCCAGGATTATCTCAACGCCCTTGCCGCCAGCGTGGCCAACCAGGGTAAACCTCAACAGTCCGTCGGCCTGCGGGCCAGGGCCATCGAATTGCAGAACCAGCTCTAGCCCTGCGGCGGAGCCCATCCCAATAAGCCCCTTTCGGGGCTTTTTTTATACCCAAAGGAAACCACTCGATGAAAACTATCGAAACCCTCCGCCGCGAGCGTGGCGAAATCGTCGCCCAGATCAAAGCCCTTGCCGACCTGGAAGCGAGCGGCACTGCCTTGAGTGACGAGCAACTGGCCCAGTTTGCCAATCTGGAGGCGCAAGCGAACCAGATCAGTGCCGCCATTGCTCGCCAAGAGAGCACCGAGCGACTGATGGCTCAGCAGGCTGTGCCGGTGAATGCCAACGGTTCTCAGGCCCCACCGGCAGTACATGTGAAACAAGAACTCAAGCAGTACCCCGGTGCCGGCATGGCTCGCCTCGCCATGGCGGTTGCCGCTGGCAAGGGGGATATGCAGTTGGCCGAGCAGTTTGCCGCCAAAGAGATCGGCGATGCCGGGATCGCCATGGTGATCGGCACCGCGGCCGGCTCCGGTGGCGCACTCATCCCCGAGAACCTGCACTCCGAGCTGATCGAGCTGCTGCGCCCGCGCACCATCGTGCGCAAGCTCGGCGCTCGCCCGGTGCCGCTGCCCAACGGCAACCTCTCTATGCCGCGCATGTCCGGCGGCGCGACCTCCAGCTACGTAGGGGAAGGGATTGATGCCAAGGCCACCGGCGGCAGCTTCGATGACGTGAAGCTCTCGGCCAAGACCATCATCACCCTGGTCCCGATGAGCAATCAGTTGATCGGGAGCGCCGGGTACAACGTGGAGCAACTGGTGCTGGGTGACATGATCGCGGCCATGGGTAGCCGCGAGGACAAGGCGTTTCTGCGCGACGACGGTTCCAACAACACCCCGACCGGTTTCAAGAAGGTGGCCACCGATGCGGGCCGCACCATCGCCTGGACTGGCACGGCGGATCTGGCCACCATTGATGCCTACCTCGACTCGCTCATCCTGAAGCTGATGAGCTCCGACTCCATGATGATCAATCCGGGCTGGGGCATGAGCCCGCGTTCCTGGATGAAGCTGTTTGGTCTGCGCGATGGCAACGGCAACAAGCTCTATCCGGAGATGGCCCAAGGCCTGCTCAAGGGCTACCCGATTGCCCATACCAACACCATCCCGGTGAACCTCGGCGCGGGTACCAATCAGACCGAGATCTACTTCGCCGACTGGAACGATGTGGTGATCGGCGAGCAGGACAACATGACCATCGACTTCAGTCGCGAGGCCACCTATGTGGATGCCGCTGGCGAGCTGGTCAGCGCCTATGCCCGCAACCAATCCCTGATCCGGCTGGTCGGCAACCACGATGTGGGCTTCCGCCATCCTGAAGGGCTGGTACTGGGGACCGCCGTTACCTGGTAAACCCCGCCATGGGGCTACTTCGTGGCCCCTTCCATTTCACTATCAAGACCGTTCAGGAGAGCCATCATGGCCAAACCAGACAAGGTGGGGAGCGATCCCGTCGTGACGCTTATCAAGGTCATCCGCCCCTTCAAGAACTACAGCCCCGGCGACATCACCGGATTTGACGCAGCCAAGGCACAGGCCCTGATCGACGGTGGCGTGGCTGAGGCCTACACCGCAGCCGAGGGTGAGGAGTAAGTATGTTGCTGATCACCGTGGTTGAAGCCAAGGCTCAGTGCCGAATCGAACCGGAGATGACCGACGAAGATGCGCTGCTGACCGGTTTGATTGAAGCGGCGATCAGCCACATCCAGTCCGACATCAACAAGCCGCTGGTGGCGACAGGGGAGGAGGGGCAGCCTCTCACCCCTGCGCTCAAGCTGGCGGCCTTGCTGCTGATCGGCCATTGGTACACCAACCGGGAGGCCGTGGTGACGGGCACCATCGCCACGACTCTGCCGCTGGCGTATGACTCGCTGATCCATCCCTATCGTGACATCGTGGTGGGCTAGGGGGCTGCATGCTTAAAAGTGGCGAACTCGACACCCGGCTGACGCGCTTTGGCGCCGCAACCGGCACCCCCCCAGAATGGCCGCAGCTTGGCAAACTGTGGGCAAAAATCATTGACCCCAAAGCGGCAGGGCGCGAGGCCCAAGCCAGTATCTATGCGACCGGCTCGACCCTAATCACGGTGCGGGTTCGGGGCGATATCCTGCCCGGGCAGTTGCTGAAGGGGAATGCCTGCTGGTACTTGATCGAAGATACCGCCAGCGAGCCTGGCGCCTTGCAGATCTCCGCCCGCAAACTCTCCGGTGAGCCAGCGACCTACACCCCGAAGCAGGGCGAACCTTATCCGGTCACCGCCTTCTTGGCAGCTGAGAACGTGATGGTGGGGGCCCGCAGCGAACCGCGACACCAGATAGACCTGATCTTGCCTGAGCTCGTCCCCCCCTTTGCACGCCAGGGTGACCAGGTCACCTTACGTGGCCGGCAATACCGTATCGATGGGCTGATTGAGGGCAGTGACAACGGCACCACGCTGCGAGTGATGGTGGTCTGATGCCGGGCGGACTTAGCCGCAAGCGCAGGGCCAGGGCGATCAACGTCACCGGCCTGAGCGATAGCGTCGATGCATTCAAGGCGCTCCCTGCCACGATCCGCAAGCAACTGGTGGCCGTGGTCAATGAAGTGGCCACCGCCACCCGGGGTGACATCGTGAACCGGATCTCAGCGGATGGTTTCAATACAGCCTCGGTCAGGGCGCGGATCCGGCTCGACAAGGCGAACGCCAGCAACGACGTTGCCACCATCAGCCTGGACCTGAAGAAGATCCCGTTCAGCCGAGTCAAGTTTGCCAGTCAGCGTACCGATGGCACCGGCACCCGGGCCAGCGTCTGGGTGCTGCGGGGCGGCAAGCGCGTGCAGGTCTACGGCTTTATCAACCCCTACGGCAAGAAGCGTCGCCCGATGATCCGCTATGCGAAAGCCGGTAAGCCGCGGCTGGTGATGGCGGGTGGTGTGGGCCTGCGGGGCTGGTGGAACGACATCATCACCGAGCAGTTCCTCGATGAACTGCAGGCCAACCTTGCCAGCACCTTCAGCAGGAGAGTGACATGACCGAAGCGACCGTCATCATCGATGCGCTGCTGGCCAAGTTGCGCAGTGTGCCAGCACTGTCTCCAGAAGACCGGGTGTGCGATAGCGACCCGCAGATCGACCAGCATACCCCACTGCCGCTGGCCCATTTTCGGGAGCTGACCGAGGGCAAACCGGAGCGGCGGGGGCGGGAGTGGAAGCGCACCCGCAACATTCAGGTGGACCTCTACCAACCGGTGAGTGACGGGCGGGCAGGGCGTGACCAGCTGCTCTCTGACGTCTTGGCCGCCCTGGTGCCCTCGACGGCGGGGATCCCCCTGCCGGGCACGACGCTGCTCACTATCTCGGTGGGCACCATCAATCTGGAACCCGAAGAAATCGGCAGCGATACCTTGCTGACCTCCATCCAATTCAGCCTCACCTATACCGCCAGCCTCTAGGCCGGCACCACCATCTGGATACCATAGGAGCATCCAAGCATGTCATTTATCGACAAAGGCCTGCTGCTGGCCGGTGATGTCTACATCGCCGAAATCAACAACGGCGTGAAAGGGCCCCTGATTGGCCCCATCAACGTCAACGAGATCACCATCACCCCACCGACCACCGAGGAGAAGTCGCGCATCTCCAAGAAGCGCAGCACCTTCGGCCAGGCGCTGGACTCGGTCCAACTGCCGAAAGACCCAGCCAAGCTCTCCCTGAAATGGGACTCCATGACCAAGCAGTTGCTGGCCGATGCCATCGCCGGTAAACAGGTGGCGTTCACCCAGGCCGAGGCCCCGGTGGTGGATGAACCTGTGACCCTCAGTAAAGGGGGATGGGTCGAGCTTGCCACTGCCTTTATCAAAGCGGGCACCGTGGTGGTGAAGTTGTCCAGCGGTAGCACCACCCTGGATATCGACACCGACTATCTGGTGAACGGCAATATGGTGATGGCGGTGAGCGACCGCGCCGCCGTGGCCTGCAAGGTGAGCTACACCAAGGCGGCCGTGACCGGCACCACCTACACCGGCACCACCGAGACTCTCAAGCCTCGCTACTTCCTGATCGACGGCGAGAACCTGGCCAACCCCGGCCAGCGGGTGCGCGTCACCATCGATCAGGCCATGCTGGCCGCCCAGGGCGCACTGGCGCTGATGAGTGGCGAGTTTATGGAAGGGGAGCTGGAAGGCTCGCTGGTGACTCAGCCCGGCAAGTCCGAGCCGTATCGGATGGAAATCCTCAACTGATAAACAGAAGCCTCCAAACCCGGCCATGAGCCGGGTTTTTTTATTAATAGGGGAACCTGATGGCCAGCAACGATACCGATATCCAGCTGCGGATCCGCGCCGCCGTTGAGGGGCTGGCCGAGATCAGCAAGCTAATCGCCGAGGTGGATACCCTGGGTGGTGAGACCGAATCGAGCAGCGAGCAGGTCGGCTCCCTGGGGGATGAGCTGCAGCGCCTCGGTGAGCAAAACGCGACCCTGACCCAGTTTGCCAACCTCAAGCGCAGCACCGCCGAACTGGGGGACGGGCTCGAGGCTGCCCGCACCCGTGCTACCGGCATGGGCAAGGCACTGGCAGATGCCAAGAAAGAGCTGACGGCGTCCAATGCTGCCTACAGTGCCAATCGGCAGGAGACCGAGCGGCTGGCGAGCGCTCATGCGGAAGCCAAGGCCAAGGTGGACCTGTTGCGCCAGGCCAATAGCGAGGCGACCAGCGTCACCAAGGAACAGCGCCAGGCGCTCAAGGATGCGCGGGATCAGGTTCGCCTACTGGGGGACCAGTACAAAGAGAGCGCGGGGCAAACCAATGCCCTCAAGAACGGACTGGATGCCAGTGAGAAGGCGCTGCGCCAGCAAGCCCGGGAGTTCAACTCTGCACGCCGGGAAGTGCAGTCCCTCGATAGCCAGTATCAGCGGCAGAACACCACGCTCAATGGGCTGCGCCGCGCCCTGACCGAGGCTGGGGTCGACACCCGCAAGCTGGCCAGCGAGCAGAAGCGGATTGAAACGGCCAGCCAACAGGCTGGGGCCCAGGTGGCATACCTGAAGAGCCAGCTTGCCGGGCAGGCCACGCAATTGCGCTCGTCTACCGCCGGGATGGAGGCATACAGCAAGAAGGCCAAGCAGGCCGAGCAGAATACCGACAGCCTGCACCAGAGCGTGCAGAGCGGGAGTGGGAGTTGGCGGGACTTTATCGGCCGCATCACTGGCGCGGCAGCGGCCTACCTCAGCTTTGATCAGCTGATTGCCCGCACCACCGGCATGATCCGCACCGCCGATGAGATGGAGCGGCTGGGCGTTTCGCTCAAGAGCGTGGAGGGGAGCGCCGCCGGCGGTGAAAAGGCGTTGGCCTGGTTGCGGGAGTTCAACGAGAAGACCCCGTTCCAACTCAACGAGATCACCACCGCCTTTATCAAGGCCAAGAACTTCGGGCTGGATCCCTATAACGGTGTGTTGCAGGCGGCCGCCGATTACACCGCCAAGACGGCAGGCACTTATCAGGATCTGGAAGGGGTCATCACCGCCCTCGGTCAGGCCTATACCAAGGGCAAGCTGCAAGCCGAGGAGATGAACCAGCTCAACGAGCGCTCGGTACCAGCGGCCCAACTGTTGGCGAAAGCCATGGGCAAGACCACTGACGAGATCATCGCCATGGCCACGGCAGGCAAGCTGGGCCGTGCCGAGATCGAGTTGCTGATCAAGGCGATGGGACAGGATGCGGCCGGTGCCTCTGAGGCCATGTCCAAAACCTTCAGCGGGATCTGGTCGAACTTTCTTGAGGAGCTGAATCGGGTCGAACTGGCGGTGGCAGATGCGGGCATTTTCGACTTCATCAAGGGTGAGCTGCAGAGCGTCACCAGCCAGATCAAGGCCGCCGCCGCCGACGGTAGTCTGGCCGCCTGGGCCCGCCAAGTATCGGATGGCCTGAAGGTGGCCGTGGTAGGCCTGCGCGAATTTGTGGAGGGACTGGTTGAGTGGCGCGGTGCGATTGCGCTGGCTGTTAAAGCCTGGGCAACCATGAAGGTGGTGCAGTGGAGCACCGATCTGCTCAAGTTCGCCGACATTCTGAAAACCCGCGTGACCCCGGATACCAAGAAAGCGGGCGAGTCCATGGAGGAGATGGCCAAGAAGGGGAACAAAGCCGGCGGTATGTTAAGCCGGATCGGGCTTGGCACTGCTGCCGCCTATGCTGCCCTGGCCACGTTGGCCTACGAGGGTGGCAAGGGGCTGGCCAAACTGGCGGAGGACACCGGGATCTGGGCGGCCAGGATGGGGGAGGCAGGGGAGATTGAGCAACGGGTGGCCGAGCAGTCTCGCGCCTTCTTCGCCCAACTGCAGCGCCAGGGTATGACCACCATGGCGCAGTTTGACGAGTTCAAGAATGTGCAGATCCTCACTGCGCAAGAGGTGGCCAACCTCTCCGCCGTCGAGCGGGCAGCCTACGAGCAGCGGCTCAAGGGCCATCGCGAGTATCTGACGGGTCAGTTGCAGGTGCAGAAGGCGCTTGAAGCGTCCGGGCTCAAAGCCGAGGCCATGCAATATCAGGCCGATGCAGCACTGGCCAGCATGCGACAAGGATTTCTCGATCTGGCGGCTGGAGCCGACATGGCAGGCCAGGTCATTGATGCCAAGACTCGTCCTGCCGTGCTGAAGCTGGTGGCCGACTTCGACTTGCTCAAGGCAAAAGGGAAGGAAACGGCCACCGGGATCAACGAGATGTTCAATGGGCTGCAGATGGGGGACCCGACTTCCCTGCAGAACATCACCTTGGCACTCGGTACTCTGCGCGAACAGGGCAAGGTCACCCAGACCGAGATAGATGCTGGCCTGCGCAAGAGCCTGCAGGACATGAGCCTGCAGGATCTCGAGGTGTTGAAGGTCCAGTCAATGGCGGCCTTTGACACCATGAAAAATGGTGCCATCAGCACGGCCCAGATCACCGAGTCAGTGCTGTCTGAAAAACTGCGCCGCCTCGGCGTTGATTATCAAGCGCTCCATACCGGCATTGATGCCGTGGGCCGCCAGACCATCGACACCTTCCGCGCAGTAGCCACCGATGTGAATGCCACCTCGCAAGACATTGCTGCCGCCATGAAGGCGGCCGTCAACAAGGCTGACACGGCGCAAGAGCTGGAGGAACTACGCCGGATCTGGTTATCAGTGGGACAGGCAGGAAAGGTATCAGCGCAGGAGCAAGGACGCGGGCTCACCTACCTGGATGACCATATCCGCCAGACCAAAGCGAAAGCGGCAGAGATTGGTGATGGATTCAACACCGCGGCGGATAAGTCGAAGAAGGCGACCGACACCATGAGGGACAACCTCAAAGGGGTGCAGGACGAGGCCAAAAAGACCAAAGCCGATGTGGAAGACGCCATCAGCAGCACGAGTGGTAGCGCTTCGGCATTGTCAGGCACTGGTCGGGGGGAAGTGACGCGCACGGTTGGCGCCGGTTCCTTCTTCTACAAAACAGTGGATATCAATAACCTGCGTGGCAACGCCGATGCCCTAGCCAACACGCTAGCCGGGGTGGAGGAAGAGCTGGCCCGCTACAGCCAGAAGGTCAGGGACATCCCCGCCTATAACGAGTGGTCGAAATATTACGCAGAGAAGTTCCAGAAGGAGATGGAGGCCATGCGTGCCCAGCTCCAGAAGGAGTTGAATAAGGCGCAGCAGAAGGAAGCAGAGAAAGCGACGACTCAGCCAACTGCAGGGCCCACACCGCCCCAACAACAGCAGAGTGCACCGACGCCATCAGGCAGCAATAAAACGGTCACCATCTATCTCAAATCCGCCACTGACACCGCAGTAGTCCAGTCCGATGAGGAAAATCTGGATGCATTGTTGCGCGTGTTGAAACAGCAAGGACTCAGAAGCTGATGATCACACTAGCCGGCATCGAGTTGCCAGATGACCTGGACTGGGAAGATGAGTTCGGGTGGGAGCCTGTCGGGCAGGTAATTACCCCAACGCTTTCCGGCGCCATTATCGTCGAAGAGTCCGTCCAGTCCGAGGGCCGGCCTATCACTCTTCGATCAGATGGTGAGGCCTGGGTAAAACGTTCAACCGTCTTGGAGTTGCAGGCGCTGGCCGCAGTGCCGTCTGCTCGAATGCAGCTCCACCTCAACGGACGCATCTTCACTGTCATATGGCGGCGAGAAAGTGGCGGCGGGCTGGAGGCAAAGCAACTCTACCGGATCGCGGATCCGGACGCCCAGACCCCTTATGAAATAACCCTTCGCCTTCTTGAGGTAACCCCATGACCATTCTTTCCGGCGACATCAAGCTGCTGGCCAGCCAACGGCTGACGGATACCCCCGATGGCGGCGGCCGGGTCACCGGCCACGAAATCGTCAGCGGCGAGCACAACAGCCTGTTTCCCGATGTCAGCGATCTCGACCGCGCCTATGGGGTGGTCAACCTGCGCAAGGCGTTTCTGGCGGTGCAGACCGACGACACCGACACCTATTACGGTGCCAACACCACCGTGCTGCTGCCGCCGAGCGACCCCAACGTGGGCCTGTGCCTGATGACCACCAAAGACCACCACGACACCCGGGACGCTGCCCGCGATGTGCTGGAGCGCTACCTGGCCCGTGGGCCCAAGTGGCGCGGCTTTCTGTACGACACCCAGCTGGAAGGGCAGCGGGCGATCCGCTTCTTCCAGCGGGTCGAGGTGCGCCTGCCGGAGGTAGGGGAGACCCTGGTGCTGGTCGGCAACGAGGGCAAGGCCGGCGAGTTCGAGCAGTATGTGCGGGTGCTGGAAGTGACCTATCAACTGGCCAAGTTCCAGATCCCCGGGGTGGCCGAGTTCACCCGCAACGTGGTGACCTGCAAGCTGGCCGACCCCTTGCGCTACACCTTCGAGGGGGAGCAGCCGACCCCCTATGACGTGGTGACCAACGCCAAGACCGCCCTGCGCGAGACGGTGGTGGCCGATGCCGCCAACTACTTCGCCACCACCAAGCTGGCGGAAGATGCGGCGTTCGGCGCCATGCAGGTGAAGGCCAAGACCATCTTCACCCAGCTGGTGCCGGCGGCCAGGAGCGAGACCCCGGCGGTGGATCTGACGGCAGCCGGCGAGCTGGCCAGCCTGGTGGATTCCGGCCAGGGTCTGGTCAGCTTCTCGACCGTGGCCAGCATAGCCCCTAGCCGGGGCCTGTTCCTCGGCAGCGGCGCCAAGCCGGGCAGCCTGACCATCACCATCGGCGCCGCCACCATCACCGACAAGGGGGGCGAGTTGGTGGTGGCGGGATCTGTCATCGGCTCCATCGACTATGGCCGTGGCCAGCTGGAGTTCAACGCCCAGTGCCCGAACTACGGCGGCGCCAGCAAGAGCGTCAGTTTCTGGCCGGCGGCCCGCCCGTCGCGCATCGCCGACACGGCCCAGATCGAGATCAAGGCCAACAACCGGGGCTATGCCTACACCATCACCCTGATGCCGACCCCGGCGCCGGGCACCCTGACGGTGTCGTTCATGGCGCAAGGGAAATGGTACGACTTGAAGGACAACGGCAAGGGCGAGTTGTTCGGGGCGGACAGATCCTATGGGTCCGGTGTGGTCAATCTGGCGACCGGCTCGGTCATGCTGACCCTGGGGGCGCTGCCGGATGTGGATACCTCCATCCTGTTCAGCTGGGCCACCCCGGTCAACTACACCAACCGCAGCAACCAGCCCATCAGCATCAGCAAGAGCGCCTGGCAGCTGCCCCACACCGGCATCACCCCCAAGAGCCTGATCCTGACCTGGGGCGCGGGCCTGACCGCCAACGATGCGGTGGGGGATGGGCGGATCCGGGGCGACATCACCGGCACCATCAATTACGCCGAGGGCATCATCGACCTGGAGCACATCACCCTGCCGGCGCTGGGCCAGGAGTACGTGGCCCAGTACCAATATGGGGAGCCGGTGACCGAGCGCCACGTTGAGCCGGGGCGCCTTTCCACCCCAGGCCAGGTGGGGCACCTTTCCATCACCCTGGACGGCGCGGGAGGAGGGGCCACCAACCTCACCCCGGGCTCGGTGCACGTCAAGTTCAACGCGCTCTATCACAAGTTTGATGTGGACGATCAACAGCTGGTGATCGAGACCCGCGACCCCATCATCACTCTGCGCGATGACGGTCAGGGCCAGCTTATCGACGCCAGCGGTAACGTGCTGGGGGCCATCAACTACAGCGCCGGCACCCTGCACTTCATGCCGGACGGCAGCGCGCCCTTGCCCAAGCCGACCTATGCCTGGGTGACCGTGGGCACCCGCTGGGAGGGCAACAACCAGATCGCGGTGCAGCGCTGGACCATGACCGGGATCCAGTACCACAACACCGCCTACACCTTCCCCGATGGCGAGGGGGGCTGGGTCGATGTGACCTACCGCAACAACAACTCGGCCCAGGCGCAAAACGCGACCCTGACCGCCCAGGCGCTGCGTATCGACGTGACCCCCGGCTTTGCCGAGGCGATCCTGGAGGGCTCAATGCGCTTCACCCTGGGGGGCAGCACCTACGTGGACCGCCAAGGGCTGCTCTACCGCAACCCGGACCCGGAGACCGGCGCCGGCATTCAGGCGGGCACCATCGACTACAGCAACGGGCTGGCGGTGCTGGCCGACTGGGCAGCGGGACAGGCTGCCCAGCCGGCGCTGCAGTCCCTGGCCACCTCGTTCAGCGCCCAGTCGGTGGATGCGGTGACCTTCCGCACCCCGGGCGCCCCGGTGGCCCCTGGCAGCCTCTATCTCGCGGCCAACACCGCGAGCGGGCGCCGCATCGAGGCGACGGCGGACGGCGACGGCTATTTCACCACCACCGACATGGACGGGCGGGTGAACTACCAGACCGGGGTGGTGTGGGTGCGCTTTGGCCGCAAGGTCACGGCCGCCGGCAACGAGGCCCAACCCTGGTATGACGCCGAGGCAGTGGGGGAGGATGGCAAGATCTGGCGCCCGCTCAGCGTGGTGGCCGACACCATCCGGTTTAACTGCGTGGTGTTCAGCTATCTGCCGCTCGATGCCGACATCATAGGGCTGGATCCGGTGCGGCTGCCGTCCGATGGCCGGGTGCCGTTCATCCGCACCGGCAACATCGTGGTGGTGCACAGCACCCGCAAGTCAGCCTTCCCCCTGGGGGTCAGTGCCGGGCAGCAGCTCAACACCGGCCGCGAACGGCTGGCTCATGCCCATGTGGAGGACAAGGACGGCAAGCAGCTCGCCCAGGCGCTCTACAGCGTCAACCTGGACAGCGGTGTGGTCACCTTGGCCAGCCCCTTGAACCTGACCGGTTACGTCGAACCCCTCTACGTGGTGCACCGCATCGAGGACATGAGCCTGGTCAGCGACGTGGAGATCTCGGGCAGGCTCACCCTGGCCAGACCGCTGTCTCACGCCTATGACGCCGCCGACACCCTGGTGTCCAGCGCGCTCATCATCGGCGACTTGTGGGCGCGCTATACCGGGCTGTTCGATCAGAAGAGTTGGACCAATGTCTGGTCTGATTACCTCATCGGCGACCAGTCCACGGCGCAGTACAACGACACCGACTACCCGATCCAGGTCACCAACCGCGCCACCCTGCAGGAGCGCTGGGCCATCATCTTCAACTCCAGCACCAGCTTTGTGCTGGTCGGGGAGCATGTGGGCCAGATAGCGGTGGGGGACGTGAACACCGACTTGGCCCCCATCAACCCCAACAACGGCCAGCCCTATTTCAGGCTGGATCACCGGGGCTGGGGGGCGGGCTGGTCGAGCGGCAACGTGCTGCGCTTCACCACCCAGGCGGCCGCCTATCCGCTCTGGGTGATTCGCACCATCCTGCAGTCGGTGGCGGCGCAAGAGACCGACAAGTTCGAGCTGCAGCTGCGCGGCAACGTCAACCGCTAACCGGGTGGGGCACCGTGCCCCGCCCTTTATTTTTCTGTGGGGCAAAATGCCCCGCAATGGAGAACGGCAACATGGCTGAATACAAAGTCAAATGGTTTGCAAGCGAAATGCAAGGTGCCCCGAGCCTGGGCGATACCGCAGACGGCGCCCTGGCTGCGCTGCTCAAGGCGGTACTGGTCACCGGCTTTGGCACCCTGACGATTAATGCCCTGTCGTTTGATGCTGCCAAGGGGTGGGCGGTGGCCACCTTTAGCGGCGGCCATGCCTATCAGCAAGACTCAGTTATCCAGGTCGATGGGGTATCCCCTGCCGCCTATAACGGCGAGCATCGGGTGATGCAGGTCAGCAGCACCCAGGTGTGGTTCGAGATTGACGGCGGCAACCCTGGCGCGGCGGGTTCCGGCGCGGCAATGACGATGAAGGTGGCGCCGCTTGGCTGGACGATCACCCATGAGAGTGGTGACGGTAAGGTGTTTATTGTACGCCCCACCAACGTCAGCGAATCGGGCAATGTCAGCTTGCGCATTGACAATTCGGCGTTTACGGGGTGGATGGGGGCAACCTATTTCAACTATCTGGCCAAGGTGGCGATGGTTGAGGATGTGGTGGATATCAACAGTTACACCACTATTGGGGAGTGGCGCTGGCCTTGTACCGGGCGCTTTTCCAACCGGCGCTGGGATCTGGTGGGCGATAGCCAGCTGTTTTACTTCATGCCTGCTTATGCGGCAGGGAACTACCAGTTTATGTATAGCTTTGGCTATATCCGCTCGGTTCGGCCAGGAGACCGCTATCATGCCGTGATTAACCACTATCCGACCACCAATGCCAATGAGCTGGGGCGTAACTGGCAACAGGGATCAAGTGGCTATTCAGCGTGGGGCAACCTGTACCCCAATTTTGACAACGCCACCCACCGGGTAATTGCCCGGCCTTATCACCAGCTATTCGGTGCCACCAACTGGTTTTTGAAAGGGCTGTTTGGTCGATTCGGCAGCGGCTTGAACATCCCCAACGGCCCGGACAATGGCTTTTATGTAACCCAGGATCCCACCATGGTGATCGAGAGTGGCAACCACCTGCGTGGCTATTTGCCCGGTTTGGTGTGCCCGTTTGCCAGCATAGGGACATGGGACAGGAAGAACTTCAAAGACCTGCCTGCCATGCCTGGCAAGTTGTTGCGGTTTGTCAGGGTGGGGTTTCAGGAAGATAACAATACCGCTGGGCAGACTTGCCTGATGGGCTTTGACCTTACCGGCCCATGGAGGTAAGCGATGGCAACGTTATATCAAACCATTAAAAACACGGCTGGCCTGTTGGCGTATTGGCCACTATGGAATGACGGGGTTGACCACAGTGGTAATGGTAAACATCTATCTATTGTTGGTGGATTTAATCAAGGGAAAATATTGTCAAATGACATGATGCCAACCTTTCAGTCAGCGAACCCAGGAGTCAATGCTGTCAATACGTCCATTCATGGCAGAGTCCTGATGGCATCGCTGCCAGGAATGGTTTCGATGGAGCTGTATTTTGCCGGGCCAAGTGAATATAGCGAAACCCTTTTTGATATATGCCCATTTTGCTTTAATGCCACTATAGGCGGCTCGCTAGGAAGGTTGTTTGTATATTCAAATCACACCATCCCAGGGTTGTTGAGATTACATTGTGAAAATGGTCAGGGTAGTTTTATTAGTGCCGACATGCCTTTTCCTCTAAGTGAGCTATTGCGTGATGGTATGCACTTGGTCATACAGTATGAGCAAGGCACCAATGAAACGGTTGTTTATATTGATGGTGTTAAAACTCAACTTTTTTTACCTGGCAACCTACTCATACCAGTGGCTAACTCATATCTAGTATTAGGAATGAGGTATCACACACAAAATACATCAGGAGTATCTTGTGTGGCCGATGTGGCAACATATAACCGGCCATTAACCAAATCAGAAATTGATGCAAGAGCATCGTTTAAAATTTCCCCACCCATGTTCATGCCGGTCAGCATGACGGCAGTGGCTGCCAACCAAGAGCCCCGCAGCCAGTTCCAGCCGCAGGATGTGGCTTGGCGCGGCAGACCGCCGCTGTTCGCTGGCCCCATGTTGGCGGCTGCAGTGACGGCAGACCCGCTCTGCAAAGGCCAGGATCTGGCCTGGGTCAGGGATGGCAACCAAAACGCGTTGCAGGGCTATATCGAGAGCACGGTCACCATCGACGGGGAGGGGGTCCGGCGGCGGGTGCTCTGCTTTGACCAAGCGGGCAACCTCATCGGGGAGACCTACAGCCGGGCCGGTGACGGCAAATACCGGTTCGATCTGCTCTGGCTCAACCGCCGTTACATGCTGGTCGCCCAGGACGATCCCGCCTTCGGGCCCGCCGATTACAACGCCGTGGCGGCCGACTACCAGCTCCCCACCCCTTACGCCCCCGGTGAGGGGGTCGGCCTGGTCTGACCGGGACGCACTACCTGCAGCACTATCTGCGGAGGTTGATATGCTCGTTTTCTCTGATGCCCTACGCACCAGCCGCGCCCAGCTGCTGGCAGCCGCCATCGACGAGGGCAGCGCGGGTGTCGCGACCCTCAAGATCTACACCGGCCCCAGACCCGCCCCCGGGGCGGCCATCACCACCCAGGTGCTGTTGGTGGCGCTGCAGTTCCCCCACCCCTGCACCCAGAGCGTGACGGGCGGGGTGCTGACCCTCAAGCCCCTGGCCGAGCAGATGGCAACTGCCAGCGGTATCCATGCCTGGGGGCGCATCGCCAACCGGGACGGCGACTTTGTGGCGGATCTGGAGGTGGGGCCGCCCGGCCTCGGTGCCGACATCGAGATCCCCGCCACCGAGCTGTTCACCGGCGCCATGGTGCGCATCAACAGCGCCATTATCACAGAACCCTAACCGCTCCTCCTGAGCCCCGAGGTCAGCATGGCCAGAACAGACGCCCGGCTTGAACTGCGCAAGGCCCGCAAGGCCACCGCCGCCCTGGAGCTGAATCCGCTCCTGGTGGTGCGCTATGAGGCCGTGTTGCAGGGCACCAGCCTGCCGCCCAGCCTGGCCTGTTCGCCTGGGCTGGTGTTGCCCAGCGTACTGCAGGGGACCGTGCCAGCGCCCCAGGCCACCCTGGTTATGACGCCGGTTTACCCCGCCGACCTGCTTGCCACGGCGCCGCTGCCGGCGGTCGAGATAGGCGCCGCCGTGGTGATCGAGGCGACCCTGGCCAGCACGGCCCGCCCCCTGCTGCCTGCCATCGAGGCCGGCCACGACATCAACGTGTTCCGGGGGCCGAGCCACACCAGCACCGATCATTTCGAGCGGGCAGCTCTGGTGACCCGGGCAGTGCAAAGCGACTGGCAGCGGCCTGAGCTGGTCCCGGCGACCCGCCCCAGCACCTGGCAGGAGGCCAGCCCCCTGCAGGCCGAGTGGACCGGCCTGACCGAGCAGCTGCCCCGGGAGGATGGCGCGGTGCTGGTGCCGTTCGACGAGGGGCAGGCCCTCGGCGCAAGCAACGGCCATGGCTTCGACAGCTTGCCACCCGGCCATGCCGTGACCCGCTCGCTCTGGGTAGAGGGGGCGCCGGTGGGGCGCTGGCAGGTGAGCGGGTTTCGCAACCCCCCGCGTCAGGACAAGGTGTGGCAAGCCGACCGCTGGCAGGAGGCCACCCCGCTCGGCGTCACCCTGGGGGATCAGCGCTGGCAGCTTGGCCTGCAGCTGCACAAGGGCTGGCTGTCGCGCTGGGAGGAGGCGATGCAGCCCCCTTGGGGGACCAGCCCGCCCCCCAAGCCGCCCATCAAGCCGGAGCGGCCGGACAAGCGCACCAAGGCGCTGGCGTTCGGCCGCCCCCGGGGTGACGCCTCCCTGGAGTTTGTCTGGTTTGGGCAGGCCCACATCGTTATTCCAACTCGGAGGGTTTACCTGGTGAGCAACGCAGCACAGATAGTACGAGTCAGGGACGGGCTCGACATTCCCGCCACCTCGCTGAGCATCGAACTCGATACCGACTCCTGGGCCTGGCAGTTCACGGCCCAGATCCCGCGCATCGCGGCGGCCGAAATGACGGACGAGGAGGAGGTAAGCATCCATGTCAACGGCCAGCAGTGGGACTGCGTGTGTGATGGCTGGCAGTCGAGCCAGAGCTTTGCCCGCGAGTCGGCCACCCTCACCGGGCGCTCTCGCACCGCCTACCTGTCGCCGACCCATGTATTGGCGCAATCGGTGAGCGAGAGCGCTGCGGCCACCATGGCTCAGTTGGCGGAGGCCCTGCTGCCGTTCGGCTGGACCCTGGACTGGCAGGCGCCGGATTGGCTGGTACCTGGCGGTTTCTTCAGCCTGGACAATCAGACTCCCATCGAGGCGATCAAGTACCTGGCCGAGGCGGCGGGTGGGTTCGTGCTGCCGCACCAGCGCGATCGGCACCTGGTCATCAAGCCTCGCTATCCGACCGTGCCCTGGCAGCTCGACGGGGCGCTGGCCGACGTGGCCATCCCCCGCGCCATCATCACGACGCTGGGCAGCGACTTCCAGCCGGGGCAGGCGGCGAACGGCATCTATGTCAGCGGTGGTCATCAGGGCATCAGTGCCCGGGTGCTGCGCCAAGGCACAGCAGGGGAGCGACAAGCACCGGCCATCACCCACCCGCTAGTGTGCGATGTGGTGGCAGCACGCGCCCAGGGGGTGGTGGGGTTGGCCAAGACCATACCGAGGCGCACCCAGACCATACAGCTGCCGTTGTCTGCCGATACGGGTCTCATCCTGCCCGGGGCATTGCTCGCGGTGGATGGCTGGAAGGGCTTTAACAGAGGCGTCAGGGTCGCGGTTGAATTGCAGGGCCGGGCCATGACGGTACGCCAGCAACTGAGTGTGGAGCGATTTGTATGAACCTGTTCAAGCAGTTCCAGGAGCTGATCCCCGGTGCTGACCCGCTGCTGGTCGGTACCGTCAGCGCAACGACGGACACCAGTACCACGCTGGAAACACCGGGCGGGGGCGTGGTGATCGTGCGAGGGGGAGGGGTGGCCATCGGCCAGAAGGCGTTCTACCGTGGGGGAGAGCTGGAGGGTGAAGCTCCGGATCTGCCAACCTATGAGATAGAAGTTTGAGTCCATATCGGTGAGGTCGAACTACAATAAGTGCCTGTAATCGACCACTAAACCTCTGACAAGGATCAGCTATGAACAAATGGATGCTACTGTGTTTGATCGCTCTTGTACCCCTGACATCCCAGGCCGGAGCCATGCGATGTAAGAGCGCATTGATCAGCGAAGGAGACTCATCTTTCAACGTGCAGAAGAAGTGCGGTCAACCGCAGATGAAGGAGGACATCATTGACGAGCGTCTTCTGGATGCCCCAAAGATCGGGGAGCGCTGGACATATCAGGCCCGCGAAAGCGACATTCCTCAGGCCGTGACCATCATCAATGGCAAGGTGACCCAGATAGAAGACCTCACCCGCTGATATGACAATGGCCACGCAATGTGGCCATTACTGCTTCAGGTAAATCAACGAGCCATTCTCTCATTGCCCCCCTTTCCATCTTGGCAACTGTCAGATCTGACAGCGCTTTATCTATTGGTGATTGGAGCCACTATCGCCAGCAAAAAGGCTCCCAAAATTGGGGCCATCCTGGGGCCAAAAAATACAGAACTGATGGGTTTGGGGCCAAAATGGGGCCACGAAAAGAGCTATGGAAAGCCGAGGTTAGCTGTCGGATATTGATTGTAAGGTTCTGAATTTGCCAGCTTTATGCGGCTCTTGTTAGCTCTAGCTGGCTTTCAGCTTGCCTCAATGGTTCATCGTGTAAATAAATTGAGCCATTGGCTAATTCTCTTCCTTTTCAGTAGTTTAATGTTTTTACATTAACAAACTGACGTCGTGGTGGGGCCTGGTCGGCAGGGGCCGACCCGGTTCCAAAAAACCCGTCGATTGTAAACCAATGGGAAGGGGGCGGCAAAGTAGACAACCGGGGGCATGTTGTGCGGAGAGTCCTTTCGGCAGAGGGGAAAGAAGAGGGGAGATAAGAGGGAGCGCCACAGGACAAACGGTTGGCCAGATTCCGCGGTGTGCGGGCTTAAGACTTCCTTAAGCCTGGCTCGATAGGATTCATCACGTTACCGTGAGGCGCCATGGGTTCTGCTTATGCCAGCCGTCAGCGTGGCCGTTTGATCGCCTTGGTCGGGTCCTGCCCCGAGTAGTAGAGCACCCGTTGTACATACTCCTGGGTCTCCTGGTAGGGCGGTACGCCGCCATAACGGATCACGGCCTGCTCACCGGCGTTGTAGGCGGCACTGATCCTGACCCAGTCAGTGCCAAACTGTTTCTCCAGCCACTTCAGGTAGATCATGGCACCGCGGATGTTCTGCTGTGCATCGAAGGGGCGGGTCACGCCGAAGCGTACCTGGGTTTCGGGAATCAGCTGCATGACCCCTTGCGCCTGCTTGGGGGAGACGGCGGTGCTGTTGAGATTCGACTCGGCGATGGCGATGGCGAGCGCCAGCTGGGGGTCGACCTTGTGACGGTGGGCAGCCTGGCGGATCATGACGGCCAGCTTCTGCTTGGTACGGGATTGCCGGGCCAGATAGCTATCCTGATCGAAGGGCGTGCTGGGGCGCACCCAGGGGGTGCCTCCTCCACCCCCGCCGATACCGCAAGTGCCAAGGGGGGCATTGCCTACCCGCTCGTTGTAGTAGCGAGCCGCTTGCTGATTGCCGAGGCGCATGGCCATGGCGAGGTAGGCGTTGGCGTGGCGGGCGCTGCGGATCCCCTGAGGCCCGCGAGCCAGCAGGCGGCCGATGCGATAATAGGCCTCCGGGTTACCAAGGTTGGCTGCGGTGCAGTAGTGGGCGATGGCCTGCCTCGGGTTGCCTTGTTCCATGGCGGCGCCCTGACGCAGGGCGCTCATCGCCTTCGGGGCCTGGCGAAAGGCATCGGCATGGGAGGATGGTGTGACAAGCAGTAGCAGGAGTCCCCAGCTCCAGGTGCAGAGTCTCTGCATGATGGATACCTCGTCTTTCGTATCCGCAAGATATAGGTGCGATATGGGGGGGTTGCCAGCCAGGAGATGGAACATCTGGTTATGTGTTCGGCCATCAGAGATGAAAACGGTATGGAACTTTTGGCAGAGAAGGAAAAGACTCTGGCGACGAACGCCAGGTGGCTGCACTTCGCGATCCTCTTCTCCATGGCACAATTCAAATTGATAGATTTATTATTTTTGTGGCAATAGACTGCCGATCTTGCTGCCTAACGCCTTGTATTTGCATGATGTTAGTCAGCTTGTCGATAAAATAGAAATGGGGGGCGCAGTCGAACCGATTGCATCCTTCGTCATGATTGGGAAGCGCATATGGTTGATTCAATCGAGGTCTCTGTCGTGGTGCCCGCCAAGGATGAGCGGGACAATCTGGCCCCCCTCATCGGCGAGATCGATGCCGCGTTGGCGGGGAAATACAGCTACGAGCTGATCTATGTGGACGATGGCAGCGAGGATGACAGCTACGCCCTGCTCTGCGGTCTGAAGGCGCAATTCCCCGCGCTGCAGGTGGTGCGTCATGCGAGGGCCGTCGGCCAGAGCATGGCGGTACTGAGTGGCGTGCGCCACGGCCGCGGTGACTGGCTGGTGGTGCTGGATGGCGATGGTCAGAACGATCCGGCCGACATTCCCGCCATGCTGGAGGAGGCCAGGCGTCGCTTCGCCTCGGACAAGCACCAGGTCGGGCTCATCGGCCATCGCGTCAATCGGCGCGATGACTGGGTGAAGCGCCTCTCGTCCAAACTCGCGAACGGTTTTCGCGATCTGCTGCTGCGGGATGGCATCCCGGATACCGGCTGCGGCCTCAAGGTGGTGCGCCGTGACTGGTATCTGCGCCTGCCCGGCTTCAACCATATGCACCGCTACATCCCGGCCCTGATCCAGGCCCAGGGTGGCCGCATGTCCCCCTGGCCGGTCAACCACAGACCCAGGCAGGCGGGTGTCTCCAAATATGGCGTCTGGAACCGGCTCTGGGTCGGGTTGGTGGACGTGGTCGGCGTCTGGTGGTTGCAGCGCCGCTCCAAGGTGGTCGAGATCAGGGAGACATTGGAGTGATCGATGCCCTGCTTTCGATGCCGTCGATCTGGCTGGACCGGGATGAGCTTGCCCTGCATGTCGGCGGGTTGCACCTGGGAGGATGGCGATGATCGATGCCCTGCTCTCCATGGAGCTGACCTGGTTCGACTGGACTGGCCTGCATGTGACGGGCTGGAAGATCATCGGCTACACAGGGGCGCTGATGTTCGGCGGCCGCTGGCTGGTGCAGTTCGTCGCCTCCAAGCGCGCCGGCAAGCCGGTGATCCCGCGCCTGTTCTGGTACATGAGCGTGCTCGGCAGCCTGATGACCCTGAGCTACTTCGTCTTCTCGCCCAAACAGGACTCGGTCGGCGTGTTGCAGAACCTCTTCCCCACCTTTACCGCGCTCTACAGCCTCTATCTGGATATCCAGCACAGAGGCTGGAAGCGGGACAAGGTCGTCAACGACTATGAGGCTCGTCATGGTAAATGACCGTTTCCTGCTCAATCAAAGATCTCTCGGCTGGCTGCTGCTGATCGCGTTGGTGGTGCTGGGGGCCGGCCTCGGGCTGCGGGATCCCTGGCCCGCCGACGAGCCGCGCTTCGCCCTGATCGCCAAGGAGATGGTGGAGAGCGGGCAATGGCTCTTCCCCATGCGCGGTGGCGAGATCTACCCGGACAAACCCCCCATGTTTATGTGGGGGATAGCACTGGGGTATCTGCTGACCGGTTCCATCAAGGTGGCGTTTCTGCTGCCCTCCCTGCTGGCGGGTCTGCTGACCATCACGCTGGTGTGGGACATGGGCCGCCGCCTGTGGAACCCCTCGGTGGGCTTCCTGGCAGGGCTGTTGCTGCTGTTTACCCTCCAGTTCACCCTGCAGGCCAAGACGGCGCAGATCGATGCGCTGGTCACCTTCTTCATCACCCTCGGCGTCTACGGCTTCGTCCGCTTCCTGCTCTGCGGTGGCGGCTGGCGCTGGTACTGGCTCGGCTGGTTCGCCGCCGGGCTTGGCATCATCACCAAGGGGGTGGGGCTGCTGGCCTTGCTAATCCTGATCCCTGCGATCTGGACCCACCGCGAGAAGATCCGTGCCGCCTCCAGGAGCGACTGGCTCAAGGGGCTGGCGGGGCTGCTGTTCATGCTGCTGGCCATCGGCCTGTGGCTGGTGCCCATGTTGCTCGCCGTGGCCCAGAGCGGCGATCCCGTGCTGCAGGCCTACCGGGACAACATACTGCTGCGCCAGACGGTGACCCGCTATGCCAACGCCTGGCATCACGTCAAACCGTTCTGGTACTACCTCACCTCGGTGATCCCGCCGTTCTGGCTGCCGGTCTCCCTGCTGCTGCCCTGGCTGGTGGTGGCGTGGCGCAAGGCCATCCTGGGGCAGGACAAGCGCATCATCCTGCTGCTCGGCTACCTGGTGCTGGTGATCGTCTTCTTCTCGGTGTCGCCGGGCAAGCGCGGCGTCTATGTCACGCCGGGCACGCCGGCGCTGGCCCTGCTGACGGCTCCCTTCGTCGCCGAGCTGCTGGCGCGGGTCTGGCCCGCGCGCCTGCTGGGCGGGCTCGGCTGGCTGCTGGGGATCATCTGTTTGGGCGGGGCGGGGGCGCTGGCATTCAGCGCCAAGCTGGCGAGCAAGCTGGGGGATCTGGGCCCGGCGCCCTGGCTGCCCCTGCTGGCGATGGGGGCGGCGTTGCTGCTGCTCAACGCCTTGCTGCGCCGGGCACCGCTCACAGCCATCTTCTGCTCGCTGGCGGTGGGCTGGCTGATCTACTCCAGCTGGATCTGCGTGAAGCTCAACGACATGCGCACCCCGGAGGGGGTGATGGCGCTGGCGGCGCAGCAGGTGCCTGTGGGCGACGAGCTGTTGCTGGCCGGCTTCAAGGAGCAGCACCTGCTGTTCGCTCTACAACCCGTGCGCCATTATCCTTACCTGCTGGGGGACGGGGAGCAGGCCCGGGAGGCGGCGGCCTGGGTGGCGGCCGGGCCCAGGCGCCATGTGCTGGGCTCGGCCGACATCATGACGGTGTGTTTCGATGCGGTGCGGATGACGAACCTCGGCAACCGTCATCGCACCGACTGGCTGCTGGCTGGCGCGGATGCCCTCAAGCCGGAGTGCCGCGGTCTCAGTCCACAGATAGAGCCCTTCAGCTATACCCCCGGGCCCTGAGCCCGGACAGCAGACGGATAAGTCGGATAAACAGAGGGGCTGCCATTGGCAGCCCCTCTTCATCGTCAGATCTCTCGGCGCGGTCAGACTTGGTAATACGCCTTGTACCAAGCGACGAAGCTCTCTACCCCTTCTTGCAGCGCCATCTTGGGTTTATAACCGGTCGCCTCGAACAGCGCCTCGGTGTCGGCCCAGGTGGCGAGCACGTCGCCGGGCTGCATGGGCAGCAGGTTGCGGATCGCCGGCTTGCCGAGCGCAGTCTCGATGGCCTCCACGAAGTCCAGCAGCCGCACCGGGCTGCCGTTGCCGATGTTGAAGAGGCGGTAGGGGGCCGGGCTGGTATCGGTCTGCCCCTGCCAGTTCGGGTCGCCGACCGGCGGCCGGTCCGCGATGCGCACTATGCCCTCCACTATGTCGTCGATATGGGTGAAGTCCCGACTGAGCTGGCCCTGATTGTAGATATCGATGGGCTCCCCCTTGAGGATGGCGCGCACGAACTTGAACAGCGCCATGTCGGGCCGACCCCAGGGGCCGTAGACGGTGAAGAAGCGCAGACCCGTGGTGGGCAGGCCGTAGAGGTGGGAGTAGGAGTGGGCCATCAGCTCGTTAGCCTTCTTGCTCGCCGCGTAGAGGGAGACAGGGTGATCCACCCCGTCCGAGGTCTTGAACGGCATCTGCTCGTTCAGGCCGTACACCGAGCTCGAGGAGGCGTAGACCAGATGCTTGACCCCGTGATGGTGGCATCCCTCCAACACAGTGAGAGTGCCGGTGAGGTTGCTGTCGGCGTAGGCGAAGGGGTTGTCGAGGGAATAGCGCACCCCGGCCTGAGCACCCAGGTGGATCACCCGCTCGAACCGCTCGCGCGCGAACAGCTCGGCCATGGCGACCCGATCGGCGAGATCCAAGCGCTCGAAGCGAAAGCCGGGCAGGGGGCTGAGCCGTGCGAGGCGTGCCTCCTTCAGGCTCACCTCGTAGTAGTCGTTGAGATTGTCGATGCCGACCACCTGATGACCGTCGTGGCAGAGCCTCTGCGCCACATGGAAGCCGATGAATCCGGCGGCACCGGTGACCAGATATTTCATTGCCGTTGCTCCTTGTGCAGTCCGGTGGCCAGACTGTCGCCCCGGCCGATGGCGTAGTAGGTAAAGCCGCGCTGGTGCAGGCGGGCCGGATCATAGAGGTTGCGACCGTCGATGATGACGGCCTGTTTCAAGGTACGCTGTATCAGCTCGAAGTCCGGGGCGCGGAACTGCTGCCATTCGGTGCAGATGAGCAGGGCGTCGGCTCCCTTGAGGGCCGCTTCCTGAGTACCGCACAGAGTCAGATCGTCCCGCAGGCCATAGAGACGCTGGGCCTCGGTCATTGCCTCGGGATCGAACGCCTGCACCTTGCCGCCAGCGGCCCAGATCGCCTCCATCAGCACCCGGCTCGGTGCCTCGCGCATGTCGTCGGTGTTGGGCTTGAAGGCCAGGCCCCAGAGGGCGAAGGTCCGTCCCGTCAGATCGCTGCCGAAGTGCTGCTGCAGGCGGGCCATGAGCTTGTGCTTCTGGCCGTCGTTGACCCGTTCCACCGCATGCAGCAGGGGGGCATCGCAGCCTGCCTCGCTGGCAGTGTGGATCAGCGCCTTGACGTCCTTGGGGAAGCAGGAGCCGCCATAGCCGCAGCCGGGATAGATGAAGTGGTGGCCGATGCGCGGGTCGGCGCCTATGCCCTTGCGTACTTCTTCGATGTCGGCGCCGAGCTTCTCCGCCAGGGTGGCCATCTCGTTCATGAAGGAGATCTTGGTGGCCAGCATGGCGTTGGCGGCATACTTGGTCAGCTCGGCGCTGCGGGCGTCCATCTGGATGATGCGATCCCGATTGCGGTTGAAGGGGGCATAGAGCTCCTCAAGCAGAGACATGGCGTGTGCCGAGCCGGTGCCGATGATGATGCGATCCGGCCGCAGGCAGTCGGCCACTGCGGCCCCCTCCTTGAGAAATTCCGGGTTGGAGACCACCTCGAGGGGGAGGTCGACTCCGCGCTCTGCAAGGATGGCGGCGATATGCTGGTGCACCCGGTTGGCGGTGCCGACCGGCACTGTGCTCTTGTTGATCACCACCTTGCCGCCCTGCATCAGCCGGCCTATGGTGCCGGCCACCGCCAGCACGTGCTTGAGATCGGCCGAGCCATCTTCATCCGGCGGGGTGCCGACCGCGATGAAGATGAGTTCGGCAAAACCCACCCCCTCGGCCACATCCGTGGTGAACAGCAGACGGCCTGCCTGGTGGTTGGTCTGTACCAGGGGGGCGAGGCAGGGCTCGAAGATGGGGATGATACCCTCTCTCAGGCGCTCGACTTTGGCTGCGTCCACATCCACACAGGTCACCCTGTGGCCCATCTCGGCCAGTACGGCGGCCTGAACCAGTCCCACATAACCTATTCCGAATACGCTGACTCTCATCTGCTGTCGCTCTGCAGCCAGTGGCAAGGGGGTCATTTTAGAACGATTCTGACTCGCTGACAGCGAGATACCCTGGGTTTTTCAGGTTATCTTCAGGCTGGGAGGGGAGAGGGCATGACATATTTTGGTGCAAGGGTTGTAACGCGGCGCTGACGCGCACCATTTCGGCGCATTCGGTCCCGTACTTGTGATCCGGGTCACTCAAAATGGACACTGTGACCATAACGAAGTCCCGACTCACGGGGCTCGCGCCCGTCATCGGGCCTCAGACACTCTTTTCACTTCGCTACTGGACATAAGGTTATGGACAACACCCCCCGTTTGGCCCATCCGCTCTATGAGGATGTGCTCGCCCTGCTGACCGCGGCAGGCTTCGTTTCCCTCGGCATCTTCCTGTTTCATCAGGTCGGTCTGCTCACCGGCGGCACCGCCGGATTGGCGCTGCTGTTGCAGCAGGTCACAGGCCTGAGCTTCGGCCTGCTGTTCTTCACCATGAACCTGCCGTTCTACGCCCTGGCCTGGCTCAGGATGGGGTCGCGCTTCACCCTCAACACCTTCGCCGCCGTGGCCACCGTCTCCTTCATGACGGATCACCTCAACGCCGTGCTGCAGATAGGCAAGATAGAGCCCGTCTATGCGGCCCTGATCGGCGGTACCCTGATCGGCATGGGGCTGCTCATCATGTTCCGCCACAAGGCGAGCCTGGGCGGCTTCAATATTCTGGCGCTGTTTATTCAGGACAAGTTCGGCGTCCGTGCCGGCAAGCTGCAAATGGGGCTTGATTGCGCCATCGTCATCGCCTCCTTCTTCGTGGTCTCCCCCTGGCTGCTGGCGCTCTCAGTGGTCGCGGCCATCATCTGTAACCTGGTGTTGACACTCAATCACAAACCGGGCCGCTACCAGATCGCCTGAGTCACCCTTCACGTTGCATACAAAAGAGCGCCTGATGGCGCTCTTTTGCTATTCGAGATCCTGGCTTGATTCACACCACCATGGGTTGTCCCGTCTCGGGGTGGTGGGTGGAGCCGGACGGGATAGTCGCGGAAAGGGAGGGCGATGTGCTCGTTATCACACGACCATGGGTTGCCCCGTCTCGGGGTGATGGATCACCTGGGCGGGGTAATCGTGTGGAAAGGGAGGGCGATGCGCTCGTTATCACACGACCATAGGCTGCCCCGTCTCGGGGTGATGGATCACCTGGGCGGGGTAATCGTGGAAAGGGAGGGCGATGCGCTCGTTATTACACGACCATGGGCTGCCCCGTCTCGGGGTGGTGGATCACCTGGGCGGGGTAATCGTAGAGGCGGGCGATGAGCGCCGGGGTGAGCACCTCTGCCGGGGATCCGTCCGCCATCAACCTGCCCTGCTCCAGCATCACCAGCCGGTCGGCGTAGCGCGCCGCCAGGTTGAGGTCGTGCAGCACCACCAGTACGGCGGTATTGCGGGCGGCCAGGGCGCGGGCCATGGTGAGCAACTGATGCTGGTACTTGAGATCGAGTGCCGAGGTGGGCTCGTCGAGCAGCAGCAGTCGCGGTTGCTCGGGATCGGGTAGCCGTTCCGGTGACGGCTCCTGCCAGATCTGGGCCAGCACCCGGGCGAACTGCACCCGCTGGCGCTCCCCACCGGAGAGGCCGGGGTAGAGGCGGCCAGCCAGGTGCTCGACCCCGGCGTGGGTCATGGCGGCCCGCACTATCTGGTTGCGGCGGCTGACGGGTTCGCTGTGGGGCAGCCGCCCCATGGCCACCACTTCCTCGCACAGGAAAGGGAAACTCAGGGACGAGCTCTGGGGCAACACCCCGACTCTGTGGGCCAGGACATCGCCGGCCCACTCTTGCCGCTTGCGACCGAACAGGGAGATGCTGCCGTCATAGGCCAGTTCGCCGGTCAGGCACTTGATCAGCGAGCTCTTGCCCGCTCCGTTCGGGCCGAGCAGAGCGGTCAGGCTGCCCCCATGCAGATCGAGATCCAGGTTGTCCAGGATGAGGCGATTGCCCCGGGTGAGGTTGAGCCCGCGGCAAGCGAGCAGGAAGGATCCGGGCAAGGTGGCGTTCTCCTGTTACAGCGTCCGGCGACTCTTGACCAAGAGCCAGATGAAGAAGGGGGCACCCAACAGGGCGGTGATGATGCCCACCGGCATCTCGGCCGGTGCCAGCAGGGTGCGGGCCAGCATGTCGGCCCCAAGCAGCAGGGCTGCGCCGAGCAGGGCACTGAGCGGCAGCAGCCTGACATGATTGGGTCCGGCCAGCAGCCTCACCAGGTGGGGCACCACCAGGCCGACGAAGCCGATCATGCCGGCCACCGCCACCGCCACGCCGACCCCGGCGGCAGTGAGCAGGATGAGACGCCGCTTGAGGCATTGCACATTGACCCCCAGATGACGGGCCTCACCTTCGCCCAGCAGCAGGGCGTTGAGGGGGTTGGCATCGCGCATGAAAAGCCACAGCAGGGCGACCAGGGTCAGCAGCGCCAGCCCCACGTCCACCGGCTTGCCGGCGGCCAGGGAGCCCATCTGCCACAGGCTCAGGTTGCGCAGCATCTGATCGTCAGCGAGGTAGGTGAGGAGCCCGATCACGGCCCCTGACAGCGCCGTGATGGCAACGCCCGCCAGCAGCATAACGGTGACCGAGGTGCCCCCCTCACGGGTGCCCAGCAAATAGACAAGGGTGGTGGTGAGCGCCCCGCCGAGGAAGGCGAGCAGGGGCAGCAGACCGAGGCCGAGCAGGCTCTGCAACTGCTGGCCGAGGGGGGCCAGCAGCACGATGGCCAGGGCGGCCCCGAGCGCCGCACCACCGGAGACCCCTATGATGCCGGGGTCGGCCAGGGGGTTGCGAAATAGCCCCTGCATCACGGCGCCGCAGAGGCCGAGAATGCCCCCCACGGCGATGCACAGCAGGGTGCGTGGCAGGCGGATCTCCTGCACTATCAACAGCTTGTGTGCCTCTATCCCGCTCTCTTTGCCGGCGAACAGGGCCTGCAGACTCTCGGCGAAGGATAGCGACATGGGGCCGGTGGCAAGGGAGCCGACCAGCAGCAGGGCGAGCGTGCAGCCGGTGAGTGCGAGCAGCCAGGGCAGCGGCAGACGCATCATGAACCCTGCTTGATCCACTGGGCTATCTGATTGGCCTGCTGCAAGGATCTCAGGCTGAGCCCCCCTTGCAGGGCGTGACCGTCGATGGCGTGGATAGCCCTGTTCTTGCCTGCCGGTGTGGCGGCCAGGGCCGGCACCTGTGCCAACACGCTGTCGACGCTCTGGTATTGCTGCCAGTCACGACCGCTCACCAGCACCAGATCCGGTTGCAGTTCGATCAGGGATTCGGTGGAGACTGGCTTGTAGTCGTGCAAGCGGGCGACCGGGTTGACGCCGCCGGCCAGGGTCACCAGGGCGCTGGCGGTGGTATTGCCGCCGGCTATGCTGGTGGGTTGGCCCTTGTGCAGCAGCAGGAAGGCGACCCTGAGGGGCTTGTTCTGTTTCGCCTGGGCCGCCAGTTTGTCGCTCTGGACGGCGATCTCGGCCTTCAGCCTGGTGCTGGCGGCCTGATTGCCCAGCAAGCCGGCCAGGGCGTCGATCCGCTCGTTGAGGTTGGCCAGGGTGGGTGCCGTCGGCAGCACTGTCACCTCGACGCCGGCCCGGCGCAGCTGTTCCAGGGCCGGTGGCGGCCCCATCTCGTCGCTGCCGACCAGTCGGGTCGGGGCCAGGCTCAGTATCCCTTCGGCAGCCAGGGCGCGGTAGTAGCCGACTCTCGGCAGCCCCTTGGGTTCAGGGCTGCTGACGTCGGTGGCGACCAGGCTCTGCTCGCCCCCCAGGGCCATAATGAGCTCTGTGGTGGCCGGGCCTATGCTGACGATACGTTCCTGCGCGGCAGCAGGCAGGGAAAGGGCTGAACAGCCGAGCAGGCTGAGTGCGAGGGCAAAACGACGGCCCATGCGAACCTCCGAAGGGTGTATGAGAGTGGGATTGCCGCCGAGAATATCAAGCTCGTGAAAAAAATGCACTGATAATGAAAGCGATTATCAATTGCGTTAAGGGGGCCGCTTTATTACAGTATCCGCCGCGAGACCGAGTACCATCGCCAGATCATCCAGGGAGAACCGATGAGCATTGCACAACGCATTCATGCGCTGCTGGAACAAGATCCCAGCGCCCATCCTTCCAGCATCGCCACCGAGCTGGCCGTCAGCGAGTGGGAGGTGGTGCGCCACCTGCCCGCCGAGCTGATGACGCTGGTGCCGAGCGATCAGGCCGAAGCCCTGCTGGCGGATCTGGCCAGTTGGGGTCAGGTGACCACCATTGTGGAGTCTGACGGCTCCATCTTCGAGGTGAAGGCCCCCTTCCCCAAGGGCAAGACGGCCCGTGGCTACTACAACCTGATGGGTCGGGACGGCGAGATGCACGGCCACCTCAAGCTCGACAACGTGGTCGGCATTGCCCTGGTCAGCAAGCTGTTCATGGGCAAGGAGGGGCACTCCTTCCAGTTCTTCGGCCACAGCGGTCGCTGCATTTTCAAGATCTACCTGGGCCGTGACGAGCAGCGTCAGCTGCTGCCTGACCAGGTGGAGCGTTTCAAGGCCCTGCGCCACCAGTATCAAGAGGAAGTGAAAGCATGAGTGAACGTCAGGAGCGTCTGCAGAACCGTCTGCAACCGGAGATCCGCGAATTTCGTGACGGTTGCCGTACCCTGCAGCTCGCGACCGTGGATGGCGAAGGCAACCCCAATGCCAGCTACGCCCCCTTCGTGCTGCAGGAAGATGGCTACTATGTGCTGATCTCCGAGATAGCCCGCCATGCCCGCAACCTGCAACAGGTGCCCAAGGTCTCCCTGATGCTGATCGAGGACGAGACCGGCGCCCGCGAACTGTTCGCCCGCAAGCGACTCACCTTTGACGCCGTGGCCGAGGTAGTGGCGCGGGATGACGAGCGCTGGGGCAAGGCGATAGCGGCGCTGGAGGGGCGTTTCGGCGACATCGTCAAAGGGCTCTCCAACCTCAAGGACTTCGTGCTGTTTCGTCTCAAGCCCGAGCAGGGTCTGTTCGTCAAGGGCTTCGGCCAGGCGTTCCGGGTTTCCGGTGACGAGCTGGTGGACTTCGTCCATCTGGTGGAAGGGCACAAGCGCGTCGACAACGGCGCCGAGTTGACCAGCGAGACGGACGCACCCGTCTGAGGTGCGGGGTCATGAGATGAAAAACGGGCAGCCTGGGCTGCCCGTTTTGTTACCTGTCCCCCAATCGGGATCACTCCTGCCAGGAGGCCTTGTTGGGGAAGGCGTCGCGATCGGCCTGGGTGGCGGTCTCGTTGCACTCCCCCCGGATCTTCCAGGAGGTCTGGCTGAGGACTATGTAGCCGGTGCGGCAATAGTTGCGCGCCGCCAGCGTCTCGGTCAGTTGCTCATCCTGCAGGGCCTCGCGGCGCTCCAGCAGGCTCTTGCTGTTGCGGCTCAGCTGGCTGTCATCCTCCTGCAACCGACTCGGCAGGACGTCGAGGGGAGCGGCTTCGAAGGTGAAGCGCTTGCTCCCCTCTTCGTTGATGTTGGTATGAAACAGGGGGGCCGGGCCGTCGGGCGTGGTGCCCGGCATTCCGGAGCAGGCCGTGATCGCCGGTAACAACAGCACAAGGGCAACGGCAGAGAATAGACGCACGCAAGACTCCAATCAGGTGATCACTTCAAGGCGGGCAGATTAGCACGCCAGCGCGGGTTGAGCCGCTTCGAGCAGCTGATCCGTGGTGAGCAGGGTTATGCTTCTGCCTTCGGGCAGGTCCAGATGCCGCCACATCCAGTTGTGGTGCTCGATGATCTTCTCGGCGCTCAGGTGGGGACGATCGGCTGTGGTGTGACCATCCTGCAACACCAGCACCTCAAAGCCATGGGCCGCGGCGCTGCGTACCGTGGTATCGACGCAAAAATCGGTGTTGCTGCCACAGAGGATCAGCCTGTCGACGGACTGCTCGGCCAACAGGAAGGCCAGCTCGGTCTCGAGGAAGCTGTCGCACGCCGTCTTGCGTACCCGGCTATCCCCCTTGGCGGGTTGTAGGGCCGGGTGCAGTTGCCAGCCCGGGGTACCGGGCTCCAGCTCGCCCCCTGGCAAGTCGTCATGCTGGATGTAGATGACCCGGCCATGTTGCTGTCTGACGTGGGCAGCGGCCCGGTTGATGTTGGCCAGTACCTGTGGCTGTTGGTGATGGGTCGCTTTCATGACCCCTTGCTGCACATCGATGATCAGTAACACGTCCATATTTTACCCGCCGTATCCTGGAAGATTAGGGTTGCAGCCACTGGCTGCAGTCACGGCTGCGGGATTGATGCAGCGCGCCCATATCTTGCTTCATTTCCGCTGCATTTAGCCAGCGTTCCGGCAGGGGGGCTATGTGCACCCGCACGTCGGCACTCCGTCCGGGGACGGCCTTGCCATCTTGGGAGCCAGTTTCAGGCACCACCAGGGCGACTCTCAGCGCCGGATTGCGGCTGGCGATGCGGCTCGCGATACCCAGTCCCCCCTCCACGTGGAAGTTGCCAGCGATGTGCATGATGCGCCGGCCGGGATGCTGCTCGAGATAATCGACCATGCTCTCGGCCATGGTGTCGTCCCAGCTGGTCTGGGCGGCGAAGCGGCGGGCATTGCCGTCCGCATCCCCATGATGCATGGAGGCCATGAACTTCTGGCGGTAGCCGTCATCCCCCAGGGTGAGCTCGCGGGCGAGCTGGCTGCGGCGGCTGGCAGGCAGCTTGTCGAGCCACTCCGGGCCTTCCTGACCGACACAGCTTACCAGCGGCTTGGGAGCATTGGCGGCGATCACCGTCAGCTGCTGCGCCTTGGCAAATTCCACCAGGGGGCGGTAGTCGCTCGGGTAGTTCGGCCAGGCATGGCCGTCCCGGATCAGCGTGGATTCGCCGATGCGCCCGGCCAGGTAGGCATCCAGCACGGGTTGCTCGGCGCGGGTGAACTGCTCCATGGAGAGCACGAGGGCCCGGCCATCGACGCGCGACATGCCTGCAAGCTCCGCCAGCAGGTTTGCCTGCAACAGGTGCACGGCCGGGTGGCTGTGGAGCTCGCCCACCAGCACTATGTCGGCATCCCTGACCCTGTCCACCGCCTGGGCGAAGCTGAGGGGCCTGTCGTCCATCCCCTCGCCAAGCTGGTAGTGATAGAGGGTCCGGGGCACCTCGCTCTGCGGCGGGGTGGCACAGGCGGTCAGCAGCAGGGGCAGGGCGAGCAGGGGGAGTCGTCGAGTCATGGCATCTCACTCACAAAGGCAGAGATTGGCAAAGGTACAGCACCATACGATGGCAGCATGGCGAGCAGGAAAAAAGAGGCGCTAGTGTAAAACCGGTTAGAAATAAAGGGAAATGAGAATGATTAACTTTATTATTGATCTTTGTGGCTGTCTGGGTAAGATGCCGTTCGGTTGATAATAATTCTCAATAAGGACTTTGCAGTGGCGCACAACAACACCCCCTCTCTGATTGCCCTCGCCGTGGCGGCCGGGCTGGTATCCCCTGCTTTCGCCGCAGACAAGAAAACGGATGAAGTCATGGTCGTCAGCGGCTCTCGCATGGAGCAGAAGCTGGAAGACGTCTCCGGCCCCATCGCCGTCATCACCTCGGAGCAGATCGAAGAGCAGGTCGTCAGCAATGTCGCCGATCTGTTCCGTTATGAGCCGGGCGTGAGCGTGCAGGGCGGGGCGGGGGATGCCCAGACCTTCACCATTCGCGGCATGAGCGAGAACCGGGTCAAGGTGGTGCAGGACGGGGTGCGCCAGAACGACGCCTACAAGAATGGCGGTGTGGGCCAGACCTACTTCGACACCGACATGATCAAGCAGGTGGAAGTGGCCAAGGGGCCGGCGTCCGCGGCCTACGGCTCCGATGCCCTGGGGGGCGTCATCGCCATCACCACCAAGGATGCCGGCGACTTCCTCAAGGGGAAGGAGAGCTACCTGGACGCGACCACCGGCTATGCCTCCAGTAGCCACCAGAAGATGGCTGGCATCACGGGGGCGCTGCGCAGCGGTGAGTTCGAGAACCTGTTGCGCTACACCTGGCGCGACGGCGGGGTGACCCAGAACCATGACGGCGACAAGGACGAGTTCGACATCGTCAGCCAGGCGGTGCTGCTCAAGAGCAAGTGGAACCTCTCCGATGATCAGTTCCTGAAGCTGACGGTCGACTACTTCACCGAGGGGCAGGATCCGGATGCCATCGATCTGACCAAGGCGGGCTCCGTCTTCAACCAGCCGATCACTGATAAAGACACCGACAACCTCTCCCTGGTGCTGGATCACGGCCTGGCCCTGAACGCCCCCTGGGCGGATCGGATGGACAGCAAGATTTACTACACCCGCACCAAGCAGACCCTGGATCAGTACGCCTCCTCCAAGTATCCGGTCAACCCGGGCAATCCCTATGTGACCAAGAACTCCCTGGATCACAACGGCTTCGAGCAGGAGAGCCTGGGGGCTCAGGTGAAGTTCAGCAAGGCGCTCGTCAACCAGCGTCTGGCCTGGGGTGTCGAGTATGAGCACACCGACAACGAGCGTACCCGCTTCAAGGGGCCGACCGTCCCCGGTGACTTCGTCGGCTACAACGAGCTGAGCTTCCCGTCCACCACCAGCGAACGCAGCGCGCTCTGGGCCTTCGACGAGATCAAGTTTGGCGAGCGCTGGGTGCTGACTCCGGGCGCCCGTTACGACTACTACAAGATGACCCCGGACGAGGATCCCGCCTACACCGGCGAGAACATGCAGAAGATCTCCGAAGGGGAGTTTTCCCCCAAGCTGGGGCTGGTGTTCAAGGCGCACGAGGCGGCCAACCTGTTCGCCCAGTACAGCCACGGCTTCAAGGCGCCCATGTATGACAACGCCTTCTCCACCCTGAACCACCAGGCCTACGGCTATCGCATCGAGCCGAACCCTAACCTCAAGCCCGAGAGCAGCGACGGCATCGATCTCGGGGTGCGCGGCAGCAGCGGCGGCTTCAGCTACGAGGTGGCGACCTTCTACAACCAGTTTGACGACTTCATCGAGCTGACCGCCGTGGGCACCGAAGGGCGCACCGCCATCTATCAGTACCAGAACCTGGACAGGGCGACCACCAAGGGGGCCGAGGTTAAGGCGGACTACTGGCTGAACGAGCTGGTCAACGTCTGGGGCAACCTGGCCTACATCGAGGGCAAGGACGGCGACGGCAACTACATCAACAGCCTGAGCCCGTTCAATGGCAGCCTTGGGGTGCGTCTGGAGCAGCCTAACTGGAACATCAACACCGCCCTGCGCTTCGCCGACGACATGGACAAGGTGGGCAAGGATGTCAGAGGCAACGACAACATCAAGAGCGCCGGCTGGGGCGTGGTGGATATCTACGCCCAGTTCAAGCCGATGCAGGATCTGCAGCTCAACGTCGGCGTCTTCAACCTGTTCGACAAGGAGTACGTCAGCTACGAGAGCATCACGGGCCTTGCCGCCAGCGCGGACACCAGCAACCAGACCGAGCCGGGCCGCAACCTGAGTGCAAGGGTCAAGTACGTGTTCTGATATTCGTCCATGACGATGATGAAGGGGCCCCAGGGCCCCTTCTCTGTTTCTGGCGGGCCGGCCTGAGTTGGCCCCAAAAAGAAACCCGCCAGGGGCGGGTAGAAGGATTGCAACACTCATCAGGAAGCGGTGTTATCCAGATAGACAGAGGGATGTGACAAAGGTTCAACTTTATTGATATTCATCGTTTTTATCTGCCCTTGCCCCTGGGGATCCCTGCGCCAAAATCGGTTATCATTTGTGCCCCTTGTCACGCTGCCGAGCCCCTATGCCCGCCTTCTCCTGGTTAGCCCTGTTCTTTGGCGCCTTCTACTTCGTCTACGGCGCCTATCTGCCGTTCTGGTCCCTGTGGCTCGAGGGCATAGGGGTGAGCGCCGAGCAGATAGGCTTGTTGCTGGGGGTCGGCATGGCCATCCGTTTTGCCGGCAACCTGATGGTGATGGGGCGGGTCAAGGGGGCAGGTCAGTTGCTGCCCGTCACCCGGCTGCTCTGCCTGCTGAGCCTGCTGGCGTTTCTGGGCTTCTACCTCAGCCACAGCCTCTGGTGGCTGGTGGTGCTGACCCTGGTAGCGAACTTCATCTACCCGACCCTGATGCCCATGGGGGAGGCGCTCGCCACCCGCATGGTGGTGCAGACGCACCTCGACTATGGCAAGGTGCGGCTGTGCGGCTCCTTCGCCTTTATCGTCGCCTCCACCCTGGTGGGCGCCCTGGTGAGCAACTTCGGCAGCGACTGGGTGCTGCATACCATGGTGGCGGGACTGCTGGCCATGCTGGCGCTGAGTGCGCTGCCGCTGCGACCGGCACCCCAGGAGCTCAAGGGGGAGCGGGCCCGAGCCTCCCTGCTCGTCACCCTCAAGTCGGCCCCGGTACGCCGCTTCCTGCTCATCACCGCCCTGCTGCAGGGCAGCCATGCCGCCTACTACGGCTTCAGCGCCATGTACTGGAAGGGGGCGGGCTACAGCGGCACCCTGATCGGCTACCTGTGGGCCCTGGGGGTGGTGGCGGAGATCGCCATGTTTGCCGCGGATAAGCGCTTCTTCCACCGCTTCGGGGCCCAGACCCTGTTTCTGGTGGGGGCCGTCGGCTGCGTGGTGCGCTGGGTGTTGCTCGGCGCCTCTACCGAGCTGGCGGTGCTGGTGCTGGGTCAGCTGCTGCACGGGGTCACCTTCTGCATCAGCCACCTCGGCGCCGTGCGCTTCATGACCCGCCAGCTGCCCGCCGAGCAGCAGATCCCCACCCAGGCGCTCTATGCGGCGCTCGGCCTCGGCATGACGGTGGCAGCCCTGATGGCGATCTGCGGTGTGCTTTTCGAGCCGCTCGGTGGGGGAATCTTCTTCATCATGGTGCTGGTGGTGCTGCCGGTCTTCGTCCTGCGGCTGCGCGGGGAGCATGAGGGCGCCGCCGCCTGAGCGGGCACACTCAATGACGGTTGCCCGCCGGCACGCTGAGCCGGCGCGGCGCTCAACACATCTGAACAAGGGAAGAATGTAGATGCACCAAGGATGGCTGCTGATCGGGTTGTCGCTCGCCTATCTGGGCTTGCTGTTCCTCATCGCTTATGTGGCGGACAAGAGCAAGCGCCGTCGGCTCAAGGGCCAGCCCCTGCTCTACAGCCTGTCGCTCGCGGTCTATTGCACCTCCTGGACCTTCTTCGGCACAGTGGGCCAGGCCAGCGAATCCCCCTGGTCGCCGGTGCCCATCTACCTGGGGCCCATGCTGGTGTTCCTGTTTGGCTGGCGCCTGCTGGCCCGCCTCATCCTGGTGGCCAAGCGCGAGCACATCACCTCCATCGCCGACTTCATCGCCGCCCGCTATGGCAAGTCCCAGCGCCTGGCCATGGTGATCACCCTGATCGCCGTCATGGGGATACTTCCCTACCTGGTGCTGCAGCTCAAGGCCATAGTCACAGGGCTGGATCTGTTGATGGCCAACTCTGTACCGGCGGGGCCCACGGGCAACACGGCCGAGCTGGCCCTCGGCGTCGCCCTGTTGCTGGCGCTGTTCAGCATCCTGTTCGGCACCCGCAACCTGGACGCCACCGAGCACCATCGCGGCATGGTGGTAGCCATCGCCTTCGAGTCCGTGGTCAAGCTGCTCGCCTTCATGGCGGTGGGGGGCTTCGCGCTCTGGCTCATCATTGCCAGGCCGAGCGAGGCCCGCACCCTGGTAGCTGGGGACTTTCTCGATGCGGTGGTGGCGGTGTCGCCGGGCAGCCTGCTGGAGCTCGCCATCTATACCCTGGTGGCCATGTGCGCCGTCATCTGCCTGCCACGCCAGTTCCACGTGACTGTGGTGGAGAACAACCAGGGTCAGGATCTTCACTGGGCGCGCTGGTTGTTCCCGCTCTACCTGTTCCTGATGGGGCTCTTCATCTGGCCGCTGGCACTGGCGGGCAAGCAGTGGGTCGGGGCCGACATGGCCTCGGACACCTATGTGATAAGCCTGCCCATGTCGCTGGGCTTCGACGGCATGGCGATGCTGGCGTTTCTCGGCGGCACCTCGGCGGCCACCGGCATGGTGATCGTCTGCACCATCGCCCTGGCCATCATGGTCAGCAACGATCTGGTGCTGCCGGTGCTGCTGCGCCGCTTCTGGCAGCAGGGGCGGGATGAACGGCTGATGCGGCTGCTGCTGCAGGTGCGCCGGGGCGCCATACTGCTAATCCTGCTGGCGGCCTGGGTGCTCTATCTCTGGCTCGGGGATCTCACCAGCCTGTCGCGCATCGGCTACCTGTCGTTCGGCGCCGTGGCCCAGTTCGCCCCGGCCCTGCTGCTCGGCCTCTACTGGCGGCACGGCAATCGCAAGGGGGTCTACCTCGGGCTCTCCCTCGGGGTCAGCCTCTGGTTCGTGACCCTGCTGGCCGAGAGCGGCCTGCTGGCGGGCTCGCCGCTGGAGGCACTGTTGGCCCCCCCCGACTGGCCTGCCTTTCGCGATCTGAGCCTGGGGGCCTGGTGCATCTTCCTGAGCCTCTCGCTCAACCTCGCAGGTTACGTGGCGGGTTCGCTGCTGTCGCGGGCGGCGGTGAGCGAGCGGTTGCAGGCCGCCAACTTCGTCGGCAAGCCGAGCCGCGATACCACGGCGCTCTATCAGGCGCGGGTCTCGGTCAAGGAGCTGGAGATGCTGGCGGCCCGCTTCGTCGGCTCGAGCCGGGTCAAGCGCGCCTTCGGCCGCTTCGCGGGCGAGCGGGGCGGCACCCTGGCACCCCAGATGCAGGCGTCGGCCGATCTGATCGCCCACACAGAGCGGCTGCTGGCCGGGGTGTTTGGCACCTCGTCCGCCCGGTTGGTGCTGGCCTCTGCCCTGCAGGGGCGCAACATGCAGCTCGAGGAGATCGCCACCATAGTGGACGAGGCCTCCGACGTGTTTCGCTTCAACCGTGGCCTGCTGCAGGGGGCCATAGAGCACATGGGGCAGGGGATCTCGGTGGTGGACCGGGAACTCAGGCTGGTGGCCTGGAACCGGCGCTACATCGAGCTGTTCCACTATCCGCACGGGCTCATCCAGGTGGGGCGCGCCATCGAGGAGATCATCCGCTACAACGCGCAGCAGGGGCTGTGCGGCCCGGGAGACATCGAGGCCCAGGTGGCGCGGCGGGTCGCCTTCATGAAGCGGGGCAGCCCCCATGTCTCGGCGCGGGAGCGGCCGGATGGCCGGGTGATCGAGATGCAGGGCAATCCCATGCCGGCGGGGGGCTTCGTGATGACCTTCACCGACATCACCCCCTTCCGGGCGGCGGAGCGGGTGCTGCGCGAAGCCAATGAGCATCTGGAAGCCAGGGTGGCCGAGCGTACCCATGAACTCTCCGAGCTCAACCGCCAACTGCTGCTGGTGAACCAGCAGGTGGAGCGGGCGAACCACTCCAAGAGCCGTTTCCTGGCGGCGGTGAGCCACGATCTGACCCAGCCGCTGAACGCGGCTAAGCTGTTTACCTCCTCCCTGCTGGAGATGCTGCCGCCGGAAGACGAGCCGGCCCGCATTGCCCGCCACATCGACGATGCCCTGGGGGCGACCGAAGATCTCATCACGGATCTGCTGGATATCTCACGGTTGGAGGCGGGCAAGTTCAAGGCGAAGAAGCTCGATTTCGCCCTGCGCGACATGTTCGACAACCTCAAGGCCGAGTTTGGGGTGCTGGCCCAGGCGGGAGAGATCCAGTTCTCCGTGGTGGAGAGTCGCCTCGCCGTCTACAGCGACGTGCGCCTGCTGCGGAGGGTGCTGCAGAACTTCCTCACCAATGCGTTTCGCTACAACCCCGGTGGCCGGGTGCTGCTCGGTTGCCGTCGACTGGGGGACAAGGTGCGCATCGAGGTGTGGGACAACGGCCCCGGCATCCCGCTGGACAAGCAGGAGGCTATCTTTGACGAATTCTCCCGCCTCGATCACTCCCGCACCGCGAGGGAGCAGGGGCTCGGCCTCGGGCTCGCCATCGCCCGCGGCATCTCCCAGGTGCTGGGCCACCAGCTCTCCCTGCGCAGCTGGCCGGGGGCGGGCTCGGTGTTTGCCATCACCCTCAACCTCGCGACCCGGCCCGTGATGCCGAGCCAGGTGGCGGCCCCCGTGGTGCGGGACAGCCAGCTGGAGGGGATCCGGGTGCTCTGCATCGACAACGAGGAGGAGATCCTCATCGCCATGGCCTCCCTGCTGGGGCGCTGGGGTTGCGAGGTGCGCTGCGCCCAGAACCAGGAGCAGGCGCTATCCCTCATCGGCGACGGCTTCCTGCCGCAACTGGTGCTGTCGGATTATCACCTGGACGATGGCAAGACGGGACTGCAGGCGCTGCACATGATCCGGCTGGCCCACGGCAATGGCATCGGCGGCATCATCATCAGTGCGGATCGCAAGAGCGAGCTGCAGACGCAGATCCGCGAGCACGGCTTTGGCTACGTCAGCAAACCGGTCAAGCCGCTCAAGCTGCGGGCATTGATGAACAGCCTGCTGTTGCCAATACAGTGACAGGCTTCACACAATCAATCATTGATAGGTTCGTTCATGAATGATCATCAGGCGCCAGCATCACCGATGTTGGCGCCAGCTTGCCGGCATGTTCGCGAACAATTGCGAAAAGTGAGTCCTGTTTGCTGTCATTTTTACTAGGTAGCATCCCTTCCTGCTCCCACCTATAGTCATTCGGCGATTATTTTTGTCGCAAATCAAGTTGTGCAAAAAGGCAAACCGGATGAAAGTCCGGGACGCAAAGCCTCCGGTCTAAGGGTCAAAGTGCCTAGGATAGCGGGGCCACCACAGGTTGTATCGTCCATGGGCCAAGCCATGGTTGCGATGATGTCTGCGTTACCTGTCAGGTTGCGTTGCCTTTTTCGTTGTTAATTCCAATAACGAAATAAGGAAGTTCAAATATGTTAAGTCCAAGACTTTCCCTGCTGGCGCTCCTTGTCGGGGGGCTCTGTGCTACCTCCGCCTTCGCCGCTGCCCCGGGCAAACCCACCATAGGCTCGGGCCCCACCAAGTTCGCCATCGTCGAAGTCAATCAATCCGCCTCGGCCTACAACCAGCTGGTGACCGTCCACAAGGATGGTGCCCCGGTCAGCGTGACCTGGAACCTCTGGTCCGGCGACGTGGGTCAGACCGCCAAGGTGCTGCTCGATGGCAATGAGGTGTGGTCCGGCCCGGCGTCCGCCGCGGGTACCGCCAACTTCAAGGTGACCAAGGGCGGCCGCTATCAGATGCAGGTGGCTCTGTGCAACGCCGACGGCTGCACCCTCTCCGACAAGAAAGAGATAGTGGTGGCCGACACCGACGGCAGCCACCTGGCGCCGCTCAATGCGTCCCTCAAGGAGCACAACAAGCCCTACGCCAACAAGTCCGGCAAGGTGGTGGGGGCCTACTACGTGGAGTGGGGCGTCTACGGTCGCAAGTTCACCGTGGACAAGATCCCGGCCCAGAACCTGACTCACATCCTCTACGGCTTCACCCCCATCTGCGGCGGCAACGGCATCAACGACAGCCTCAAAGAGATCTCTGGTAGCTTCGAGGCGCTGCAGCGCTCCTGTGCCGGTCGCGAGGACTTCAAGGTCTCCATCCACGATCCCTGGGCGGCGATCCAGATGTCCCAAGGCAACCTCAGCGCCTGGGATGAGCCCTACAAGGGCAACTTCGGCAACCTGATGGCGCTCAAGCAGGCCCGTCCTGACCTCAAGATCCTGCCCTCGGTCGGGGGTTGGACCCTCTCCGATCCCTTCTACTTCCTGGGGGACAAGACCAAGCGCGACACCTTCGTCACCTCGGTCAAGGAGTTCCTGCAGACCTGGAAGTTCTTCGACGGCGTGGACATCGACTGGGAGTTCCCGGGCGGCCAGGGCGCCAACCCCAGCCTGGGCGGTCCGAGCGATGGCGCCACCTATGTGGTGCTGATGCAGGAACTGCGCGCCATGCTCGACGAACTGGAGGCCGAGACCGGACGTCAGTATGAGCTCACTTCGGCCATCAGCGCCGGCGGTGACAAGATTGCCAAGGTGGATTATCAGGCGGCCCAACAGTACATGGACCACATCTTCCTGATGAGCTACGACTTCAGTGGCGCCTTCGACCTGAACAACCTGGCCCACCAGACCAACCTCTTTGCCTCCAGCTGGGATCCGGCCACCAAGTACACCACCGACAAGGGCGTCAGGGCACTGCTGGATCAGGGTGTTACGCCGGGCAAGATAGTGGTGGGCGCCGCCATGTATGGTCGTGGCTGGACCGGGGTGAACGGCTATCAGGCTGGCAACCCCTTCACCGGCACCGCCACCGGGCCGGTAACCGGCACCTGGGAGAACGGCGTGGTGGATTACCGCGACATCGTCAACAACCGCATGGGCGCTGGCTGGGAGCAGGGCTATGACGAGGTGGCCGAGGCCCCCTATGTCTTCAAGGCCAGCAGCGGCGATCTCATCAGTTTCGACAACGATCGCTCGGTCAAGGCCAAGGGGCAGTACGTGCTGGCGAACCAGCTCGGCGGCCTGTTTGCCTGGGAGATAGATGCGGACAACGGCGACATCCTCAACGCCATGCACGAGGGATTGGGCCATGGCGAGGGCACCCTGCCACCGGCGAACAAGCCGCCACTGGCCAATGCCGGCAGCGATCTGAGTGTCACCGGCCCGACCGAGGTGACTCTCAACGGCTCCGCCTCCCATGATCCTGAAAACGGGGTGCTGACCCACAGCTGGAAGCAGGTCTCTGGCCCCCAGGCCAGCCTGCTCGATGCCACCCAGGCCAAGGCCCGCGTGGTGCTGGACGCCGTCAGTGCCGACGTCAACCTGGTGTTCGAGCTGACCGTCACCGACGATCAGGGCCTCACCGCCAAGGATCAGGTGGTGGTGACCAACAAGGCGCCGCAGCCCAACCTGCCGCCCGTGGTCAGCGTCCCGGCCAGTGCCAGCGTCGAGTCCGGCAAGCAGGTGACCATCCAGGCCACGGCATCCGATCCGAACGGTGACACCCTGAGCTATCAGTGGAGCCTGCCAGCGGGTCTTACCGCCACCGGCCAGGACAGTGCCACCCTGGTGGTCACGGGTCCGAGCGTCACCAGCGACACCGCTTATGACCTGACCCTGGTGGTCACAGACGGTTCCCTTGACGCCAGTGCCGCTACCCGCCTCACCGTCAAGCCGGTCAGCACCGGTGGCGGTTGTGAGGCAAGCGATCCGGAGGCGGCCAACTGGCCGGCCTGGAACGCCAGCACCGTCTACAACGCCGAGACCAAGGTGAGCCACAACCAGCTGGTGTGGCAGGCCAAGTACTGGACCCAGGGCAACGAGCCAAGCCAGACGGCGGATCAGTGGAAGCTGATAAGCCCGGTGCAGCTCGGCTGGAACGCGGGTGTGGCCTACAACGCCGGTGACCTCACCAACCACAACGGGCGCAAGTGGAAGGCCCAGTACTGGACCAAGGGCGATGAACCCGGCAAGGCCGCGGTCTGGGTGGATCAGGGGGTGGCCAGCTGTAACTGACAAGCCATCCGGGATGGGGCCTGGCCCCATCCCTTCTCACCCTTTTTCACTGACAGGGCCAACGGCCCTGCCATCGCAACAAGAATGCCTCAGCATTTATTCCCTATGAAGGACAGACCCCATGAAGAATCATCACACCCTGTTGCGGGCGAGTGTTCCCCTGCTCGGCTGGGTGCTGCTTGCGCCGCTGGCGATGGCCCAGCAGAGCAGTACCACGGGGGCATTTCGCAAGGACAACAGCGCGCCCCAGATCTACAGCCAGGAGGGGCTGGTCAACAATTTTGCCCAGATGCTGCCACTGGGGGCGACCTTTTCCCCCCTGCTGACGGCCTGGGATGCCGAGGATGGCGATCTCACGGCTCGTATCAGCCAGAAAAGCACGGTCAATACCCAAGTGCCGGGCAGCTATGTGGCCCAGTACCAGGTCAAGGACGATGGTCTGCCCGCGGAGGATGGTTTCAAGGGGTGGGGGAGCATCACCACCACCTTCTCGTTGCCGGTGACCATTTATGATCCAGCGCGCGAGTTGCCCGCCAGGATGCTTGTGCTGGGGACGCTCTGGGATGAGGGTCCCGTCATCAACGACACTCTCTTCATGGTGGTTGGCGACGCGCTGAGCCGCCCCTTCCGTATCAATGGAGACAGCCTGCCGCTGCTGGGAGAGAGGCTGTCCATTCGCACATTCCAGGTGAAGGAGGGACACTGGGGTGGCAACAACCGTCAGTTCGTACTCCTGTTGAGGGATCCTGACAGTGGCGAGGTGCTCTATGACGGTCCCCTGACGTTCAGCGGTGGCACCACCTTCACCCCCAGTGCCCCCATCCCTGTGCTGGCGGATCGGGACTACCAGTTCACCCTGCGTTACCTGGCCGGTAGCGACAGGCAGGGTTTCAAGCGTAATGAGGCGGGCCAGTTCTGGCTTGGCGCCGAAGGGGTGCAGGAGCAGGCGCTCTATCCTCATGCTCAGGTACTGCCGGATCCTGCCAATCGGCTGGCGTTCGACCCCGGCCTGAGCCGCCCTCTCAAAGAAAAGTTGTTGAGCAGCGCCGGCGGCGGGGAGGTGCTCCATGTCCGCAGGTTGCCGGGGGCCGAAGCTCAGGCGTTGAGCTATGTCATCACGGATCCGGCTCTGGCGACGCTCCAGATCCAGTCGGGGGATGGTGAAGATCGGCTGGTGCTGAGCGGGCTGCAGGCCGGGGAGACCAACCTGGCGATCCTGGCCAACGGCGAGCGGGTCGATCTCGTGCGTCTCGTCATCACTGCCCCCAAGGCGGTGACCCTCTCTTACAGCTACATCGCCTATCCGGGGGAGACCCAGACCCATCTGTGGGACGATGGCGTGTTGATCCAGCGCGATATCACTCGCCGCTACGCCCCTTACAACCTCCAGCTCAGCTGGATCGACAACGGCGTTCTGGTGCACGAGTGGGACCGGGACGGTGACGGCGAATCCTACGAGGCGGATCGCTCCGAGCGGGAGGCGCCCTTCGATGAGGGCTGGATCCCGAACCGGGGACAGGTCTTCTCCAACCTCTATGTGATCCGCAGTTACAAGGATCCGGCGCGAGCCTGCAGCGGCTCCGGGGCCGGTTCGTCCATGGGGATAGGGCCGGACGACGCGCCCCCCCGGGCGGGTTATCGCGCGGCCTGCCCAGGCAACGCCACCGAGCTGGGTCAGTCCCTGACCCTGGCCCACGAGCTGGGTCAGTCCCTGACCCTGGCCCACGAGCTGGGTCATAACCTGGGGCTATGGCACACGGGTAACACGGATCCCTATCGCAACAGCAACCTCATGACCGCCGGTCGTCAGGAGGGGATCTTCTTCGCATCCCAGTGGCGGACTATCCACCAGACCCTGAATGCCCGCATCGCTGCGGGGGATCCCGGGGTGCGCGAGGGGACGACGCCGAGTCGGTAAGCGTCTCTGGGGCGGCCCCGGCACTAGTCTGGCCGCCCCTGTCACGTGCAGTGGACGGATGTGCCGATCGTCTTTCAGGCTTCCAACAGCAGGGCATGTGGACATGCCCATCACAACGAGAACCATAACAATGAAAAAAACACCGTTAGCCAGCCTGATCATGGCTGCCCTGGCGAGTGGCCCCCTGTTGGCCGCCGTCCAGGTTCCCCCCTCCTTGCCCTTCAATACCCAGGCCCCGACCAACGACCTGCAAGGCACGCTGGCGGCGCAGGTCCAGTTTGCCCAGAGCCAGATCCTGCCGACCCATGTCGCCGAGGGGGACAGCCAGCCCAGGTTGACTGCCTTGCGCAAGAGCCTGCTGCTGGTCAGGCCGCTGCAAGCCGAGACCGGCGTGCCGATGACGGTGACGGCGCGAGACGGCGCCGGGCAGATGCTCGGGACGCTCACCCTCAACCCGCCTGAGCAGTTGCCGAAGACGGCCTATTATCTCGATGGCTCGCCGGAGGAGGGGGTCGACTTCACCCCGGGAGCGGGGACCACCACTATCATCAGCAGCAGCGCCGAGCTGGCCCTGCTGAATGACACCACGGCAGCCCTGCTGAGCGATCGCCTGGAGCAGCATGCACTGGTGGAGGTGCAGACCGCCGATGGCCGCTGGGTCAGGGATATCTATCTGCCGGAGGGGGCCGCCCTGGAGGGCAAGATGGTACGTGCAAGCTCCAATGCGGGCTACAACTCGACGGTGCGCTACAGTGGCCGTCAGGTGACGCTCTCCCGTGGTCAGACGTTGCAGTTCAAGTTCGTCAATGGCCAGTGGATCAGGGACGGGGAGCTCGAGAACAACGGCATCCGCTATGCGACCGACGCCTGGAGCGCCGTGCTGCCAGCCGACTGGATCCAGCCTGGCCTGAGCCTGCAATTGAGTCAGGGGACGCAGAGCGGTGAACTGGTGGATCTGCAGGTTGGGGCCCCGAGCGAGCTGCTCATCCACACCATCGACATCGGCATGCTGACCACGCCCCGCAATCAGTTTGCCTTCGCCAGGGAGTCCGAGGCCCATCGGGAATATTTCCAGACGGTGCCCACCAGCCGGCTGATCGTCAGCCAGTATGCCCCCCTGTCGCTGCCGGAGGTGATGCTGCCAAACGGCACCCTGCTCACCGACTTTGACCCGAGCGAGGGGGGCTGGCACACCGGCACCATGCGCCAGCGTATCGGCAAGGAGCTGATCTCCCACGGGATAGACAACGCGAACTACGGCATCAACAGCACCGCCGGCGAGGGGGAAAGCAGCCATCCCTATGTGGTGGCACAGTTGGCGGCCCATAACAGCCGTGGCAAGTACGCCAACGGCATCCAGGTGCACGGCGGCTCCGGTGGCGGTGGCATCGTCACGCTCGACAGCTCCCTTGGCAACGAATTCAGCCACGAGGTGGGCCACAATTATGGTCTCGGTCATTACGTCGGCGGCTTCCTGGGATCCGTACACCGCAGCGCGGAGGCGGTCAATTCGAGCTGGGGCTGGGATGGGGATCGCAATCGCTTCATTCCCAACTTCGGCGCCAGCCGCAGCGGTCAGAGTGCCTGTCTCGACGGCCAGTGCCAGGCGCCTTTCGAGGGCCACCCGTTTGGTTTTGATGCCATGGCGGGTGGCTCGCCCTTCTCCGGCTTCAACCGCTTCACCCTCTATACCCCGAACTCGGCCGCCATCATCCAGCGCTTCCTCGAGAGCAAGGCGGTGTTCGATGCCGCTTCCCCGACCGGGTTTAGCAAGTGGGATGCCGCCACCGCCACCATGCTGCCCTACCAGCACAGGGTGGAGCAGCTGGAGCAGATCAGCGTGCCCATCAACGATCTGAGCGAGGCAAAGCTGGCGGCCCTGCTGACGGAATATGATCTGGTCAAGGTAGCCATGTGGGATGGCAACTGGACGCGCAACATCCAGGCGCCGCCAGCCGCAGCCGGGAATGCGGGGCGCATCCTGACCGTTGATCACGCTGCCAGCTACAACAGCATCCTCTTCGTCAATGGCCAGCAGATCACCGTCTCCCGTGGCTTCAAGAAGAGCTACACCTCGGACGGCAGCCGCTGGAACGAAGGGCCTGTGGTGGATCCACGGACTCCGCGCAAGCCGCAGGCATTCGGCGTGCCGGTGACCACCCTGGTGGGGTATTACGATCCTCGCGGGCTGTTGCCGAGCTACCTCTATCCAGCTCTGCACGGTGCCTACGGCTTCAGCTATGGTGATGACGGCGAGCGGCCCAGGACAGGGGATTGCCAACTGCAGGTGGAGACCCGCGAGGGCCTGCTGCACTTCCGGCTGGCCAATCATCGCCTGAATGCCAACGTGATGAACAAGTTCCATGTCAACGTGCCCACGGCCAGCGAGCCATTGGACGCCGCCGTGATCTGCGCCGCCCAGACCCTGGTTCAGAGGCCCATCTCGGCACCGGAGGCGGATCTCTCCTTCACCGTCAACGGACGTCCTCTCGAGTAAGAGACGCCAATAAAAAAAGGCCCGTACGGGCCTTTTTTCATGGGGTTCAGAGGGGTTTTTGCCACAGGCTCAACAGCAGATCCTGCTCCAGCTCGTCCGGCCCCTGGTGGGTGAAGGCGTGACGCTGCTCACCGCCGGCGCGCCAGCCGAGGCGACTGGTTTCCAGCACATGGGCGCGCAGAGCCTGATCCATGGGCATGGAGAACTGGCAGCGTTGCCGCTCAACGGGCGCAAGCCCTGCCAGGGCCGGCCAGCTGAGGGGGTGCTCCATGCTCACCGGGTTGAGGCTGACTCTCAGTTGCCACTGGTGGCGCGGACCGGGTTGCAGGTGGAGCAGGTAGCCACCCGGCGTCAGCAGGCTGACCAGCAGCTCTGTCTTGATCTTGAGATCGTTGACCAGCAGCACCTGGGCGGAGCCGGCCAGCAGCGGTGCCTTGGCCGGATCGGCGATGACGAAATGGCCGTCGGGTTGCGCTTTGTTGGCGGCGAAGATGGCGTTCTTGGCCAGATCGATGCCGCCAAACTGCCAGCCCGGCAGGCGTTCTGCCAGGGCGCGGCAGTAGTACCCTTCACCACAGCCGAGATGGATCAGCTCGCGCTCGCCGAGCGGCGCCAGCAGGGTTGCCATGGCCTCCACCAGGGGTAGCTGGTGTCCCTGCTCCAGGAAGCGGCGCTTGGCACGCAGCAGGGCCCGGCTGTCGCTGTCCTTGGGATCCTTCTTGCCCGGAATGAGATCCAGATAACCTTCCGGGGCCGGATCGAAATGGTGCTTGTTGTCGCAATAGACCCCGCGGGAGGCTTCATGAAGATGCAGGGGGCTGCGGCACAGGGGACATTGAAGATGCATACACACTCGCTTGGTTGAGGCCGGGGAAGGGCGTGCGGGATTATAGGGGAGACGATCAGAAAAGGCTGCCGTGGCAGCCTTTTTTATCCAACGGCCCTGTGCTGAGCCGTCAGGGAACCCGGTCAGCGGGTGCCAAACACCACTATGGTCTTGCCGTGGGCGGAGATGAGCTCTTGCTCTTCCAGCATCTTGAGGATGCGGCCGACGGTTTCGCGAGAGCAGCCGACGATCTGGCCGATCTCCTGACGGGTGATCTTGATCTGCATGCCATCCGGGTGGGTCATGGCGTCCGGCTGCTTGGCCAGGTTCAGCAGGGTCTGGGCAATCCGGCCGGTCACGTCCAGGAAGGCGAGGTTGCCGACCTTCTGGCTGGTGTGCTGCAGGCGCTTGGCCATCTGGCCGGAGAGGCGCAACAGGATGTCCGGGTTGACCTGGATCAGCTGGCGGAACTTCTTGTAGGAGATCTCGGCGACTTCACAGGCACCTTTGGCACGTACCCAGGCGGAACGCTCCGGATTCTCGTTCTCTTCGAACATCCCCATCTCGCCCAGGAAATCCCCCTGATTCAGGTAGGAGAGGATCATCTCCTTGCCCTCGTCATCCTTGATCAGGACGGCGACGGTACCCTTGACGATGTAGTAGAGGGTTTCCGCTTTTTCACCGGCATGAATAAGGGTGCTCTTGGCGGGATACTTATGAATGTGGCAATGCGACAAGAACCACTCGAGGGTGGGATCGCTTTGCGGTTTGCCAATGATCATGAGACTTCCTCTGTAGTGTCATTTTTATGGACTGTGCGTCCAGGCAAGTTGCCAAGCTTGCCATTCCTTAGTCTTTGGTCGCAGTAGAATAAGAGCCTTTGTCTGTGCTGACAAGGCTTTGGGACTTTGCTGTCCATCTCTGTGCATCGATCTGCTGCGCCATTCGGGCCATTCTAGGCAAGAAGGGGGGGAGAGATGTTGATTTCGATCTATTTCCTTCAGGGTCTGCCGTGGTTTCGGAACAAGTCGCGGTGCCGGGTGAGACGGTCATGAAGCAGGGGGTGGCGCAAGGTGATGGGCATGTGCCACTCGACCCCTGCTTGAGGTATGCTATGGGCGTCAGAACCGTCGTCATTGAGAGGAAAAGTGAGATGAAAGCCAAGGTCAGCTGGGTGGAAGGCATGAAGTTTGTGGGCGAGAGCGAGTCCGGTCATCAGGTGACGCTGGACGGCGCCAACCCGGGCGAAGGTGCCAGCCCGATGGAGATGATCCTGCTGGCTGTCGGTGGGTGCAGCTCCATCGACGTGGTCTCCATTCTGGAGAAGGCGCGCCAGAGCGTGACCGCCTGCCATGTGGAGCTGGAAGGGGAGCGTGCCGACTCGGTGCCTCGGGTGTTCGAGAAGATCCACCTCAAGTTCGTCGTGACCGGCAAGGGCTTGGCCGAGAAACAGGTGGCCCGCGCGGTCGACTTGTCGATGGAAAAGTACTGTTCAGTGTCCCTGATGTTGGAAAAAGCGGTAGAAATTACCCATAGTTATCAAATTCTTGAAGCTTGATAGTTGTAGTTTGTCCCGTAGATAACGCCATGACATAAGGAAAGTGCGATGAAAAAAATGATGATGTTGCTTCCCCTGTTCGGACTGGCCGCCTGCAGCATGCCGCAGCCCACCCAGTATCAATACAGTCAGTATCAGTGCGGGGAAGAGTTGTTGGCCATCACCTATGATGCCCAGGCCGACATGGTGCAGTTCCCTTATGCCGGGGTGTATTACAAGCTGGGTCGCATCGAGTCGCCCAAAGAGACCGCCAGCTATTCCGATGGGGTGACCACCTTCTCCCAACAGGGCAAGCAGGCCACCCTGATCAAGAGTGGTGTGACCCAGCTGACCTGCGAGCTGAAGTAATCGCCATGCCGTGGCAACGGCGTGTATGCAAAACGGCCTGCTTGACGCAGGCCGTTTTGTTATGGGTAAGGGTCACTGGGCGGGCAGGGAGCCGAGGAGTTGAGCTGCGAGCTGCTGGCTCAGCTGGCTGCGGGCATCCTCGGCGATGGGCACGTCGCTGGCGAGCTGGATGGCACTGCTCCAGACACTTTGCTGGGTGCGCCTGTCGATCAGCAGTATGGCCAGGGTGCCCTTGCGCGCATCGGCGGCGGCATTCAGGCCTGGGGTCATGCCGAGGCGGGAAAATATCTCCCCATCACTCATGTCCTGGCTGCCTGCCACTCCGATGGCGACCCAGACGTCGGCTTCATCCAGGGGCACACTGCGCCAACCCTTGCCATCGAGCGTCTGGGTGACGGCTCGTTGCACCGGGTCCAGCCAGGGTGCTGCGCTGTTGCCCGCGTACTGGAACTGCTCCGCCAGCGCATAGCGTGGCGTCGCCCCGTAGGGCCAGTTGTCTGCCGGGCGTACCACCATGGTCCCCGTCTCGACAGTGGGGGCGGCAGGGCCCGCGCTGCAACCGCCCAGCAGGGCTGCCAGTGTGAATGAGAGAAGTGCACCGCGCATCATAAGCTCCTTGGCTCAGGTAATCTTGCCGGTTTCTAACAGTTGCTGGATCAGGGGGCGCAGGATCAGCTCCATCGCGAAACCCATCTTGCCCCCCGGCACCACTATGGTGTTCATTCTGGACATGAAGGCCCCGTCGATCATCGACAGCAGGTAGGGGAAGTCCACCTGCTTGATGCCCCGAAACCGGATCACCAGCATACTCTCGTCCAGGCTGGGTATCACCTTGGCGCTGAAGGGGTTGGAGGTATCCACCGTCGGCACTCGCTGGAAGTTGATGTGGGTGCGGGAGAACTGCGGGGTGATGAAGTTGATGTAGTCATCCATGGAGCGGACGATGGAGTCGGTCACAGCCTCCCGGGAGTGGCCGCGCTCAGAGGTATCGCGAATGAGCTTCTGGATCCACTCCAGGTTGACGATGGGCACCACGCCGATGAGAAAGTCCACGTGCCGCGCCACGTTGTGTTCACCGGTCACCACGCCGCCGTGCAGCCCTTCGTAGAACAGCAGGTCCGTCTCCCCCGGCAACGCCTGCCAAGGGGTGAAGGTGCCCGGCATCTGGTTGAAGGGGACCGCCTCGTCGAAGCTGTGCAGGTAGCGTCTGTACTGGCCGCTGCCGCTCTGGCCGTACTCCTGGAAAAAGGATTCCAGCAGACCGAAGTCGTTGGCCTCCGGGCCGAAGTAGCTGATGTGGCGCCCCTGCTCGCGCGCCTTGCGGATCGCCACGTCCATCTCGGGCCGGGTATAGCGGTGAAAACTGTCCCCCTCGACCACGGCTGCCTTGTATCCGAGCTGGTGGAACATGGAGCGGAAGGCGTTGGTGGAGGTGGAGGTGCCGGCACCGGACGAACCGGTAACCGCAATGATGGGATGCTTGGCCGACATAGAATTCTCTCTTCCTTGGGAGTTCCGTTATAAGGGCAGGTTCAAAGTGCGGTCAAGTGCGCCTTCATGACCCGGCTGTACCATGATCCCCGTCGCCCTCCATGTGCAGGCGCCCTGGCGGGGCTGATATTGCCGAATGGGGGCATAACATAACTGCGTGTGAAGCGCGTCAGACTGCGGATGAGGTGACCGCATTCTCCGGCGCGGCATTCTCCCGCCTGTACCCCGGGTGGCTGAGCCTGACGTCGTTCAGATCGTGGGTCATTCCTGCCGGAGATCGTCGGCGGGCGCATTGCTCAAATGCGTCTTTGGCACGACGTTGACACTTTCATGCAACTCGCTGTAGACCAGCACGGCACTACCTTGTAGTAATTGCTGTCTGACCTCCTCGACCTTGTCGGCCAGGCTGACATCCTGCTCGCCGTATTCGGTGCCTTCTTGCAGCACGAAATGCTCGAGCAGGTTGTTGAGGGTATCGGGATCCAGTTCTTGCCAAGGGATAATCATGATTTCATCTTCAGTCATAGCGATGCGGATATTGTCGGTGTCTGACCGGCAAGCGCAAGGAGTTTATCTGGACCTGCGCGAGGGTTTCCATGGCATCAGTTGAACAGCGTCACCCAACCAGTCACGTCGACCAGCATCTTCAGGATGCGCGTCGGCACGCCCTGAGCGCGGGGTTGCGCTGGTTCTGGGCCATCAGCCAGCTGGCGATCCTCTATCTGCTGGCTCGCTTCTATATGTATCAGGATGCCCAGCAGGTGGCGATCGCTGGACTGCCCTGGGGGTATGAGTGGCAGATAGGCCTGGTGATCCTGGCCAGCGTGCTGACTCCCCTGGTCTGGCGCTGGTGCTCTCGCCAGGGAACATCGCGATGGCAGCCCTGGCTCTGGGGTTGTGCCATGTTGTGGGGATGGCCTGGGCTCTGATGGCCTATTCCCTTGCCACCATCGAGTTCAGCGTGGGATTCAGCCTGGCATTCAACATCGTCAGCCTGTTGCTGCTGACGGCCCTGATCGCCTTCTACTGCGAGTGGCGTGTCTTCTATAGCCTGAGTGCCCCGCCTCTGATCTTTCTGCTGTTCGAGGAGCACTGGGTGATGGTGCCGTCCGTCACCGTGCACTGGTTGGCGGTCGGGGGTTTGCTGATCATCCTGGAGACGGGGCGGCGGATGCTCAACCGCTGGTTCGAGCTGGCGGTGTCGCGCGAGTATGACAACCTGATGCTGGCGCGCAAGATGGATGCCATGGCCCATCGGGATCCCCTGACCGGGCTTGCCAACCGCCGTCATTTCGATCGGGTCTGCAAGCACGCCATCGCACAGGGTACAACGCTGGAGGTGCCGCTCACGGTGATCCTGCTGGATGTGGATTTTTTCAAGCGATACAACGACCGCTACGGTCATCAGGCGGGGGATGAGTGCCTGATCCTGGTGGCCGAATGTCTTGAGGAGAGCGTGCGCGAACCCGGCGATCTGGTGGCCCGCTATGGTGGGGAAGAGTTCGTGGTGTTGCTGCAGGAGACAGATCTGGCCGCTGGTGAACGGGTTGCGCAGCGTATTCGTTCTACCCTGGCCGCCAGGGCGTTGCCCCACGAAGGCTCAGATGTGGCTCCCCATCTCACCCTGAGCCAGGGGATTGCTCAGTGGCGTCAGGGAGAGAGCCTGGTCATGCTGCTCGAGCGGGTCGATGGTGCTCTCTACCAGGCCAAGGAAGAGGGGCGCAACGGCTACCGGCTCGCATCCTGAGTCTGCTCCCGCAGCCATTGGCTGATCCGCTCCTCCAGCCAGAAGCGGGGGCGCCAGGGCGTACCGTGCAGGAAACCCACGTGGCCACCGCACCGGCTCAGCTCGTAGCGCACCAGGGGGGAAAGCTGTTCCGGTGTGGGGATCACGGCCTGCGTCATGAAGGGGTCGTCGGCGGCATGGATCACCAGGGTCGGGATGGGGATGCGCGCCAGCAGGCCAAGGCCGGAGCAGGTCTGATAGTAGTGATCGGCGCTGTCGAAGCCATGGAGCGGGGCCGTGACCTGCTCGTCAAAGTCGCGCAGGGTGGCGATACGGTCGACCTGCTGCGGTTGCCAGCGGGACTGTGCTGCGGCTTGATGGCGGATCTTGCTCAGCAGATTGGCTCGCATGGTGCGCAGCAGGTAGCTTTGATACACCCGTGAGAATCCCTGATTGACCCTGTCGGCGCAGCTCGCCAGTTGCAGGGGTGCCGAGATCACCACGGCGGCGGTCAGTTCATCCGGACAAGCCCGCGCCAGCAGATTGACCAGCATGTTGCCCCCCAGAGAATAACCGATGGCGATCAGTGGCTTGCCGGGAAAACGGCGACCCAGCTCGGCGATCAGCGCCTCTGCATCCTCGATGGCGCCGGAGTGGTAGGCTCGCAGCAGCCGGTTCGGCTCGCCGCTGCACCCCCGAAAATGCATCAGCACGGCGTCGTTGCCCTGCCGCTGCAGATGGGCAAACAGTCCCTTGGCATAGTGGGAGTGAATGCTGCCCTCCAGGCCGTGAAACAGCACCAGCAGCGGCCGCTCATCCGGGCTGATGGGCCCGCTCCAGGCGAGATCGACGAAGTCCCCATCCGCGAGTTCGAACCGTTCCGGGATGAAGCGGGCCGGCGCGCGGCGCAGCCACTTCGGCAATATGGTTTGCAGGTGGGCATTGCGAGCCCACCAGGGGGCGTGGAAGTGGCTTTCTGTCAGCATGCAACGACTCGGGGAGAAGAGGAAACAGTCGGCGGGCCCATGGCCCGCCGCGGTGTCAGGCGGGCAGGCGATCGTGGTGTTCGGCGCCGCGCAGCATGGCCTGGATCAGCTCGTTGGCTTCAAACTTGGTCAGCGCCTCGTGGGCGCCGACCTGATGGGCACGCTCCACGCTGATCTCGCTGGAGAGGGAGGTGTGCAGGATGATGTAAGCCTCCGCCAGTCTGGGATCGCTCTGTACCTCGAAGGCGAGCTCGTAACCGTCCAGCCCCGGCATCTCTATGTCGCTCACCAGGATGTCTATCCGGCTGCCCTGAGCGACCCTGGCCTGCATCAGGCTGAGGGCATCGCGCCCGTTGGTGCACACCTCGTAGGGAATGTTGATGTAATCGAGGGCCGCCATCAGCTGGCGGCGGGCGACGGAGGAGTCGTCCACCAGCAGGATCCGCATCGGCTTGAGCCGTTCGCGCTGCACATCGGTCAGCACGGGGTAGAGGTGGCTGGGATCGTCCGGATAGACCCGGGACAGGATCAACTCCACGTCCAGCAGCTGGATCAGCTGATCCCCCACCTTGGTCACCCCGGTGACGAAGACGTTCTGACCGAGGGAAGGAGGAGGTGGCTCTATGTCGCGCCAGTTGCACTCGGTGATCTTGTCGATGCCCCGCACCAGGAAGCCCACCAGGGTGCGGCGGCAATCCGTGATGATGATGAAGCAGCTGGGCATCTCCTCCCGGCTGATCGGGCGATAGCCTACCGCCATCGCCATGTCGATCACGGGGATGGTGGTGCCCCGCATGCTGGCCGCCCCGAGCACGGTCGGGTGCGAATGGGGCAGGGCGGTGAGCTGGGTGTAGGGGACTATCTCCTTCACCTTGAGGGTGCCGATGGCGAAGGATTGCCTGGCTGAGAGGTGAAACAGCAACATGCCCTGGGATTGGTTGGCCTTGCTCGTCATGGCGGATGTCCTGTTGATCTAATCGGTGACGGTCAATCTGGTGTTCAGCATAGAGGGTGGTGACCAGGATGATGCCGTTGTTATTAACGGTTATTAGCGACCGAGAGCCACAAAACTGGACCCTGTCACCCTCATTTATTTTCTCGTCCGGTTCACTGGGCGGAGGCCACCACCTCCAGCGTCAGCCCGAGCCAGTGCTGACACGCCTGCGCCAAAGCCTGTTCATCCCGGTAGCCGAGCTTTGCCACGACCTGGGCAGGCTTGCTGCCACTTCTGAGCAGGCGTACCCCTTGCAGCAACTGCCACTGGGCACCGAGCGCATCGGCCGCCAGGGCGGGATCCTCGATGCCGCGCTGGACGAGGCAAGCCTGCCAGGCTGCGGTGCTGCCTTCCGATTGGCCGGCCAGGGCGCGCCATGCGGCCTGCAGCGGCTGATCTGCCTGCGCCAGGATGGTACACGCTTGCAACTCGTCTCCGATGACCCGCAGCCGGTGGCCATAAGCCTCCTGCCAGTCATGGGGCCTGGACCAGCTGGCCAGGTTGTCCAGCAGGGCGTCCATCAGCGGGGTGGGTTGCAACCAGCCAGCCTGGGCCGGTTGCGCCACCCGCACCGAGCAGGTCAGCAAATCATGCTGACAACCCGCTAGGGGGGTGAAGGCGGCGAGGGCATCGGCGCACAGCCAGAAGTGGCTGCCCGCCGTCAGCAACAGCTCATGGGGGCCGAGTCTCAGCAGCGCCGCGCCCCGGGTGACGCGCAGCAACTGACCCAGAGGGGAGCGTTTGCGGGGGCCGACCTGCAGGCAAGGAGTGGAAAAATGCTGATATTCGATGGCGTGATGCATATAAAAACCCTGATATGATGCTGCCTGGAGGTAACAAAAATGGAAACCAGACGTAAAAAGCGCTTCATTGCCGGTGCGGTTTGCCCGGCGTGCGGCAAGATGGACACCATGATGCTGTATATGGAGCATGGAGTCGAGAAGGTGACCTGTGTCGACTGCGGGGATACCCAGGTGCAGACCCAGGCCGAGGTGGACAAGGCGACCCGCGAGGCCGAACAGGTCATAGGGGTCTTTCGTCCCGAGTGACCTACCGACGGATAGCCGGGGTGGACCGGGTCATCCGCGAGGCCGAACCGCTGATAAAGGTGTTTCGCCTCCAGTGAGGGGCCTCTTGATAATACCCGGGGTGGGGCAAGGCTCGTTCTGGACTGCTGACTTTTTCAGCATGGCGGAGCGGGGCAGATCATATGCTTGGCCACCTTTTTAAGGTATTCTGGGCCCGTTTTTTTCTATCCGCAGGATCCCTGACATGAAAGTAGCTCCCCTGAGCGTGGTTACGCTGGAATACACGGTCACCGACGAACACGGTGAAGTCATCGACACCACTGTCGGTAAAGAGCCTCTGGTGTATCTGCACGGTACCCGTTATCTGGTCTCCGGCCTCGAAGCCGAGCTGGAAGGCCGCAGCGTGGGCGAGGCGTTCGACGTCACCCTGACGCCGAGTCAGGCCTATGGCGAGTATGACGAGAACCTGGTGCAAGAAGTGCCCGGCGAGCTGTTCGATGGCATGGAAGTGTCTGAAGGGGATACTTTTGTGGCCGAGACCGACGATGGCCACCGCCCGGTGACCGTCATCGAAGTCTCCGAAGAGTTCATCAAGGTGGATGGCAACCATCCGCTGGCCGGTGTGACCCTGGGCTTCAAGGTCGAGATCAAGGACGTGCGTGCCGCGACCGCCGAAGAGCTGGCTCACGGCCACGTGCACGGTGCCGGTGGCTGCGGTCACGATCATGGCCATGATCACGACCACGACCACGACCATGACCACGGCGGTTGCTGCGGCGGTCACGGCCACGATCACGGTCATGACCACGGCGACGAGCAGGGTCACGGCGGTTGCTGTGGCGGCGGTGGTTGCGGTGGCAAGGGCCATCACCACTGATCTGCCGACTGGCAAGATGAAAAAACCCGCTGCGTGCGGGTTTTTTTATGGCGGTGCACTCAGTAGTGCGGGGGCGGCGTCTCTTCGGCCATGCTGGCTATCTGGCTCGGCTGCACGCTCTGCAGCTTGTCTACCAGTAGCTGGATCTGATGCTTGAGCCGGTCGAGTTCACGGCCCTGGGTGGTGACCTCTTCGTTGAGCTGCTCCACCGTGTATTCGGCATAGGCGAGACGGCTTTCCAGGGTCTCGAGACGATCGTTAACTTGCTGACTCATGGGCCTTTTGGTCCTTACTTGATAGTCCAGATTTCGGCCAGGCCACTGGAGCTGGCGCTGACGAGGTGGCCATTGTCGCGCAAAGCCACGCCATAGACCACAGCGCTCGGTGGTTTCACCTTGGGATGAGGAGAGACGCGCCAGCTTTGCAGCAGACTGCCATCGCTCACCCGCCACAGGGAGAGCTGGCGTGAGGGGGCGCCGGTGATGAGCCAGTTGCCGTCGTTGGCAAAGCGCGCGCTGGTGTAGACCTCGAAACGGTGCGCGAACTGCAGCCGGCTCACCTCCTTGCCAGTCTTGAGATCCCAGATGCTGGCCTGGCGGCTGTCGGCGGTGAAGGCGAAGCGCCCCGCCGGATCCAGCCTCGCCATCACCACCCGGCCGCCGTGGTTGAAACGCCATACCACCTGGCCGGTGCGGGTATCCCAAAGATAGGCGCTGTAATCGTTGCCGCCGGTGAGGGCGTAGCGGCCATTGGCGGAGAGATCCACCGTGTTGACCTGCTCGGTGTGGCCGAGGAACTGCAACCTGCGCCCGGTGCGGGTGTCCACCAGCTCCGCCTTGCCATCTTCGCGGCCGATCAGCACCAGACGACCATCGGCCGAGAGCGCCGCATCCCTCAGGCTGGATTCAGGAAGGGAATAGTAGCCTTGAGATCGACCATCTTGCAGGCGCCAGATGGCGAAGGTGCGCTGGGTGGCGGTGATGGCGTGGCTGTCGTCCGGGGAGAAGCGGGTGAGGGTGACGAACTCCTCCTGATCATCGCTCTGACGCCAGCGCCAGCGCTCCTTGCCCTGTTCCAGATCCCACACCACGGTGCCCTGGCCCAGGCTGGAGACGATGGCCTGCTTGCCGGAACTGGCAAGATCCGCACTCAGCAAGCCCTGGTTGGCGAGGCGGATCTGCTGGCCGGGAAGTGAGCTCTGTTCGCACCCCGTCAGCATCAGGCAAATACCGATGAGATAAATGGCACTTTTGATCATTTTTCCTGTCTCATGCTTTCGTTACCTGCGATCACGGCGTTAGTATAAGGCGCTTATCACGATAAACCTCTCATTTCACGAAGGAACCGAGAGCGGTATTTAGAGTTTTGGAGAAACTGATGAACAATTTTCTGAAGGTGTCCCTGTTGGCTGCGGCCGTTGCCGTGGGTCTGACTGCTTGCCAAAAAGATGAGAAGCCTGCTGCCAATACCGCAGAGGTCAAGGCAGAAGCCAGCAAGCCGGCAGAGGCTCCCAAGGCAGCAGCCAAGAGCTTTGAAGAGCAATCCGGCTATGCGATCGGCCTCTCCATGGGTCGTTATATCGCCAATACTCTGGAGCGTCAGCAGGAGCTCGGCATCAAGCTGGACAACAGCGTCATCCTCAAGGGGGTGACCGACGGTCTGGGCAAGGAAGCTGGCATGACTGACGAGGAGATCCAGAAGGTCCTGCAGGAATACGACGCCAAGATCAACGAGCTGACCAAGGCCAAGGCCGACAAGGATGCGGTGGAAAACCTGAAGAAGGGTGAAGAGTACCTGGCCGCCAACGCCAAGAAAGAGGGCGTGAAGAGCACCGAATCCGGCCTGCAGTATCAGGTCGAGAAGCTGGGTGACGGCGCCAAGCCGAAGGCCACCGACATCGTCAAGGTGCACTACACCGGTACCCTGACCGATGGCACCAAGTTCGACAGCTCCGTCGATCGCGGCGAGCCGGCCACCTTCCCGCTCAACCAGGTGATCCCGGGCTGGACCGAAGGCGTGCAGCTGATGCCGGTCGGTTCCAAGTTCAAGTTCTTCCTGCCGTCCAAGCTGGCCTATGGCGAGCACGGTGCAGGCTCCATCCCGGCCAACGCCGTGCTGGTATTTGACGTCGAGCTGCTGGCCATCGAAAAGCCGACCGCCGAAGGCGATGACGCGAAGAAATAAGCGGTAAACGCGATGAAAACGGCTCCCCAGGGAGCCGTTTTTGCTTGTGTGGCGCAGTGGGTGGCGGGAGAAAGCTGAGAGCCCGTCTTGAGTGTATGGCGTCTAACCCCCAGAATAGACAACAAAATCAATCGCAAGGATGGATCTCGTGGCTGAAAGCAAACCCCGTGTCCTGCTGGTGGAAGATACCCGCAGTCTGGCCGTCGTCTATGAGCAGTACCTAGTTCAGGATGGCTATGACGTAGTGCTGGCCGATTGCGGTCAGCAGGCACTGGCGCAGTTGCTGGCCAGCCCGCCCCCCGTGGTGCTACTCGACCTCGAACTGCCGGACATGTCCGGCATGGCCATACTGCAGCAGATCACCGAGCAGCAACTGCCCTGCTCGGTGGTGGTGATCACCGCCCACGGCTCGGTGGATGTGGCGGTGGAGGCGATGCGCTGCGGTGCCTTCGATTTCCTGACCAAGCCGTTCGATGGCAAACGGCTGTGTGCCACCGCTCGCAACGCCTTCAAACATCAGCAGCTCAGCTCGCTGGTGGCCCAGTATCGGGAGAACTTCGAGCGCAGCTCCTTTGCGGGCTTCATCGGCGCCTCCATGGCGATGCAGGCTGTCTATCGCATCATAGAGAGCGCGGCGCCGAGCAAGGCGACCGTGTTCATCACGGGGGAGAGCGGCACCGGCAAGGAGGTGTGTGCTGAGGCCATCCACCAGTGCAGTCCGCGCCGGGATCAGCCCTTCATCGCGCTCAACTGCGCCGCCATTCCCCACGATCTGATGGAGAGCGAGATCTTCGGTCATGTGAAGGGATCGTTCACCGGCGCCCAAGGGGATCGCAAGGGGGCGGCCAGCCTGGCGGACGGTGGCACCCTGTTCCTCGACGAGATCTGCGAGATGGATCTCGACCTGCAGAGCAAGCTGCTGCGCTTCATCCAGACCGGTACCCTGCAGCGGGTCGGCAGCGGCAAGCTGGAGACGGTGGATGTGCGCTTCGTCTGCGCTACCAACCGGGATCCCCTGTTGGAGGTGAAGGCGGGACGTTTTCGCGAGGATCTTTACTACCGTCTGCACGTGATCCCGCTCTCCCTGCCGCCACTGCGGGAGCGCGGCGAAGACATACTGCTGCTGGCGCGCGACCTCCTGCTGCGATATGCCAAGGAGGAGCACAAGCGCTTCAAGGATTTCGATGCCGACACTGTGCGGATATTGCTCGACTACCCCTGGCCCGGCAATGTGCGCGAGCTGCAGAACGTGGTGCGCAACATAGTGGTGCTCAACGATCGCGAACTGGTGAGCAAGGATATACTGCCACCGCCGCTCAACGGCGGCCGTGCGCTTGCGGTGCCTGCTGCTGTTGAGGCGACCCACGAGATCCTGGCCGAGCCCGTGCAGACCGCTCTGCCGGTGCGCCCGCTCTGGCTGGTGGAGAAGGAGGCCATCGAGCAGGCCATCGCCAGCTGTGACGGCAACATCCCCAAGGCGGCGGCGCTGCTGGAGATCAGCCCCTCGACTATTTATCGCAAGAAGCAGGGTTGGGAAGAGGCGAGCCTGGCTTGAGGCTTAAGTGCAGCTGGGCTCGGGCCTTCCCTTATCTGTCGCAAGAGGCAGAGTCGGGAAGAGGGGGGCTTGGCCTGAGTGACGGGCGGCGTGAGCCGCCCGCTCTTTTTGCGGCCCGCCGTCAGAGCTTGGCGAGGCGCTTGAGTCTGGCCAGCCGCTCCGTCTCGTTGGCCTGTAGCCAGCCATCCCGCGAGAGCAGGAACCAGGCGCGGGCGAAGTATTCGGGGGCGGCCGGATCGTCCAGCATCAGGCCGTTCTCCCCCAGTTCCTCGAACAGGTAGCCATCTTCCGGCGCGCTGGCCTCGGCCATGTCGGCTTTCAGCTGGCTCAGCTCGGCCATCGCCTGTTCGTGCAGGCCCTGGGCCCGGCTCAGCCGTGCCAGGCTCCAGCGGGCGATAAAGGCCTTGGCCTGATTGTTGTGCTGCTGGTGCCAGGCCAGGCATTTTTGCTGGCAGGCTCTGGCTTCATCGAGGCGTCCCAGCTCGAACAGGGTCCAGCCCTGATTGTTGTAGAGGCTGGGCAGCCAGCCGCGCACCTTATCGTCGGCACTGCGTTCGGCCAGGGTCATCGCCAGTTGATGCCAGCGGCTCTGCTCCTCCAGCGGGGCGGCGATGGCCACCATGTGGGCCGCGTCTATGGCGAGCCCAGTCTCCCCCAGCTTGAGCCCGAGTTGCCACCCCTGCTCGAACAGCGTCCTGGCGCTGGCCTTATCGCCGGCCGAGTTGAATGTCCGCCCCCGTTCCAGCAAGGCGCGCAGCCGTGCTCGCGGGGTGGCGTCGGTGAGGCGGGGTTCTATCTCGTCGAGCAGCTGGTGGGCCTGTGCAAACTGACGCTGCAGGGAGTGGGTGCGGGCGATTTGGGTGAGCAGCTCCAGCTCGTATTGCAGGTCGTCCTGCGCCTCTTCGAGCAGGCGTCGAAAACGCAGGGCAGTGGCGGCGGGATCCTGATAATCCCACTGCGCCATGAAATCGGGCGGATTGTCCATCTGGCCTCCTGGCTGGTTACTCTGTCACCAAGATGCCTATCGTCCATTGGTTGTACAAGGGGCGCCCGTCACAGGGCGCCCCTCAGATCATGAAAAAGATCGTGTAAACGACATCAGTAGACCATGGCTAGGCTCATCAGCATCAGGCCCAGGGCGGCGAAGGCCCCCTCCTTGATGGCCAGGCGCGGCACCAGCGCCTTGGGCAGCGCCGGGAACAGGCAGAGTGCAAAGCCAAGACCCGGCATCAGCCAGTGAAAGCCGGGGCTGCGCAGGCTCGGGTCTGCCGCGCCATTGATGACGATGAGCAGGATGAAGAGGGTGAAGGCTGGCAGGATAAACCAGCGGGCGTTGCCGGCGGCGACCGCTCGCAGCGGGGAGATGCGATAGAGCACCAGGGTCACGATAAATAGTACGAGAGGGGCCAGCAGATAGAGGGGGGCCGGATTCATGATGGGGGTCTCCAGACAACGGGGGGAAGAGTGTAAGCAGCAGGGGCGAGGGATGACCAGCGCGCCGGCCCCGGGCTGTGAGGCCGATCCCAGGGCAAAGGTTTGCCAGGCAAGGGATCAGCGCAGCCAGATCCAGGCACAGCCAAACACCAGCCAGCTCAGTACCAGCAATACCCATGGCAACGGGTGCTGGCGAGAGACCTCGATCACGTCGAGCTCGCTCTCTTCTTCATGCTCGCCCTGTTGTGGCTGCTTCGCCCTGGCCTGCAACTTCTTCTGGCGGCTCGCCTCCCGGGCTCGCGCCTTCATCTGCTTCTTGTATTCGTCTATGCCCTTCTGGATTCCCTGGGCGATCAACTGGGTCTGTTCCTTGGTCTGCCCCGGCTTCTGGTTGGCGCGGGCTACCTTCATCGCCTCCTGCTGGGTCTCGGGGGAAATCTTGTCGTACTTTGCCATTCACGAGTCTCCTTGGCATCGATTGGCGGGAAGTATGCCACAACTGTCTCCGACCGGCTGCCATCCCTGCGGGTGAAATGGCGCGACAGGGCAGGAGGGGATGGGAATATGAGGAAAGAGGTTGCGCTGGTGATCACATTTGGCGGAATTTGTGAGTCACTGATGAAAAAGCGTCACATGTTGTTTGTTATATTACGGACCGACTCGAGACCGGGTTGCCCAATAACAAAATAACAAGGTGATATGGAAATGAATTATAAATTTGTCAAAGGAAGTGTCGCGCTGGCCGTGCTCGCCGCGCTGAGTGGCTGCAATATCTCAAGCAATGACAGCGTCGCCCCCTGCAGCGAAAATGTCTGCAAGCTGACCATTCTGCACACCAATGATACCCACGGTCGTTTCTGGCACAACGACAAGGGTGAATATGGCATGGCTGCCCAGAAGACCCTGGTCGAACGCCTGCGTGGCGAGGCCAAGGCGGCCGGCAGCGAGGTGCTGGTACTCTCCGGTGGCGACGTGAACACCGGGGTACCCGAGTCGGATCTGCAGGATGCCGAGCCGGACTTCATGGCCATGAACAGCATCCGCTACGATGCCATGGCGGTGGGTAACCACGAGTTCGACAACCCTCTGACCATCCTGGAGAAACAGCGTGAGTGGGCCCAGTTCCCCATGATCTCCGCCAACATCTACGACAAGGCCAGCGGCAAGCGCTATTTCGATCCCTACAAGGTGTTCAAGCTGGAGAGCGGTCTCAAGGTTGCCGTGCTGGGCCTGACCACCGAAGACACCGCCCAGCTGGTGGATCCCAACAACGTCCAGACCCTGGAGTTCCGCGATCCGACCACGGAAGCGGCCAGGCTTGGTCAGCAGATCCGCGACAGCAAAGAGGCGAACCTGGTCCTGGCCATCACCCACATGGGTCACTACGAAAATGGCCAGCACGGCAGCAATGCCCCCGGGGATGTGGAGATGGCGCGTGCACTGCCGGCCGGCACTCTGGACGCCATCATCGGCGGTCACTCCCAGAACCCGGTCTGCATGGAGCCGGGCACGCCGGACAAGTACGCCGACTTCAAGCCGGGTGACGACTGCCTGCCGGATCAGCAGAACGGCACCTGGATCATGCAGGCCCACGAGTGGGGCAAGTATGTGGGCCGCGCCCAGTTTGACTACCAGAATGGCAAGCTGACCCTGACCCAGTACGACCTCATCCCTGTCAATCTGAAAGACGCTGACGGCGCCTTCATTCAGGAAGAGATCACCAAGGATCCCGAGCTCTACAATACCCTGCTTACCTACCAGGAGAAGGGGCAGCAGGAGCTGGGCGTGGTGATAGGCTCCACCGACGGTGTGCTGGACGGCGAGCGTGCCAACGTGCGCAACAAGCAGACCAATCTGGGTCGCCTCATCACCACCGCCACCGCCGAGAAGCTGGGTACCGATTTTGGCATCGTCAACTCAGGCGGGGTGCGTGCCTCCATCGCGGCTGGCGACATCAGCTACCGCGACGTGCTGACCGTGCATCCATTTGGCAACACGGTCAACAAGGCGACCATGAGTGGCAGCGAACTGGCGGCCTATCTGGGCCAGGTGGCGACCAAGACCATCAACACCGGCGGCTATGCCCAGTTTGGTGGCATCAACATGGCGGTGGACTGCCAGGCGAAAAGCGTGACCATCACCAGCGTGGGCGGCAAGGCCTTCGATCCGGCGGCCAGCTACAGCTTCTCCATCCCGAGCTTCAGTGCGGCCGGTGGTGACGGTTATCCGAAGATCGACACCATCAATGCCGGTCTGGTGGATGCCGGTGTGCTGAAGGATTACATCGCGGCGAAGAAGACCATACTGGTGGCCGATTATCAGCCGTCCGGTGAAGTCAGCTATGTTAATTCCGCCTCTATGGATGGCTGCAAATAATCCAGCGGCTCTGGGCCAATAACAAAAGAGAGGCAGCCATGGCTGCCTCTCTTTTTTATTTTCGAGGTCATCAACAGGAGCTGATGACGATTATTCCCGGCTCCTCGCAAGGCGGGGGAATATTCCATGAGTCGCAGTGAAGAGTGCGATGACAATAAAAAAGCGACCCTGAGGTCGCCTTTATCATGCTTGCCGAACGAGCGTGCTTATAGTTGCTCGATGCCGACGATGTGCCAGGGGGCATTGTCCTTGGCCAGGTTGCGCTCGAGGTGCCACACCTCCTTGATGTCCTCCTCGACCTGCTCCTGACGGTCCATGTAGCGACCGCTGAAGCGCACGCTGACCTGGGCCCAGTCGCTGCCGTAGTCGGCACGCACCAGCTGGGTGTCCACATACATCACCTCGGTGTGCTGCTCGCCGGTCAGTTCGGCGCGCTCGGCCTGGAGGTGCTGGAACAGTTCCGGGCTCACGTACTCCCGTACCTTCTCCAGATCGTTCTTGTTCCAGGCCTCTTGCAGGGTGCGATAGTGATCGCGGGCACCGGACAGGAAACCGTTCATGTCAAAACCTGGCGGCAGGCGGAAGGGGACGTCACTGTCGGCAAAGCCGGTTGCCTGCGGGGCACCGTTGCTCTGTTCGAACTGCTGAGGCGCTGCCGACGGAGGCTGATAGCCCGCGTAGGCCGTCTGTGGCTGAGGTGCCGCCGCCTTGTTCTTGCGCAGGGCTCGGAACAGGAATACACCACCCAGTGCCAGCAGGGCGATCAGCAGGAAGTCCATCCCTTGCAGACCTTCGAAGGCGCCGCTGCCCAGCAGGTAGGCGAACAGGCCACCGGCCAGCAGGCCGCCCAGCAGGCCACCCATCATGCCGCTCTTCTTGGGCGCCGCGGCCAGAGTCGGATTCTTGCCATTCACGGGGGCTGCAGTCGGAGCCGGTTGAGCCGGTGCCGTCTTGTAGCTCTTGCCAAAGGATTTGCCGCCACCAAATTTCTTGGCCTCGGCGATGGGTGCCCCAAGGCCAATGGCCAGGATCACGGCAAACAGGGTCAGCATCTTTTTCATTTTGACTCTTTCACTCTCATGTAGGTGGGGGCATGCTCTGCTTGTGCAAGCTCAGCGAGGCGCATGGCAGGCTGCCGGTCCCTTTTTGTGTTGCAGCTTGCGGGTATGATTACCATGTCTGGCATGAATTATTCATGAACAGATTGCCCCCCCTGGGGGCGCCAAGGAGGATCCCCATGAGAAACAGACGACCGAGTCGTTCGGTGCGCAGGCTGCGCAACAAGCTCAAATCCAAGGCGAAGGATCAGACCCTGGTCTGGCCCTTCCTCGTGCTGTGAGGGGCAGGGAGGGCCCCAGGAGCCGATGAGCCGGCCATCCGCAAGCAGGCAGGCCACCGGGTGAGGTGAATAGCGCGCATTAGCGCTCGCGATGGCGGGGTTTCTTTTGTAAAATTCCCGTCCCCTTCCCGCTGCGGTTTTTATGTGTATGGCAGAGCAAGTGACGGCGAAAAAAGACGCCAAGACACAACAGCTGAAAGTTCCCCCCCACTCTTTTGAGGCCGAGCAGTCCGTACTGGGCGGTCTGATGCTGGATAACGAGGCCTGGGATCGGGTGGCCGAGCGGGTGATCGACAAGGATTTCTACAGCCGTCCCCACCGCCTGATCTTCCAGGCCATGACCCGCCTCTCCAATGCGGGCAACCCCATCGATCTCATCACCCTGCAGGAGGAGCTGGAGCGCTCCGAGCAGCTGGAAGAGTCCGGTGGCTTCGCCTATCTGGTGGAGATCGCCAAGAACACCCCGAGCGCCGCCAACATCAATGCCTACGCCGAGATCGTGCGTGAGCGGGCTGTGGTACGGGAGATGATCTCGGTCGCCAACGAGATAGTCGAAGCGGGTTACGAGCCCCAGGGGCGCACCTCCGGCGATCTGCTGGACCTGGCCGAGAGCAAGGTGTTCCAGATTGCCGAGCAGCGCTCCAGCGCCAACGAGGGCCCGCAGCCCCTGAAACTCATTCTGGAGCAGACGGTCGACAAGATTGAGGAGCTGTTCAAGACTCCTCACAACGGCGTGACCGGGGTCTCCAGCGGTTATGGGGATCTGGACAAGATGACCGCCGGCCTGCAGCGCTCGGACCTCATCATAGTCGCGGCCCGTCCCTCCATGGGCAAGACCACCTTTGCCATGAACCTGTGCGAGCACGCGGCGCTCACCGCCGACAAGCCGGTGCTCATCTTCTCCCTGGAGATGCCCTCCGAGCAGATCATCATGCGTATGCTCGCCTCGGTGGGGCGCATCGATCAGACCAAGGTGCGGACCGGCCAGCTCGACGATGAAGACTGGGCGCGACTCTCCTCCACCATGGGGCTACTGCTCGAGAAGGGCAAGATGTACATAGATGACGCCTCCGGCCTGACCCCGACCGACGTGCGCTCCCGTGCCCGGCGCATCGCCCGCGAGCACGGCGGTCTCTCGATGATCATGATCGACTACCTGCAGCTGATGCGGGTACCTGCGCTGTCTGACAACAGAACCCTGGAGATCGGTGAAATCTCCCGCTCCCTCAAGGCCCTGGCGAAAGAGCTGCAATGCCCTGTGGTGGCGCTCTCCCAGCTGAACCGAAGCCTGGAGCAGCGGGCCGACAAGCGGCCGGTCAACTCGGATCTGCGGGAATCCGGCTCCATCGAGCAGGATGCGGATTTGATCATGTTCATCTACCGCGACGAGGTGTATCACGACGACAGTCCCGACAAGGGGATTGCGGAGATCATCATCGGCAAGCAGCGTAACGGCCCCATAGGTCGGGTGCGCCTCACCTTCCAGGGTCAGTTCTCCCGGTTCGACAACTACGCCGGCCCGGCGTTTGACGATGATTATTGAGTACCTGATTGTCCTGACAAGGGAATTGCTGGGATGACCATAGGCAAGCAGCGTAACGGTACCAATACGGACGGGTGCGCCTCAGCTTCCAGGGCCAGTTCTCCCGGTTCGACAATTCTGCCGGTCCGGCCTTAGACGATGACTATCAAGGGATGACACCACTCGGTGCCTGGCGCAGGTGCGCCATCATGCCCTCGTAAGGGAAAACAGATGAAAGCGGCTATTGCCCAAATCGATACCTCGGCCCTGCGCCACAACCTCGCCGTGGTCAAGCGCCACGCGCCTTCCTGCAAGATCATCGCCGTGGTCAAGGCCAACGCCTATGGCCATGGCCTGCTGCCGGTGGCCCGCACCCTGGTGGATGCGGACGCCTATGCGGTGGCCCGCATCGAGGAGGCGCTGATGCTGCGCTCCTGCGCCGTGGTCAAACCCATAGTGCTGCTGGAGGGCTTCTTCTCGAGTGCCGATTTGCCGGTGCTGGCGGCCAACAACCTGCAGACCGCGGTGCATACCTGGGAGCAGCTCGAGGCCCTGGAGCAGGCCGAGTTGCCGGCCCCCGTGGTGGCCTGGTTCAAGCTTGACACCGGCATGCACCGGCTCGGGGTGCGGGCCGAGGAGATGCCCGCCTTTATCGAGCGGCTCGGCAAGTGCAAGAACGTGGTGCAGCCGTTCAACGTCATGACCCACTTCAGCCGCTCCGATGAGCTCGAGCAATCCACCACCCGCGAGCAGATCGACTTGTTCAGCAAGTTGACCGCCTCCCTCAAGGGCGAGCGTGCCATGGCGAACTCGGCAGGCATTCTGGCCTGGCCGGACTCCCACTGCGACTGGGTGCGCCCCGGCGTCATCCTCTACGGCGTCTCCCCCTTCCCGAACACGGTGGCGGCGGATTACGACCTGAAACCCGTGATGACCTTGAAGACCCAGCTCATCGCAGTGCGGGATCACAAGGCGGGGGAGCCTGTGGGTTATGGCGCCAACTGGGTGTCAACCCGTGATACCCGGCTCGGGGTGATTGCCATCGGCTATGGCGATGGCTACCCGCGCATGGCACCCAACGGCACGTCCGTGCTGGTCAATGGCCGCATCGTCCCCCTGGTGGGCCGCGTCTCCATGGACATGACCACTGTGGATCTCGGCCCTGACGCCACCGACAAGGCCGGTGACGAAGCCGTGCTCTGGGGCGAGGGCTTGCCGGTGGAGCGGGTCGCCGACGAGATTGGCACCATTCCTTACGAGCTGATCACCAAGCTGACCTCCAGAGTGTTTATGGAGTACGTTTAACCCTTTGACTTGGGATGGCGGCCGAGGAGATAGGCACAATCTTCTCCCTACGAGCTCATCACCAAGCTCACTTCCCGGGTGTTTATGGAGTACGTTTAACCCCCTCATCCCCAATCCTTCTCCCGCGAGGGGAGAAGGGAGAACAAGAAGGCCGCCCCGACAAGGGCGGCCTTTTTTATGCACTTGTGAGCGAGCGACTGACATAAAAAGCCCCGCATCGGCGGGGCTTTAGTCTCTGTCGCGGTGCTTAGCCTATGGTCATCAGGCTGGCGTTGCCACCGGCGGCGGCGGTGTTGACCGAGAGGGCGTGCTCGATCAGCAGTCGCTCCAGGGGGATGTCGGTCTCGCCACGGTGCAGGCCGTGCACGCCGACGATGGCACCCGCACGGGCAGCGGCCAGCTTGGCCACTTCCCGCAGCTGATCCGAGTCGCCGTGGTGCAGCAGGGCATCGAAGCCGATGTCGCTGCTGGCCCAGTCCGCAACCAGCTGGATGCGCGCCTGTACCTCGCTGGGCAGGCTGGTCAGCAGGGTACGGTTCTGGGCATTGTCCTGCCACAGCACCTCTGTCCCGACCGCCAGACAGGCCGCCAGCTGGGCCAGCAGATCCGTCTTGGCTTCTTTATCGTCGGCGGCCAGGCAGAGCACACGCTCCCGGGGCAGCAGGCTGTAGCTGTTGCGCTCGCCGGTGGGGCCGACCAGCAGTTGGGTCAGGCCGCTCAGCGCCAGCTCGCCGTAGCGATCGCACAGGGCCACCAGTGCCGGGGCCTGCTTGCCCGCCCAGCCACGCAAGGCCAGCAGCGCCGGTTTGGCGGCCTCGGCTTGCGGGGTTGCGCCCGGCTCCTGGCGAAGCTGGCTGGTCACCGCCTCCTGCGGGCGTGCCCCGAGCAGACGGTACATGTAGAGCGGGCCACCCGCCTTGGGTCCTGTGCCGGAGAGCCCTTCGCCGCCGAACGGCTGCACCCCGACCACGGCGCCCACTATGTTGCGGTTGACGTAGAGGTTGCCGACCTTGGCGGTGTTGACCACCTGGGCGATGGTCTCGTCGATGCGGGTGTGGACCCCCAGAGTCAGGCCGTAGCCGCTGTCGTTGATCTGCGCGAGCAGTTCGCCGAGCTTGGCACGGGGGTAGCGCACCAGGTGCAGCACAGGGCCGAACACCTCTGGGCCCAGCTCATCCAGGCTGTCGAGCTCGATGAGCGTCGGCAGCACGAAGGTGCCGCGGTTGCAGGCACCCTCTTGGGTGCGGGCAATCTGGTGCACCCGGCGACCCTTGTCCCCCATGGCCTTGATGTGGCGTTCTATGTTGGCCTTGGCCTCGGCGTCGATGACAGGGCCGATGTCGGTGGAGAGGTGCTCGGGGCTGCCGACCTTGTACTCGGCCATGGCGCCCTTGAGCATACGGATCACCCGCTCGGCGACGTCGTCCTGCACGCACAGCACCCGCAGGGCGGAGCAGCGCTGACCGGCGCTGTCGAACGCCGAGGAGATGACGTCCATCACCACCTGTTCGGTGAGAGCGGAGGAGTCGACGATCATGGCGTTCTGGCCGCCGGTCTCGGCGATGAGCGGAATGGTGCGGCCCTGGGCGTCGAGGCGACCGGCCAGGTTGCGGGAGATGATACCCGCCACCTCGGTGGAGCCGGTGAACATGACGCCGCGCACTCGCTCGTCCGCGATGAGCGCCGCCCCCACGGTCTCACCGCGGCCCGGCAGCAGTTGCACCGCACCGGCGGGGACGCCGGCCTCGCGCAGGATGCGCACCGCTTGCGCCGCGATGAGGGGGGTCTGCTCCGCAGGCTTGGCGAGCACCGTATTGCCGGCCGCGAGCGCCGCGCAGACCTGGCCGCTGAAGATGGCCAGCGGGAAGTTCCAGGGGCTGATGCAGACCACGGGGCCGAGCGGTCTGTGGCTCTCGTTGGCGAAGTGGTTGCGCGCCTGGGCGGCGTAGTAGCGCAGGAAGTCCACCGCCTCGCGCACCTCGGCGATGGCGTTGGCGAAAGTCTTGCCGGATTCGCGTACCAGTAGGCCCATCAGGGGTTGCAGCTCGGATTCCATCAGGTCGGCGGCGCGATCCAGCACGGCGGCACGCTCGGCCGGCGGAGTCGATTGCCAGATCTGGCCGCTGGCCAGGGCGCAGGCGAGGGCCTTGTCCACCAGTTCGACCGTGGCTTCGCTCACCTGACCGACGACGTCGCGGTGATCCGCCGGGTTGACCACCTGCTGGAACTGGGTCGGCGCCTCGGTGTCGCAGCCCGGGTGTTCATTACCCAACATGGGCAGGGCCTGATAGGCGGTGTTGGTGCTGGCGAGCAGGGCGGCGGACAGCGATCCCAGACGGTGCTCGTTCGCGAGATCCAGGCCGGCGGAGTTCGGACGAGCCTCGCCGTACAGCTCACGGGGCAGGGGAATGCGCGGGTGGGGCAGACCCAGGCTGCCTTCACGGGCGGCCATCTGCTCGATCTGCTGTACCGGATCCTGCACCAGATCCTGCAGGGAGATGCTGTTGTCCGCGATGCGGTTGACGAAGGAGGTGTTGGCCCCGTTCTCCAGCAGGCGGCGCACCAGGTAGGCGAGCAGGGTCTCGTGGCTGCCGACCGGCGCATAGATGCGGCAGGGGCGACCCAGCTTGCCGTCGGCGACCTTGCCGACCACCTGTTCGTAGAGCGGCTCACCCATGCCGTGCAGGCACTGGAACTCGTACTGGCCCGGGTAGTAGTTCTGACCCGCCAGCTGGTAGATGGCCGACAGGGAGTGGGCGTTGTGGGTGGCAAACTGGGGATAGATAGACTCGGGCACCGCCAGCAGCTTGCGGGCGCAGGCGAGATAGGAGACATCGGTGTAGGGCTTGCGGGTATAGACGGGGTAACCCTCCAGGCCGTCCTGCTGGGCGCGCTTGATCTCGCTGTCCCAGTAGGCGCCCTTCACCAGCCGGATCATCAGGCGGTGACGGCTGCGCTTGGCGAGATCGATGACGTAGTCGATCACATAGGGGCAGCGCTTCTGATAGGCCTGGATGACGAAGCCGATGCCGTTCCAGTCCGCGAGAGACGGGTCGAAGCAGAGCTTTTCCAGCAGGTCGAGGGAGATCTCCAGCCGATCGGCCTCCTCGGCGTCGATGTTGATGCCGATGTCGTACTGCTTGGCGAGCTGGGTCAGCCCCAGCAATGTGGGATAGAGCTCCTCCATGACGCGATCGTACTGGGCGCGGCTGTAGCGCGGGTGCAGGGCGGAGAGTTTGATGGAGATGCCCGGGCCCTCATAGATGCCGCGGCCATGGGAGGCCTTGCCGATGGCGTGGATGGCCTGCTCGTAGGAGGCGAGATAACGCTTGGCGTCTTCTTCCGTCAGTGCCGCTTCCCCCAGCATGTCGTAGGAGTAGCGGAAACCCCTGTTTTCCATGGAGCCCGCGTTCGCCAGCGCCTCGGCGATGGTCTCGCCGGTGACGAACTGCTCCCCCATCAGGCGCATCGCCATGTCCACACCCTTGCGGATCAGCGGCTCGCCGCCCTTGCCGATCAGTCCCTTGAGGGAGCTGTTGAGGCCTGCCTCGTTGTGGGTGGCCACCAGCTTGCCGGTGATGAGCAGGCCCCAGGAGGCGGCATTGACGAACAGGGAGGCACTCTGGCCCAGGTGCTGGCTCCAGTTGCCACCGCTTATCTTGTCGCGGATCAGGGCATCCCGGGTTGCCTTGTCGGGGATGCGCAGCAGCGCCTCCGCCAGGCACATCAGGGCCACCCCTTCCTGGGAGGAGAGGGAGAACTCCTGCAGCAGCCCCTGCACCAGGCCCTGACGGCCGCTGGCGCTCTTCTGGTTGCGCAGCTTCTCGGCGATGCTCATGGCGAGCTTCTGGGTGGCCTCGGCCTTCTCCTTGGGCAGGCGGGCCTGCTCCAGCAGCATGGGCACGGCCTCGGTCTCGGGGCGGCGATAGGCGGAGGTGATGGCGGCGCGCAGCACGGACTGCGGCAGGATGCTCTCGGCAAACTCGAGGAAGACCTGGATCCCCTGCTCGCTCAGGGTCTCGATGGCCTCTTCTCCGGCGGCAGCGGCCAGGCCGGAGTGCTCAGGCGGGGTCAGGCCGCGCTCCAGCTGTTCCAGATAGGTGAAGATCGCCTGCTTGATCAGCCAGTGGGGGGTGCGATCCAGGGTCTGCGCCGCCTGCTTGAGCCGGTCGCGGGTCGCTTCGTCGAGTTTAACGCCAAGGGTGGTGGTGGCCATGGGACTTCCTGTGTCTATAAGGTAACAATATTACCGGACGGTTAAATTTTGCCGAGGATGGCGCAACCAGGTGCAACCTTCAAGCAAGAAATTTTAATGTTTTGGCTACATTGTTGAATTTTCCTATGCCACATGGTTCGGAGGATTGAGCCTTAAAATAGGGCTTAATATAGGTTTTTAGTGAAATATTAATAGGTTGCATACATGTTTTCTGAGTGATTCATGAGGTGCAACCCGTGGCTGTGTTGGGTTGCTCTTTTTTGATTGCGTATCAGGCTGGTACTCGTGGGGAAACGGGTGCAACCGCCGCTGTGGACTCACAGGTGTACTGATTGTTGGGGTGACCCTGGCGCTGACTCTTCTATGCTGATAGCTGTTCGCGAAATCCGCTATCAATGACCAAGGAGATCATCATGGCGCGTGTCAGTACCTATCTCAATTTTGCCCGGGAGACGGAGGCGGCCTTCCTGTTCTACCGGGAGGTGTTCGGCGGTGAGTTCAACGGCCCTATCCACAGATTCAAGGAGTCTCCCGGCTGCCCGGGTCAGCCGCCCCTGTCCGAAGAGGATGGCGACCTGGTGATGCACGTGGCGTTGCCCATCCTCGGCGGCCACGTGCTGATGGGCACGGACGCTCCTGCCAGCATGGTGTTCACCCTGGTGCAGGGCAACAACAGCTACCTCAACCTGGAGCCGGACAGCCGGGTCGAGACCGATCGCCTGTTTGCGGCCCTGGGGGAGGGCGGCCAGGTGGAGATGCCGTTGCAGGAGATGTTCTGGGGCGCCTATTTCGGCTCGCTGGTGGACAAGTTTGGCACTCACTGGATGTTCAACTGCGAGAGCAAGAGCTGAACCCTTGGCTGTGAATGAGAAGGGGCGCCGCGGCGCCCCTTCTGTTCATTAGTACCCCCAATTCAGAGCCTTATTTGCCCCTCCCCACCATCTCGCCGGGAATGACCCAGGCATCGGGCTTCCGGGGACAGAGCTGGCCCAAGGCAACTTGGGTCATGGTTGCCGTCCCACCATGTTGGCGGGCACCACCCAGGCATCGGACTCCCGGGGGCTGAGATGGCCCAAGGCAACTTGGCCTATGGCTGCCGTCCCGCCATCTTGCCGGGAACGATCCAGACATCGGACTCCCGGGGGCTGAGATGGCCCAAGGCAACCTGGCTTATGGCTGCCGTCCCGCCATCTTGCCGGGAACGATCCAGACATCGGACTCCCGGGGGCTGAGATGGCCCAAGGCAACCTGGCTTATGGCTGCCGCCCCACCATGTCGGCGGGCACCACCCAGGCATCGAATTGCTCCGCGCTGAGGTGGCCGGAGGCGATGGCCGCCTCCCGCAGAGTCAGCCCCTGATGGTGCGCCAGTTTGGCGATCTCGGCCGCCTTGTCATAGCCGATGTGGGGGTTGAGCGCCGTCACCAGCATCAGGGAACGGGCCAGCAGCTCGTCGATGCGCGCCCGGTTCGCAGCGATGCCGACGGCGCAGTGGTCGTGGAAGCTTCTCATACCGTCCGCCAGCAGCCGCACGCTCTGCAGGAAGTTGTGGGCGATCATCGGCCTGAACACGTTGAGCTCGAAGTTGCCGTTGGCGCCGCCGATGTTGATGGCCACGTCGTTGCCCATCACCTGGGCGCACAGCATGGTGAGCGCCTCGCTCTGGGTCGGGTTGACCTTGCCCGGCATGATGGAGGAGCCGGGTTCGTTCTCGGGGATGCTGAGCTCCCCGAGCCCGCTGCGGGGGCCGCTCGCCAGCCAGCGCACGTCGTTGGCGATCTTCATCAGGCTGGCCGCCAGCGTCTTGAGGGCACCATGGGCATGGACCTGGGCATCGCTCGCCGCCAGGGCCTCGAACTTGTTGGGGGCGCTCACCAGGGGCAAGCCGGTCTGCTGTGCCAGGGTGTTGGCCACCGCCTCGGCGAAGCCGGGGGGGCAGTTCAGACCGGTGCCGACCGCGGTGCCCCCCAGCGCCAGCTCATACAGATGGGGCAGGGCGGCAGCGAGGTGACGCTCCCCTTGCGCGAGTTGGGCGACCCAGCCGGAGATCTCCTGACCCAGGGTGAGGGGGGTGGCGTCCTGCAGGTGGGTGCGGCCAATCTTGACAAGGTCGTCGAAGGTGGCAGCCTTGCTGGCCAGCGTGTTTTTGAGCGTGGTCAGGGCAGGCAGCAATTGGCCCGTGATGGCGGTGACAGCCGCCAGGTTCATGGCGCTGGGGAAGACATCATTGCTCGACTGGCTCTTGTTCACCTCGTCGTTGGGGTGCACCAGCCGCGCCTCTCCCCGGGCGCCGCCGAGCAGCTCGCTGGCACGGTTTGCCAGTACCTCGTTGAGGTTCATGTTGGTCTGGGTGCCGGAGCCGGTCTGCCAGACCATCAGGGGAAACTCGGCGTCGTGCAGGCCGCACAACACCTCGTCGGCGGCGGCCATGATGGCCTGGGCCTTGCGCGCGGGCAGCAGCCCGAGGGCGTGGTTCACCCTGGCGCAGGCGGACTTGATGCGGGCGAGGGCATGGATGATCTCCATGGGCTGGCGTTCCCCCGAGATATTGAAGTGCTGCAGGGAGCGCTGGGTCTGGGCCCCCCACAGCCGCGCCGCCGGGACTTCGATATCACCGAAGCTGTCGTGTTCGATCCGTACCGTCATGGTCGCCTCCCATCGAGAAACAAGGAGCAAGGAATCTTCCTTCCCCTCACAGCATGGCAAATCCCCCGATCGCTTGCTCACATCGGCTCGTCTGCCATGGCGTCAGTCGCCGGGCTGAAACGGCGTCAGTGCTGCCAGTGGCCGGGCATCCTCATACTCCCGGGTCGTCTCGCCGTGCTTGAAGATCTTGAAGCCCTCGCCCCGGGCGCTCCAGTATTCGATGGTCTCGCCGCGGCTCTCGCCGCTAATCTGCAGCAGGCTGGCTTCGCGCAAGGCCACCACGGATTCGCTCGGATTGATGGCACAGAACTCGGCGAGGCGCTCGTCCCGGGTCTCCCCCATGTGGCCGCTGATGCTGGCGTCCAGATAGTGGGGGTTGATTTGCAGCGGGAACAGGCCCAGCGCCGGCAGCACGGCGGCGCTGCACACCGGCATGTCGTTGGTGGTGCGAATGCTCGGGGTCGCCACGTTGCAACCGGCGCTCCAGCCCACATAGGGTACGCCTCGCTCGCGCACGGCGCGCTGGATGGGGACGACCAGACCGTATTCGTGCAGCAGCTGGTTCAGGCGCCAGGTGTTGCCGCCGCTGATGAAGATAGCCTCCACCTGCTGGATGGCATCCACCGGATCGTCGAACTGGTGGATGCTGATGGTCTCCACCCCCAGGCTCTCGGCGAGATCCTGGGCGCGGGCGTCCCAGTCGCTGCGGATCACCGCGTAGGGGATGAGCAGGATGCGCTTGACCTGTTTGCGGGCGAGCAGGGTTTGTACACGGTCGCGGGCTCAGCCAAGCAGGCCTGGGTGTTCGGTGGTTTTACCGTTGCTGAGCAGAAGCAGTTCCATGATGTTTCCTCGAAACAAGGCGCAGGACCTTGGTCTGTCCTGATGAAGGGAAGGGGCACTCTACCCCCAAGGCGGCGCCAAGTATGTGATCTCTGCGCGTTTTGTGCCCCCGGGTTAGGGGGCTCATGGATTGACCGCGTCAGGGTTGCCCGTTGACCGCCGCATAGCACAGCATCAGTTCGGCCAGGGAATTGACCTCGAGACGTTTCATCAGGCTGGCGCGGCACACCTCGACGGTGCGCACCGAGATGCAGAGATCCTGCGCTATCTGCTGGTTCTTGTGGCCCCGGGCGATGAGTAGCAACAGCTGGTGCTCGCGCGGGGTGAGCCGCTTAAAGGCGGCCAGATGGGCGAAACGGGTGGCCGCGCTCAGCGTCGCCTGCTCGGCCCGCGCGATGGCGGCGAGCAGGGGGGCCAACTGCACCGGTTTTTGCAAGAAATCCACCGCCCCCAGCTTGAGGGACTCCACCGCCAGCGGCACCTCGCCGTGGCCGGTGAGAAACAGGATGGCGATGGGGCTCTGGGCCGCCTTCAGCCGCTGCTGCACCTCGGGGCCCGACAGCCCCGGCATGCGGCAGTCGAGGATGAGGCAGGCGGGCTGGAGCAGATCGACCTCGGCCAGAAAGCGCTCGCCATCGGAAAAGCTGAACAGCTGCCGCTCGTCGCAACTCTCCAGCATGAAGCGCAGGGAGTCGAGCACGGCCTCGTCGTCGTCGACCAGATAGAGCGGGGGGCAGGAGGGGGACGTCATCTCAGTTCCTCGGAGTCGGCGGGTGGGTGGGGGGGGCTGAGGCGGGGACCTCGGGTGGCGGCACGGGCAGAATGACCCGGGCCAGACAGCCGTGGGGGCTCAGGTTCTCCAGGCTGAACTGGCCGCGATGGCTCTCGACCACCTCCCGGCAGATGGCCAGCCCCAGCCCCATGCCATCCGGCTTGTCGCTGTAAAACGCCTGCTGCAGTTCGGTCGCGGGGACCCTCAGGCCGGTGCCGTTGTCGCGGATCTCCAGCAGTAATCTCTGTGCCTCGAAGGCGATCAACAGCTCGACCCGGGCAGTCTCCTTTGCCGCTGCTTGCTTAGGGGGGTGAGCAGGAGAGTGAACAGCGGCGCGCGCCTTCTTCACCGCACTCTTCGCTGCACTCTGCGCCGCACTCTCGGCGCCATTCTTGATGAGGTTGACCAGCAACTGCTCCATCCCGGTGCCGTCCAGAGGCAGCCGGCGCGGCTGGCCCCGCCAGTGCAGGGTGAAGGTGACGTCGAGCGGCGCCAGCATCTGCTCCAGCAGGGGGCGCAGCTCCGCCATCAGGGTGGGCAGGTCGCAAGGCTCGAAGCGGGGAGGGCGCTTTTGCAGCCTGGCCCTGAGCCGGTTGACGGTCTGGGTGATGCGCTGGACCTGGAGCCCTATCTGCTCCAGGGCCTGACGCAGGGAGGCCTGGGCGGCAGCCTGAGTGGGGTCTTGTGCCAATCTGTCCAGTCGCAACAAGGCTCCCTGGCTGTAGTTGGCGATGGCGCTGAGGGGCTGGTTGATCTCGTGGGCCACGTTGGCGCCCAGCTCGCCCAGTTCGGCGAGCCGTCTGGCTTGTGCCAGCTGGTGTCCCTTCTGCTCGAGCTGGTGGCGGGCTTTGAGCAGCCGGCGCTGGCTGCGGTTGAACAGACGTTGCAGCAGCAGGTGGTGACCCCCCAGCAGCAGTACCAGCGCCAGGGCGCCCCAGCCCCACTGCTGATGCTGGCGCAGCCAGTGCCAGGCCGCTTGCCACCAGGGGCCCTGCAGCGGGTGGCGATCCAGCGCCTTGAGCAGGCGGTCGATGGCGAGCTCGCTGGTGGGGACGGTCCAGCCCGCCGAATCGGCGGCGATGGCCGCCTCGCTATCAGCGGGCAGGTCGAACAGCGCACGGGTCACCGCCAGCGCCAGGGCGGGGGAGGCCCGCTCTGTCTTGGCGAAGGACCAGTTGGGGTAGAGCCGGGTTGAGCTCTGACAACCAAAGCCGGCCGGCGCCTGATCGTCCAGCACCCGAAACGCCCCCCTGGCGACCTTGCCTTCCCGCTCCATGCGCTCGAGCTGGCACACCGGCACGATGGCGGCAGCCACCTCCCCTGCCGCCAGCCGCTCGATGAGCCGGTCCAGTGGAAAGCCGGTGAACTGCACGGTGGAGAAGAAGTGCTCCAGCCGAACTCCCTGTTCGCCCGCCTCGAAACGATAGGCGAGGTAGCCGCCGAAGGCGTTCTCCGAGACGGCGGCGACCGCTTGCCCCTCGAGGTCACGCCAGTGTCGGTAGGGGGCCTGGGCAGGCACCACCAGGGCGGCGCCGATAGCGAGGTTGTCCCCCTCGGCCGGACTCTTGAGGGTGGCGAGCCAGGCCAGCGGGTACTGGCGCGCCAGACTCACCAACTGGCCCGGGTTGGTGATGACGAAATCGAGGTGCTCGAGGGCGACGGCCTCGGCCAGTTCATCGAGCCCCAGCGGATGCAGCACGAAGCGATGGGCGGGGACGCGCTGCGCCAGCCAGCGCAGCAGCGGTTGCCACTGGGCTCTAGCCAGGGCCGGGCCGCGGGTTGCCAGCACGCCGATGCGTATCGGCTCGGCCAAGGTCTGCACCGGCGTGGCCTGGGATGACGCGGATTCCTGTCGGGCCGGCGCTGGCGAAGAGGGGGTCGGGGCGGCCTGCACCCGCAGCGGCAGGGCTGACAGCGCGAGCCAGAGCAGCAGGCTGAGCAGGGGCAAGGGAACTGGGACGTGCAGGGGGCTCTCCTCTTGGTGCAAAGGGGGCAGTCTATCACCGGGGCGATGTGCTGGGTCGCCTTGACGCCGTGATGGGGCAGCGAATGGGGCTTTGGTCACAGTTTGGTGGTTATGGGGCCGGTTTTATTGCGCTGGATCAACCCGGCTCCCGGTATGTGGAAAACCACAATAGAGGCGACTTCCTGCGTTGAGGACAATCGGCCCAACCCCTTTCAAGCCAGCTCAGCAGAAGGAAAGACGCCATGGAGCCCAGCAAGCGCCGATTGTTATCCGGGATCGCCGCCCTCACCGCAGGGGCGGCCCTGATCCCCGTCACCCAAGTCCAGGCGCAGTCCGTTCCCGCTCCCCGCAACGGGCGAGCGGCCATCAGCCGGGGGGACGGGCGCAAGCGTTACGGCATGCTGATCGACCTGCGCCGCTGCGTCGGCTGTCAGGCCTGCACCGTGGCCTGCACCATCGAAAATCAGCCTCCCCTCGGCCAGTTTCGCACCACGGTGAGCCAGTACGAGGTGAGCGACGTGGCCGCCCTCGAGGCTCCCGCCTCTCTCTTGATGTTGCCGAGGCTGTGCAACCACTGCGCCGAGCCCGCCTGCCTCGATGTCTGCCCCACCGGCGCCACCTTCCAGCGCGATGACGGCATCGTCGTGGTCAACAACGACTGGTGCGTCGGCTGCGGCTACTGCGTGCAGGCCTGCCCCTACGACGCCCGCTTCATCAACCACGAGACCAACACCGCCGACAAGTGCACCTTTTGCGCCCATCGGCTGGAGGCGGGGCTCTTGCCCGCCTGCGTGGAGAGCTGTGTCGGCGAGGCGCGCATCATAGGCGATTTGAACGACCCCAAGAGCCGGATCAGCCGGCTGCTGCGCGAACACGAGCCGGCGCTCAAGGTGCTCAAGCCGGAGGCCAATACCCAGCCGCGGGTCTTTTATCTCGGCATGGACGAGGCCTTCGTCAGCAAGGTCGATGGCAACCCGGCCCTGCGCACCCTGCTCACCGACGATGGCAAGGAGATAGCCCATGGTCATTAACGAACTGCTGGCCCCGGCTCAGCCCATCACCTGGCTGCCTTGGGCGGTGCAATATTTCTTTCTGATCGGCCTCGCCTACGGGGCCCTCTGGCTCGGCGCGTTTGATCTGTGGCGCAAGGCACCGGATCCGCGGTTGCAGACCCTGGCGGCGGTGCTGATGGTGGCGGCTGGTCTGGTGGCCCCCATCGCCCTGACCGCGGATCTGCACCAGCCAGCCCGGGCCTGGCACTTCTACGCTCAGACGCGCTTTGGCTCCGTCATGTGGTATGGCGCCTATCTGCTGCCGCTGTTCAGCCTGCTCTCCATGCTGCTCGGCTGGCTGCTGCTAAGGCCAGCCCTGGCCCGGCGCGGCGCAGAAGGGGACAAGATAGCCCCCCTTGCCCGGCTGCTCTGCCTGGGAAGCTGGTCGGGGGTACCCTGGCAGAGGCCACTCTCCCTGCTGGCGGCCGTGAGCGGGCTCAGCATCGCCCTCTACACCGGGCTCGAGACCATGGCGGTGGCGGCTCGCCCGCTCTGGCATACCCCCTGGTTGCCCTGGCTGCTGACCCTGAGCGCCGTGCTGGGGGCCCAGAGTGCCCTGCTGCTGCTCAACCGCTTGCTGGCGGGCTGGCGTGGCCAGACCGAGTCGACTTTGCTGCGCCAGAGCGGCTGGACGTTAGGCCTGCTGGCCCTCTCCCTGCTGGGCTGGGCCCTGTTGGGCGGTGCCTCGGCGGCAGAGGCCGCAGCCCTCTATCGGCTCGACCCGAGCTGGCGGCTGGCGGCCCACTGGCTGTTGCTGACCCTGGGGCTGGCCAGCCTGCTGATGCTGGTGCACCGAAGGATCTCTGCCCGCCTGTCGCTCTGGGGGCTGGCGCTGCTGGGGCTGCACCTGGTGTGGGGCCTGCGCTGGCTGGTGCTGATTCAGGGGCAGCTCGCACCCAAGTACGGGGCCGGCGTCTACCTCTATGAAATCGCCTGGGGACCGGCCGGTGTGCTCGGCATTCTCGGTACCTTCGGTCTGCTGCTGGCCCTGCTGGTGGCCCTCTCGGAGTTGGTGTGCCCCTCTGTTTCCCCCGCCATCAAGGCACCCACTCCTTTTGCACGCGAGGCACTCTGATGGATCACAGCAAACGCAAGTTTCTCAAGGGCGCCGCCATCGCTGGCGGCACTGGGCTGTTCGTCGCCGGTTACAGCGATACCCTCAAGCAGGTGGCGAGCGGTCTCGCCACCGGCAGCTCGGGCAAGCCGACCCGGGATCCCATCCATGGCAACTCGCTGGCCGTGGAGTACCGGGTCGACGAGCGGGGGGAGCTGCACCCCAACCCGGCCCAGCGGGTTGCCAACACCATGTGCCTCGGCTGCTGGACCCTGTGCGGAGTGCGGGCTCGCATCGACAACGAGCGCGACCAGATAGTGCGGATCCTGGGCAATCCCTATCACCCCCTCTCCGCCCGCCATCACATCGACTTCAAGACCCCGGTCAAGCAGGCGCTGCTCGCCACCAGCGGCTATCAGGAAGGGGGGCTGGACGGGCGCTCCACCGCCTGCGCCCGGGGCAACGCCATGCTGGAGCAGCTCGACAGCCCGCAGCGAGTCACCCGTTGTCTCAAGCGGGTGGGGCCCCGTGGCAGCGGCCGCTGGCAGAGCATCCCCTTCGAGCAGCTGGTGGCCGAGGTGGTGGAGGGGGGCGATCTGTTTGGCGAGGGCCAGGTTGATGGGCTGCGGGCCATTCGCAACCTCGCCGAGCCGCTCGACCCAGCCAACCCGGAGTACGGCCCCAGGGCCAACCAGCTGCTGGTGAGCAACGCCTCGGACGAGGGGCGGGATCACTTCATCAAGCGCTTCACATTCAACAGCTTCGGCACCCGCAACTTCGCCAACCACGGCGCTTACTGCGGCCTGTCGTTCCGGGTCGGGGCCGGCGCCCTGCTGGACGATCTGGAGAAGAACGCCCACCTCAAGCCGGACTGGGACGAGAGCGACTTCCTGCTGTTCATGGGCACCTCGCCCCAGCAATCGGGCAACCCCTTCAAGCGCCAGTCCCGCCAGCTGGCGGCGAACCGGGCGCGACCGGGCAAGCCGTTCTCCTACGTGGTGGTGGCCCCCAGCCTGCCCAACACGGTGAACATGCCCTCCGCCCCCGCCAACCGCTGGCTGCCCATCCGCCCTGCCACCGACTCGGCGCTGGCCATGGCCATGCTGCGCTGGATCATCGACAACCAACGCTACGTCGAGCCCTTCCTGACGGCACCCCATGCCGCCGCTGCCGAGCGGGCCGGCTATCGCGGTTTTTGCAACGCCAGCCATCTGGTTGTCTGCGACGAGGGGCATCCGCGCTTCGGCCAGATGCTGCGGGCCAGCGATCTTGGCTTGCCCTTTGAGGGGGAAGCCTATGGAGAGGGGGACGCCATACTGGTAGAGGAGGCGGGCAGCGGCGAGCCGAGACCCGCCGGCCAGTGTGAGCGGGCCAACCTCTGGGTGGCTCGCCCCCTTCAGGGCCCCAAGGGGGAGTTCACGGTCAAGAGCAGCTTCCAGCTGCTGGTCGAGGCGTGCCGGGAGCACTCTCTCGCGCAATACAGCGCCGAGTGCGCCGTGCCGGTGGCCGACATCGAGGCGCTGGCGCGGGAATTCACCAGCCACGGCACCCGGGCGGCTGTGGTCTCCCACGGCGGCACCATGAGCGCCAACGGCTTCTACTCGGCCTGGGCCATCATGATGCTCAACGTCATGATTGGGAACCTCAATGCCCGGGGCGGCGCCGTGGCGAGTGGCGGCAAGTTCGATCCCTTCGGGGCGGGGCCGCGCTACGATCTGGCGAGCTTCCCCGGCATGGTCAAGCCCGCCGGCGTCTTCCTGTCGCGCTCCAAGTTCCCCTACGAGAAGACCTCCGAATATCGGCGCAAGCGCGAGGCGGGCCAGAATCCCTATCCGGCGCAAGAGCCCTGGTTCCCGATCTCGGGCCCACTGCTCGGCGAACACCTGACTGCGGCGGTGAACGGCTACCCCTACCGGCTCAAGGCCTGGATCAACCACATGGGCAACCCCCTCTACGGCCAGGCCGGGCTCGCCAAGGCCATAGGTGAGCAGCTCAAAGACCCTGCCGTGCTGCCGCTCATTGTCAGCATCGACAGCTTCATCAACGAGTCGTCGGCGCTGTCGGACTACATAGTGCCGGATACCCTCACCTACGAGTCCTGGGGTTGGGCCACTGCCTGGCACGGGGTGATGACCAAGGTCTCCACCGGTCGCTGGCCCATCGTGGAGCCCCGTGTCGCCAAGACAGCCGAGGGGGATCCGGTCTGCATGGAGTCCTTCTTTATCGCGGTGGCCAAACGGCTTGTGCTGCCGGGCTTTGGCGAGGGGGCGCTCAAAGGGGCGGATGGCAAGCTGCACGCCCTGCACAAGGCGGCGGACTTCTCCCTCTACGGGGCGGCCAACGTGGCCTATCTCGGCGAGCCGGTGCCTCCCATCGGGTCTGAGGATCTCGCCTGGTCCGGGGTGGCGCGCATCCTGCCGGTGCTGAATGCCACCCTGAGTGCGGAGGAGGCGGGCCGCGCCGCCTATCTCTTCGCTCGCGGCGGGCGCTTCGAACCGGCGGCCAGGGGGCGCGATGAAGCAGGTCAGCCAAGCAAGCGCTGGCCCAAGCCGCTGATGGTGTGGAACCCCGAGGTGGGCAGCCGCCTTCACAGCCAGAGCGGGCAGTTCTTGAGCGGCACCCCGCGCTTTTTCCGCCCCCAGCTGGCGGACGGCACGCCGCTCAATGAGGCGTTCAAGCCGGCCCAGTGGCCGCTGCTGCTCACCAGTTACAAATCCCACACCATGAGCTCCATGAGCATCGGCTCGGATCGCCTGCGCCAGGTGAACCCCAGCAACCGGGTGCGGCTCAATGCGCAGACGGCGGCGCAGCTGGGGATAGAGAGCGGGGACAGGGTGCGGGTCAGCACCCCGGATGGCAGCGTGATCGGGGTGGCCGAGTGCGTGGCCGGGGTGCAGGCCGATGCCATCGCCATCGAGCACGGTTTCGGCCACAAGGAGCTGGGGGCGCGGGAACACTGGATAGACGGCCAGAAAGTGGTTGCCAATCCGCTGCGCGGAGCCGGGGTCAATCTGAATGACTTGGCGGTGCTGGATCCCAGCCGCCATGGCCGCTACCCCCTGGTGGACTGGGCCATCGGCTCGTCGGCCCGTCAGGGGCTGCCGGCCCGGGTGGAGAAGCTGGTATGAGGAACCAATGAAAACGGGGCCTGCGGGCCCCGTTGCTTATCTGCTCTGCGTCACTGTCACAGTTTGAAGTCGACCCATACCAGGCGGTGATCCGAGCTGACACCCTTGGCGATGCCGAGCTGTTCGTCATACACCAGGTGGTAGCCAGGCTCGAAGCTGGCCGGCCAGAACACGCCGGAGGCGACCGCGTTCAGGTTGGCGGAGGGCAGCACGTGGTCGAGCTGCAGGCCGCTGCTGCTGGTGATGCGCTCCGGGGTGGGGCGGTTGTTGTTGCGCTTGCACTGATCCGGCTGGCTGGCGAGGCACTCGGGGCCGCCCTGGCTGACCGGGATCAGGGCGCCGTTGGTGACGGCCTGGTTGACCAGCACATGGTTGTGCAGATCCTGAATGGCGGTCAGGTCGCCATCGCCAATCTGGGGATCGGCGTTGAGATCGCCGGCGATGACGAACTTGGCACCCGCGGGCAGGCCACCGGCCTTGCCGGCGTCATCCACCATGTAGCTGGTGGTCTCCACGTAATCCTGCCAGAAGGTGACTTCGGCCCGGTTGTGCTTGACGTTGTGGCGCGCCGCGTTGCCGAAGATGGGCGGGGTCGGGTGGGAGATGAGGAAGTGGATCACCTCCTCCTTGTTGCCACGCTTGATGCGCACCGGCACGTCGGCGTGGTTCTTGGACGAGAGCGGGAAGGACTGCCAGGCGGCGTCGTCATACCAGGCATCGCCGCACTGGCGGCCGGCCGGGATCGGCGCCTTGGCATTGTTGCAGTCGTCGATGACCGGGTTCGCTTCGCCCGGCATGTCCTTCCACTTGAATTTCTGGAAGGTGCGGATCTGCTTGGTATCGATGGGGTACTGGGACATCACGGCGAAGGCGTACTGGCCGTGGTAGTTGCCAAAGCCCCAGGCGTCGTCCGGCCCGTTGTTGACCTTGCCGTCCAGGTTGAGGTCATGGCCGCTCATCAGGCCGGTGTTGGTGGCAAAGTTCTGCAGCACCGGGTAGCTGATGGCCTTCACCTCGCCGTGCTGGGCATGGGCCAGGTAGTTGTCGTTGAAGGCTTTGAGGTCCGTGGTGTCGCTGCCCTTGCCGTCATTGTCGAATTCGTTGAGCAGGAACACGTCCGGCCGGGCGCGCTGGATGATTTCGGCGATGTTGCGGATCTGCTGCACGTCGAGGGCCTTGGTCTTCTCGGCGCCGCTCAAGGTGCCGTCGGCGAGGCGGGCCAGCAATGCATCCTGTTCGGTGCGACTGAGGGCCAGTTCACCGGCGAGCATGCCTGCGGCGGTGCGATCGAAGGAGAGGTTGAAGGTAGCGAAGCGAACCATGGGGGTCGGGGTCTCGGAGTCATTTTGGCTGTTACAGCCTGCCATCAATCCGAGGGAAATGGCAGCGGCCAGTAGGGATTTGCTGATATTTTTCATTGTAATATTCCGTAGCATCAACAGGTTATGCCTGAGAGTCAAAGAAGCCCAGGCGGGCCCATTATAGAGAGGCGGGGCCGAAACGGGTTCTGAATGAGCCAAACTGTGAGACCATTCACAGCCTGAAGAAGAGGAAGGGGTGGGATGAGCCGGCAGCCAGGGCCCCGGGCGTTCAGGGCCAGCGAGAAAGAAGGAAGGGAAAGGAGGCGTTGGGCTCCGGCTCCGGGCGTTCAGGACCAGCGAGAAAGAAGGAAGGGACAGGAGGCGTTGGCGCTCTGGCTCCGGGTGTTCAGGACCAGCGGGAGAGGGGGGAGGGCATGGCGTAGGCGTAGCCCTGTTGGTAGTCGCAGCCGAGGCGGTTCGCTATCTCGATATGGGTCTGGGTCTCCACCCCTTCGCACACCACGGCCATGCCGAGTCGCTGCAGGTATTTCACCAGCCCCACCAGCATCTTCAAGGCGTGTGAGGTGCACGCCGCCTGCAGCAGCAGGGAGCGATCCAGTTTGACTACCTCGTAGGGCAGGGCCATCAGGCGCTGAAAGTTGCACTCCAGGGAGCCGAAGTCGTCGCAGGCGATGTGGGCGCCATGGGCGCGCAGCACCTCGATCAGCGCCCTGTACTGGATCTCCAGCCGGGTGTGCTCCAGCACCTCGAACCAGATGTCGATCCCCACCTTGCGGGCCTGTATCAACACCAGCAGCAACAGATTCTGATAGGTCGGACTGGAAGGCGCCGGGTTGAGGTTGATGGAGAGCGTATAGGGGCCTTTTTGCGCGAGCACGGGCAGGTCGCGCAGTATGGCCCTGAGCATGACGATATCCAGATGCAGGGACTCGTCCTGGCTGAGCGAGGCAAAATCGATGCCCTGATAACATTGCGCCACCGGATCCCAGCGCCTGGCCAGCGCCTCGTACCCCTTGACCTGACGGTCCCGACCGATGATCGGCTGGTAAAAGGGAACGGCAACATCTGCCATGGCACTCATTGCCATGGCACTCATCGGATACTCTTCTTTGAACGCAAACATGGCACTCACCTGATGGACGAATATGGCTGCGCATCATACAAGGCGCAGTCATCCAGCCGCTGTAGGAATCGTCTGATAATCAACCTGCTGCTTGCGTGGGAAGGGGCTGGCTGGAGAGCCGCGAGGGAGATCTGTCAGGAAGCTGGGGCTCGTGATGAAATGGGCCCAAGGGAGGTCGGGTGAGGTGTCAGCGAAGTGCGTGTTCCGGCTGGTGGCCTCCGGCATCAAGGAGGGGCGTACCATGCATGGCCTGGGCCAGCCACTCCCAGTCCAGTGGCGGTGTGCCGGCCTTGAAGCGCTGGTAGGCTTGGCCCTGATGGATGGTCAGAAACAGGGTTGTCGACAGGCCGAGTCGATTGAGATAACGCACCATGACGTCCCCTTGATAATGGTGCAGCCGTTGCTGCAGCTGGGGCAGGCTCAAGCCCTGCTCCTGGCCGGTTTCATCCCAGATTGCAAACATGCGAGGTGGCTCCTGACGGTGAGGAGTCCACTGTTTCGAAAAACGCGGAGCAGGGCAATTGTCAGATCTGACAGTGCCAAATGGAATCTTTCCAGAAAAGCGAAAACCCGGCGCGAGGCCGGGTTTTCTGAAGGATGGTGGAGGGAGAAGGATTCGAACCTTCGAAGGCAGAGCCGTCAGATTTACAGTCTGATCCCTTTGGCCGCTCGGGAACCCCTCCACAGGGGTACTACTTTTTACAGGCCTTGCATGCAATACAGGAAGATGGTGGAGGGAGAAGGATTCGAACCTTCGAAGGCAGAGCCGTCAGATTTACAGTCTGATCCCTTTGGCCGCTCGGGAACCCCTCCACGGGGTATTTTCCTGATTGTTCGCACTTGAATGGTGGAGGGAGAAGGATTCGAACCTTCGAAGGCAGAGCCGTCAGATTTACAGTCTGATCCCTTTGGCCGCTCGGGAACCCCTCCCCAAGTGCGAGGCCGCATACTACCAGATCCGGCAAGGTTGTGAACCCCTTGGCCGCATTCTGACGACAAAAAAGTGTCGACTGGTTATTTTTTGATATTTCTCGCTCAAAATTCACGCTTTTCAATGACTTTTATACCGATGTTCAGGGAGGGCCGGCAGGGAGGAGATACACGGAGGAGCCACGATGGGCTCCTCTTTTTTATGCGGAAAAGGATGGCAGTGGCGAGGCTCAGGCGTCTGAGGGGCGCGCCTGCTGGCAACCCTGCACCGCGTGGGCGATGAGTTCGAGGGCGCTCTGCTCGCAGGGGGGGAGTTCGTCGTCGCAGCGCGTCAGGGGGGTGACGCGCTCGCCCCATTTGATGAGGGCGGCACCCCAGGTCAGACCGGCCCCGAAGGCGGCGGTGAGCAGATGGCTGCCTGGCTTGACCCGGCCCTGCTCCAGCGCCTCGCACAGGGCGATGGGCACTGTGGCGGCGGAGGTGTTGCCGTACTGCTCTATGTTGACCATCACCTTCTCCATGGGGGCGTTCATGCGCTTGGCCAGGGTCTCTATGATGCGCACGTTGGCCTGGTGCGGCACTATGAGGTCGACTTGCTCGGGGGTTATGCCGGCCTGGGCCAGCACGACGCCGGTGGCCTCGCCCATGCCGCGCACGGCGCGCTTGAAGATCTCCTGCCCCTCGAAGTTGAAGGTGAACAGGCCGTCGATGTCGGCGAAACGCACCCGATCGGTGCCGAAGTTCGGCACGTGCAGTATCTCCCGCGCCTCGCTGTCACAGCCGAGCTTGCTGGCAATCAGGCCGCTCTTCTGCTCGCTCGCCTCTATCACCACGGCGCCGGCACCGTCGCCAAACAGCACGGCAGTGTCGCGCTTGGCCCAGTCCAGCAACTGGGTGAGGCGCTCTGCGCCTATCACCAGCACCTTCTGCATCATGCCGGTCTGCACCAGGGAGGTGGCGACCGAGAGTGCGTAGACAAAGCCGGTACAGGCGGCATTGAGGTCGAACACCGCCGCCTTGTGGGCGCCCAGGGCCTGCTGCACGGCAGAGGCACAGTTGGGCACCAGCGTGCCCGGGGTGGCGGTGGCGAGTATGATGCCATCGAGTTCCCCGGCGTCCAGACCGGCGCAGGCCAGGGCACGGCGGGCTGCCAGGGTGGCGAGTGCCTGGGTGCTGACATGGGAGACCCGGCGTGCCTTGATGCCGGTACGCGGATAGATCCACTCATCCGAGGTATCCATGATGGTGCTGAGGGCATCGTTGGTCAGCACTGCGGGAGGCAGACATTTGCCCCAGCCGGTGATATTGGCGTATTTCATCTTGTTATCGCTTCTTGTTGTGGATCGCCCGCGGGCGGAAGACATTGCGCAATTATGTCGTACAGGGTTTCCAGTGTCATCCCGCGGGGAGGGGAGCGCAAGGGGGCGCAGGGGGAACAAGGTCGTGATTTTGCTTAAATTCCCGCGCCTCCTTGTCTTAAGATGAGAGCCCGACCCAGGTTCTCCCTTCCCGAGGTGTTGTCAGTGCACAAAGCGAATCTCAACCTGTTGCCAACCCTCAAGGTGTTGCTGGAGACCCGCAACATCAGCCGGGCGGCGGAGCTGCTGCACCTGAGTCAGCCCTCCATCAGCAAGCAGCTCGGCCAGCTGCGCAGCGAGTTTGGTGACGAGCTGCTGGTGCGGGAGGGGCAGCGCTGGCTGCTGACCCCGCGGGCAGAGAGTCTGGCGGCGGCGCTTGCCGACTCGCTCGGTGCACTGGATCGGCTCTATGCGGCGCCGGAGTTTGCCCCCGAGCGCTGCGAGCGGGTGTTCCGGCTCGCCTCCTCCGACTACGTGGCCCAGCATATCCTGCCCGACATCTGCGCGGCGCTGGCCAGGGCCGCCCCCCTGGCGGCGCTGGAGTACAGCCTGTGGGACAAGCGCCAGCTGCCGCAGCTGTGGCAGTCCGAGCTGGATCTGGTCTCCACCATCACGGAGCTGGTGCCGGATCAGATCCGGGGGCTGCACCAGGGGGAGGACAGGCTGGTGATGCTGATGGGGCGCCACCATCCGCTCTCGGGCACGGCGCCCAGCCTGGATGACTACCTCGCCTGGCCCCATCTGCAGGTGAGCGGCGGCGGCGACAAGGACAGCCCGGTGGAGCAGGTGCTGGCGCCCCTAGGGCTCTCCCGCCGCTGGTTTGCCCGGGTGCCCTTCTTCCAGGCGGCGGTGGAGGTGCTGCTGCGCACCGACTGTCTGATGACCACCCCGGCCCATATCGCCTGGCAGCTCTCCCGGGAGCACGCCCTGAGTTTTTGCGATCTGCCCTTCGCCACCCGGGTGCAGCAGTATCATCTGCTGTGGCACCAACGCCACCACCTGGATCCGGCCCACCGCTGGTTTCGCGAGCTGGCCTACCCCTTCCTGCGGGATCATCTGCAGCGCACCCTGGGGGAGAGCCGCAAACAGCTGGGGCTGAAGGCAGACCCGCTCCGCTAGGGCAGTCGGTTATGCCAGCCTATAGCCGTTGGCTATGGACTCTATTCATAACTTTCACTTCTGGCATAGCTGGCCGCCTCCTACCCTGATCCCAGTTAGAGACATTCGACTAGAGAGAAGGAAAGGGTATGGAAATGACGAGTTGGCTGGCGCTCGCCGCCATTTGCGCGATGGGGGCCATCAGTCCGGGGCCCAGCCTGGCGCTGATCATCCGCAACACGGTACAGGGGGGGCAGGGCCACGGGGTGGCCACGGCGCTCGGCCACGGCCTGGGGGTGGGGATCTACGCCCTCATCACGGCGTTGGGTCTCTCGGTGCTGATCACTCAGACCCCGCTGCTGTTTGATCTGATCCGCTACGGCGGCGCCGCCTTCCTCGCCTGGCTCGGAGTCAAGGCGCTGCTGGCCAGGCCCGCCAGTGGCGACGCTGCTGACGAGACGGTGCACGGTGCCCGTGGCCGTCAGGGGGCGTTCGAAGGCTTTATGGTGGCCTTCTTGAACCCCCAGCTCGCCATCTTCTTCATCGCCCTGTTCAGCCAGTTCGTGCACGCCGATACCGGCTGGCGCGAGGGGAGCATCATGATGCTGACCGCCGGCGGCATAGACGCGCTCTGGTACGTGCTGGTGGCCCTGGTGCTCTCCCGTGGTCCTGTGCTGGCCTGGCTCAAGGCCAAGTCCTTCGTGATCGACAAGGTCAGCGGCCTGGTGTTGCTGGGGCTGGCGCTCAAGGTGGTGATCTAGACCCGCATTGGGTGCCAGCGTAGTCGGCACCCTCTCTCTGCTCCCTTCTCCCCTGGCGGGAGAAGGGTTGGGGATGAGGGGGCAGCCATATGTGCTTTTCCGTGTACCGGGTCAATCCTGCATTCTGCGGTGATCTTAAGCGGGATCAAGGCGAAGGGCGCCCGGTCTCGCTAGAGTGACGGGCATTTCTCGTCCGCCTTCAGACCAGACCCATGCAGGATCACACCCAGACTAACCGCCTCGAGCTGCTGGCCCCGGCCAGGAACCTCGCCTATGGCATCGAAGCCATCAACCATGGCGCCGATGCCGTCTATATGGGCGGCCCCGCCTTTGGCGCCCGCAGCGCGGCGGGCAACTCCCTCGAAGATATCGAAGCGCTGGCGCGCCACGCCCACCGCTTCGGCGCCCAGGTGTTCGTCGCCTTCAACACCTTGCTGCATGACCACGAGCTGGAGCAGGCCCGGCGCCTGACCCACCAGATCTACGAAGCCGGGGCCGATGCGCTTATCGTGCAGGACATGGGGCTGCTGGCCCTGGATCTGCCCCCCATCGCGTTGCACGCCAGCACTCAGACCGACAACCGCACGCCGGAAAAGGTGAAGTTTCTGCAGGACGTGGGCTTCTCCCAGGTGGTGCTGGCACGCGAACTCTCCCTCGAGCAGATCCGTGCCATCAGCGCCCAGACCCAGGTGCAGCTGGAATTCTTTATCCACGGCGCCCTGTGCGTCTCCTACAGCGGTCAGTGCAACATCAGCCACGCCCGCACCGGGCGCAGCGCGAACCGTGGTGAGTGTGCCCAGCTCTGCCGGCTGCCCTGCTCCCTGCAAACGCCAGGGGGTGAGGTGCTGGTGGAGAACAGCCACCTGTTGTCCCTCAAGGACATGGATCAGAGCGCGAACCTGGAGGCGCTGATCGCCGCGGGCATCCGCTCCTTCAAGATCGAGGGGCGCCTCAAGGGGCTGGACTACGTCAAGAACGTCACCGCCTGGTATCGCCAGAAGCTGGACGCCATTCTCGAGCGCCGCCCCGATCTGGTGGCCGCCTCCGCCGGTCGTTGCAGCTACGGTTTCACGCCGGATCCGAAGAAGAGCTTCAACCGGGGCAGCACCGACTACTTCCTCCATGGCCGAAAGCCGGACATCGACTCGCCGCGCAGCCCGAAATATCTGGGTGAGCCGCTCGGGCGCGTCAGCAGGGTGACCCGAGATTGCATCGAGATCGACGGCAAGCCAGTGACCCTCAACAACGGCGACGGCCTCGGCTTCTTCAAGCCGGGGGGCGAGCTGGTGGGGATGCGCCTGAACAAGGTGGAAGGCAAGCAGTTACTGCTGTCGGAGCGCATGCCCGGGCTCAAGGTCGGTGCCGAGATCTTCCGCAACCACGATCAGGCATTCAGCAAGTTGCTGGAAAAGCCGAGTGCGGATCGCCGCATCCGGGTCGATATGCACCTCTCCGAGTGCGACGAGGGATTACGGCTCGCACTGGTCGACGAGCAGGGCATCAGTGCCACCGTCACGTTCCCCTGCGACAAGCTGCCGGCCGACAATCCGGCGCGGGCGCTGCAACAGGCGAGGGATCAGCTTGGCAAACTCGGCAACACCCTGTTTGAGGCGCACCAGATTGAGTTGGTATTCACTTCTCCCCTGTTTATTGCCGCATCCGTGCTCAACGGCCTGCGCCGGGACGCCATCGCCGCCCTGGAGGCGGCCCGTCTGGCCGCCTACCGGCGACCCGAGCGGCGCATCTCGTTGCGAGGCGCCACCTATCCCCAGCACCGTCTCTCCTACCTCGGCAACGTGCTGAACAGCGCGGCGGAGCAGTTCTTTCGCGAACACGGGGTGGGGCGCATCGCCCCCGCTTTTGAAGCGAACAAGGAGCTGGGGGAGGTGGTGCTGATGACAACGAAACATTGCATTCGCTACAGCCAGCACCTCTGCCCGAAGGAGGTGCCCGGCCTCAAGGCCGAGCCGCTGGAGCTCAAGATGGGCAAGGACAGCTTCCGGCTGCGCTTTGACTGCCATCGCTGCGAGATGCAGGTGATGGGCAGCCTCAAGGGGTGATGGCTGCCCGTGTGGGCATAGGGCAGGAGCGGATTTGATGGCAGTATGGGGCGCTGCCTTGTTACGGATGTCCCGTGGTGAGCCGTCTTCCCCAAGCCTTCCTCTGCTGACAAAGGATCTGTCATGAACATCAATGCACTGTCGTTTTGCACCACGAACTGGGCCGAGATAGCCCCAACCGAACACAAGGGGGAACGGGGCGTCGCCCGCTGGCACACCCAGCACTTCGGCCCGATGCGGGTGCGGATGGTGGAGTACTCCCCCGGGTATCTGGCGGATCACTGGTGCAGCAAGGGCCACGTGCTGCTCTGCCTCGAGGGGGAGCTGCACACCGAGTTGCAGGATGGCCGCGTCTTCACCCTGACGCCGGGCATGAGCTATCAGGTGGCGGACAACGCCGAGCCCCATCGCTCTTACACCGATCAGGGCGCCCGGCTCTTTATCGTCGACTGAGCCGCGCCCTTTCCCGTCTCCCCCTTCCTCTTTCAGGAACCAGCCCATGCTTGAACTCAGACCGAACTGTGAATGCTGTGACCGGGATCTGCCCGCCGACACGGCGACGGCCTACATCTGCTCCTTCGAGTGCACCTTCTGCGCCGAGTGCAACGATCAATATCTGCACCTGACCTGCCCCAACTGTGGCGGCGAGCTGGTCAGGCGCCCGCGCCGCCCGGCGGCCAAGCTGGTGAACAACCCCGCCTCCCTCAAGCGCGTCTTCAACCCGGCCCTGAAAGCGGCCCTGAGCAAGGGACGCTAGGGCTGCCGGGCACACATGCGGGCAAGCCACCATTTGAATTCTTGCCCACGCCTCCAGTCGTCAGGGGGAAACGAACCATGACGGGTGGACAAGACGAGGCTGCTGGGAGGTCTGTACCGGTGGGCGATCGCCCACCGGTGGGTTCGGTCGCAACCCTGGCGGGTTGCCGACGACACACTATGGTTTGGCGAACTGATCGGCGCTGAGCACCTCGATGCCAACGAACGGCTGATCGCCCTCGACCCAGGCATCGTGCCCCGGTGGAATGGTGTAGGACTCCCCGGCGTTGATGGTCTTGAGGGTGCCATCTGCGAGACGGACCGTGAGCGACCCCGAGACGGCGTAACCCAGGTGCGAGAGCTGGCATTGCTCCGTCTTGACGACCGGTTTGATGCAGTCAGACCAGCGCCAGCCGGGGGCGAAGTTGAACCGCCCTATGGTGTAGCCATCGAGTTTGACGACCTCGACCCGGGTCTTGTCGGGGGTGCGCACCTCGTCTGGGGCGCCGTGGGACTTCACCTGGAATTCAGTGACGGTGACTGGAGTGGACATGTTTCCTCCTCGTTTCAAACGGATCGCGGCGATAGCCGCGATCGGATCGCCAGGAAACACGCCGTGATCTCGATAGTCAGCAAGCTGCCAACGCGCAGCGTCATCCCGGTATTCGAAGTATTCGCCCAAACTCCCGTCGGCGCCGTGGTTTGAGGCCCGTGACCGGCAAGTATTCAACCGGGGGGCGACGTCCCGCTTTCACCTTCTCGGAGTCATCGGTATAACCGTTTTTTTTCAATCTCTTGTCTGGTTGGTGCCAGACGAGGTGTTGTCTGGCCGTGCAGGCTGGATGGGATGAATGGCCAGGGGCCGGACGGCCCCTGGTTGTGGAGACTCAGAGCCGTGGGTCAGCGCGAAATCCCCTCGAGGTGCAGCAGCGCCTGCTTGATGGGCAGGCCGCCCGCATAGCCGGTGAGGCTGCCACTTTGGCCAATCACGCGATGGCAGGGCACTATGATGGAGAGCGGGTTGCGGCCGTTCGCGGCGCCCACCGCACGGCTCGCGCTCGGCTTGCCGATGGCGCGGGCGATGTCGCCGTAGCTGCGCGTCTCGCCATAGGGGATGTCGCACAGTGCCTGCCACACCGCCTGCTGAAACGCCGTGCCCCGCGCCGCGAGCGGCAGCGTGAAGCGCTGCAACCGGCCCGCGAAGTAGTCTCGAAACTCGGCGAGGAAGGGGGTGAGCGCCTCGCCGTCCTGCCGCCAGTCGCTCATGTCGGGCAGCGGCCGCAACCCGGCCACGAAGTCCACGTGGACCAGACCGCGCTCATCGATGGCGACCAGCAGATCGCCGCAGCGGGTGGGCAACATATCGTAACGGATCATGGGGTTGTCTCCTTGGGTTCGTTGTCCGGGTTTGCCCGGGCCGGATCTGTCAGCAGTGCAGGCTGCTCGCTCATGGCGTGCCACAGCCAGCTCGCGGCATAGGCGCGCCACGGTTGCCAGGGCGCGCTGCGCGTTTCCACCTCCTTCACCGACAGCTTGGTGCCGCCCCCCAGCGCCTTCTGCAGCACGAGATCCGAGGCGGGGAAGGCGTCCGTGTCCAGCCCGCAGCGCAGCCGCCAGTACGCGACCGTCCAGGGCCCTATGCCCGGCAGCGCGAGCAGTTGCTCGTCGCTCGCGCTGCCAAGGGTGAGCGCGCCGCTCGCGAGCGCCGAGGCCAATCCCTGCAGCGTGCGGATGCGGCTGCCCGGCATGCCGATGCCGTCGAGATTGAGCTCGCACAGCTGCGCCGGCGTGGGTAGCTGCGCCGTGCCGAACTGCGCCAGGGTGCGCGCCACCAGGCGCCCCATGATGGTGATGGCGCCCTTGACCGACACCTGCTGGCCGACGATGGCGCGCAACATCACCTCGTATTCGTCCCAGCCTCCCGGCAGCCGGACCCCGGGCCAGCGCCCCTGTATCCGCGCCAGCAGCGGATCCTGCCCGAGTTGCTTGCCGATGCGCACCATGTCTGCATCGAGATCCCACATGCGGCGCACGCGATACAGGATGTCCGGCAGCGCACTCGGCGGCAGATCCTGCACCGTCAGCCTGAGCCTGTTCCCCTCGAGGGGCTCGATGCGGATTAGCCCCTCCTGCTCACCGACCCGGTGGCGTCGCTCATAACCGTGCTCATCCACCCGCTCCAGCCCCGGAATGGCACGCAGCCGGTAGAACGCGAGCATGGCCTGCGCATCGAACGGCGGGCGATACATCAGTTGCAACTGCAGGCTTGCCTGCGGCGTCTGCGCCGGCGCACCGCCTTCCTGTTTGCGCAGGGCTCCCGGCGTCAGCCCGTACGCCTGGTGCCAGGCATCGTTGAAGCGGCGAATGCTCGCAAAGCCAGACGCGAACGCGACGTCCGTGATGGGCAGCCGCGTCTCCGTCAGCAGCCGCTTCGCGAGCAACAGGCGGCGCGTCTGCTCCACCTGTTTTGGCGAGGCGCCGAGGTGTTGCTCGAACTGACGCCGCAGCGTGCGCTCAGTGATCCCGGCTTGCGCCGCGAGCGCGCCCAGGCTGTGCTCCGCGAGCTCACCGCGCTCGATGCGCGCCAGCACTTGGGCGACCAGGGGCGGCAGATCCCCGCTCTGGGACGGTGCGAGCTCCGGGCGACAGCGTAGGCAGGGGCGCAGCCCGTGCTGCTCCGCCGCCGCCGCGAAGCGAAAATAGCGCACGTTGTGCTCGTGCGGCGCCCGCGCGGGGCAGATGGGGCGGCAATAGATGCCGGTGGAGAGCACGCCGGTGAAGAAGCGGCCGTCGAAGCGCGCGTCCCGTGCGAGCCGGGCGGCGTGACACTGCTCGCGGGTGAGACCGGGAATGATCTCGTCCCTTGGGGATTCATGTGATGGCACTGTGGTCATGGCATGACTCGGATTTCTGTGGGCATGTCCCAGAGACTAAGCGGGGGCGAGAGGGGTGACTAGCCAAAAACGGACAGGGATAGCAAAAAAAGTCGGGCGCTCGGAGAGGGGATAACAGGGTGCAGCGCGAGGCTGCGCCCTGGGAAGGCGCTTATTTCAAATAGCGCTGTTCGAGGTGCTTGCGCAGCCACTGCGGATTCAGTGCCTCGCCGGTCGCGCGACGGATGAGCTCGTCCGTGCCGTGCAGGCTGCCCTGGGACCAGATGTGGCTGCCGAGCCAGCCAAAGATCTCCGGCAGGCGGCCCGCCGCGATGAGCTGCCCCATGTCGCCGAGTTCACGTTCCAGCGCGAAGCGCAGCTGCGCCGCGTACATGGCGCCGAGCGTATAACTCGGGAAGTAACCAAACGAGCCGTCCGTCCAGTGAATGTCCTGCATGCAGCCATTCTGGTAGTTGCCCTTCGTGGACAGCCCGAGCCACTGCTGCATCTTCGCATCCCACAGTGCCGGGATGTCCGCGACCTCGATGCGCCCCTCGATGAGATCGCGCTCCAGCTCGTAGCGCAGGATCACGTGCGCCGGATACGTCACTTCGTCCGCATCGACGCGGATAAGGCCTGGCTCGACCTTGTTGTACAGCTTCTCGAGGTTTTCCGGTGCGAGCGCGGCCTGCTCGCCGAAGTGCGCGCGGATGCGCGGCGCTATCTGCGCGAGGAACGCGGGGTGATGGCCGAGCTGCATCTCGCAGAACAGGCTCTGGCTCTCGTGAATGCCCATGGAGCGCGCCTCGGCGACCGGCTGGCCGAGCAGATGGCGCGGTAGCCCCTGCTCGTAGCGCGCGTGGCCCGTCTCGTGGACTATGCCCATCAGGCTGGAGACGAACTCCTGCTCGTTGTATCGCGTGGTGATGCGCACATCCGTCGGCACGCCGCCGCAGAACGGGTGGCTGCTCACGTCGAGCCGGCCGTGCGCGAAATCAAAGCCGAGCAGCCCCATCACCTCCTGGCCGAGCGCCTGCTGCGTCGCGATGGGGAAGGGGCCTTGTGGGGTGAGGATGGCGTCGCTCTTCTGCCGCTCGCTCACGGTCTGGATGAGGCCGGGCAGCCAGCTCGTGAGATCGCCGAAGATCTCGTCCAGCCGCGCGCTCGTCATGCCGGGCTCGTACAGCGCCAGCATGGCGTCATAGGGGCGTACCCCGAGCGCCTCGGCGCGCAAGGTCGCCACCTCTCGCGACAGGCGCACCACCTCCTCGAGGTTCGGGGCAAAGCCCGCCCAGTCGTTCTCCTTGCGCTGGCGGCGCCAGGCGTGCTCACACTTGCTGCCGGCCAAGGAGAGCGCCTCCACCAGATCGCTTGGCAGCTGGCTCGCATCCTGCCAGTGGCGTTTTATCTCATGGAGGTTCGCGCGCTGGATCTCGTCCAGCGGTTCGCTCTCGGCCATGGCAATCCAGTCCCCGAGTTCGGGGGCGGTGCGCTTGCCGTGGATCAGCACGCCGAGCTCCGCCATCGCCTCGGCGCGGGCCTCGTTGCCCCCCTCCGGCATCATGGAGGCCTGATCCCAGCCGCAGATGGCGGACAGGTGGGAGAGGCGGTGCAGTTGTTGCTGATGTTGTTCGAGTTTCTGGTATGACATGGGATTGTCCTTGTTATCGTCCCTGATGGTATGCACCCCGTACCTGGCATGATCGGGGCAGCCCGATGCTAGCACTGTGCCACGGGCGGGGGCCACCCTCAGGCGGTCAGCCGAGGCGCTTCTGGTGACGTTCGCGGTTCTCGGTCTTCTTGCGCTCGCTCTTTCGCAGCAGCACATAGAGCGCGCCGCTGCCGCCGTGGCGACGCTCGGCGCTGTGCATGGCCATCACCGCAGGCAGTTGCGGCAACCAGGCGCTGACATGGCTCTTGAGCTGGGCGCGCGGCGTGCTGCGCTCCCCCTTGCCATGCAGGATCAGCAGGCAGCGGATGTCCCGCACCTCGCACTCCTGGATGAACTGCACCAGGGCGGTTCGCGCCTCGTTGATGGTTTTGTGGTGCAGGTCGAGGGAGCCTTGCAGCTCGTACTTGCCGAGCCGCAGCTTCTTGTAGACCCCCTCCTGCACGCCGTCGCGCTTGAAGCCGACGATGTCGTGGGGATCCAGCATCTCGACCGCCTCCGTGCCGAGGTGATCCAGGGCGAGCTGTTCGGCGGTGGCGGCTTCCCGGCGCGCGAGTTGCGCCTCGGTCGGCAGGCTGTTGCCCGCATTGGGGGCTATGTGGTCGCTGCGCAGCGGCCGCACGTCGGCCACTTCCTGCAGGAACAGTGAGAGTTCGTCGTTATGAGACACGGCAGGCTCCCCGCATGAGAATGAGGGGGCATTATAGCGAGCCTGACCCGTGCTTAGAATGGCGCGGCGCGGCGGGCTAAGGGGCCCGCACCTGGTGTCGCGCCGGGTTATTGACCCTCTTTCGGCGGCTCTGCGTGCATCACCTTGTAGATGAAATAGACCGCGTAGGCGCTGATCAGCAGGAAGGTGCCGATAATCACCAGCATGGACATCAGCCCCACGCTGTTGCCGAACATCAGGTTCATCCAGAATTCCATCTCGTCCACTCCTGTCATTGCGCGATGACAGGCATGATAAATACCTCTTTGGGAGTGATGAGATGATCTCGATCAACTCCCTTTGTGGTTATTTAATCGGCAGCGAATTCTGTGAGCGGCCTCGCACCCGGCGCCCTGCCCGGTGACAGGACGCCTGTCTGGCAGACTTAGTTTGCCGCTGCGGGTTCGGTGAGCGGCGTGATGCGCCAGCCTTGCTGCTCCAGCAGGGCGAGCAGGCCCTGCTCGCCGTAAAGGTGCAGGGCCCCTACCACGATAAAGCTCTCGTTTGGCAGGCCGGGCCACTTCTTGACCCAGTTGCGGTTGCGCTCCGCCAGCAGGGTCTGCTCCAGCCAGGCTTGCAGCTTGGGCGGTGCCATCTCCTCTTTGAGCAGGTTGATCAGGGTGGCCTGATCCCCGTTCTGCCAGGCCGCCATGACCTCGGTGAACCCCTTCTCAAGCTTCGGCAGCTCATCCAGGGTGCTCTCCAGCATCAGGGTCTGGTTGTCACCGACGCTCGCCAGATAGCCAAGCTGTTCCAGCAGGGTCTCCAATCCGATGATGGGTTTGCCGCCGTCGTTCGCCCGCCTGGCGAAGTGCTGATCCACCCCGAATTCACCGCGGTAACCGGTGCGCTCCAGCGCGGCCTGGGTCAGGGTGATGGCCGCGAACCAGGGACGCAGCGGCGCCAGCATGCTCTCGTTGAGGCCGTTCTGGCCGGCGGCGATCAGGGTGCGCCGGTAGAGATCGATGGGCAGGTGATCCTTGAGCGTCTTGCCATCCACCAGCCGGGTGATGGCCCCCATCTCCTGCCACTGCGCCTGGCTGATGTGGGTCATGTCGACTTCCATCACCAGGGCGTGGCTCTGCTGCCAGGCGCGCTCGATGGGATCCGGCAGGGGATAGAGGGAGGGTTTGCCCGCATGGATGGAACCCAGCAACCAGTGCTGCTCGTTGCCCTTGCTGATGCGGTAGAAGGCCGGGTCGGCAAAGGCGTGCAGCGGTAGCAGCAGGCACAGCAGGAAGGGAAGCAGCGTGCGATGGAATCTCATGAGGCACCTTATGTGAGCGGGATGAGTGCTCTATGATAAGTCCTCATTTGTCACAGCCAAGAGGTTTCCCATGCCCCACCTTCGTTTTCGGGCAGTTTCTGTCGACACCCTGCAGCAGATAAGCACGTCCCTGATGGCGGATCTCTGCGCCCTGACTGGCGGCAAGCCGGAGTTCGTCACCCTGGAGTGCGTTGCCAGCACCCAGGTGAGGGACGGTGCGATCGACGCCGGTTTTCCCTTCGTAGAGCTGGTCTGGTTCGAGCGCCCGCAGGAGGTGCAGGATGCCGCCGCCGCCCTCATCACCCGTCACCTCAAGGCGGTGTTGGGTGAGCAGATCTACGTGGTGGTGCAGGTGTTGCCCATCGTCAAGAGCGCCTACTACAGCAATGGCCAGCACTACTGAGCAGATGAACGTGTTCGGGCGGGGATCAGGCCGACTTGCCGAGGATCCGGTCAAGCCAGCGGCTCGGCAACAGGCGACGCAATATGCTGAACAACCTGGTGGGCAGGGTGACCGGGTATCGATGCCTGGGGCGTTTGCTCTGGAGCGCGTGCAGTAGCGGCGGTATGCAGGCCTCGCTCGGCAGCGTGAAGCCGCTGGTTGAGCCCTCTTTCTCCAGCCGGGTCAGGGTCTGGCGATAGGCACCCTGATGGCGGCTCTGGGCCGGATCGATGTGGCGCACGAAGGCGTCGCGGGCATTGGCGCGAAACCGGGTGTCGATGGGGCCGGGCTCGATCAGGCTGATGTGCACGCCACTGCCCTCGAGTTCGAGGCGCAGGGTGTCGGTGTAGCCTTCCAGCGCGAACTTGCTGGCGTTGTAGGCGCCGCGATACTTCATGGCCACCAGGCCAAGCACCGAGCTGTTCTGCACTATCCGCCCCTCGCCTGCGGCCAGCATGGCCGGCAGCACCTGACGAATGAGATGGTGCCAGCCAAACAGATTGGTGTTGAACTGCGCCTTGAGCGCCTCCGTGGGCAAGTCTTCCAGCGCGCCGGGCTGGCCGTAGGCACCGTTGTTGAACAGCCCGAACAGGCGCCCCCCGGCCAGGGCCAGCGCCTCTGCCGCCCCCCGCTCTATGCTGGCGGTGTCCGCCAGATCCAGCTGCACCGCCAGCAGACCCTGCTGCTGCAACTGGGCGACATCCTCGGCCTTGCGGGCGGAGGCGATCACGGTGAAGCCGTGGGCGCCGAGCGCATTGGCGGCGGCGAGGCCGATGCCGCTGGAGCAGCCGGTGATAAGCACGAAGGGGTGGGGCATGAAGATCATCCTGATTGGCGGCCAGCACTGGGCCGAAGTGGGCATGGTAGCCCGAGTGCCACCAAAAACAAAACCGGGCCACGTGGCCCGGTTTTCGATCAGAACAGATGCCTGATTACATGATGGTGAACGGCATGATGATGTGGAACTTGACGTCATGCTCGGAGCTGAACATGTTCGGGTAGTACCAGCTGCCCTTGTCGTCCTGCTCGTTGTTGTAATCGGTGTAGTGCAGTTTGAACAGGGTGCCCTTCAGCTTGCCGTCCTGCACCGTGTACATGACGTCGAAGTTGACGGCCCACTCTTTGCCCGGCTCCAGGGTGCCGTCGCCATTGTTGGCATCCCAACCGTAGGCACCGGAGACACCGGCGGCCCAACCCGGAGCACCGACCAGATCATCCAGGGTACGAGTGGTACCGAAGAAGACGGCCTTCTCTTCGTTGTGGTTCCAGTCTGAGCGGGAATCCCACCAGATCTCGTTCGCACCCTGGGAGTTGCCGTAGCCACGGGTCAGACGGGGCAGGTAGTTGCCCAGATCCCCTTCGGCCTTGGTGTAGAGGCCTTCCAGGCGGAAGGCATAGGGACCGGCTGCCCAGCTGGCGGTCAGGGCCTGTTGCCATGCCAGACCGTCATAGTCTTCGTTCTCGGTGTCGGAACCGTAGAACTGGTAGCTGGTGTTCAGGCCACCCAGCACGTCAAACTTGTGAGCCAGCTTGAAGTGGTAGCTGTCCATGTAGCCTTCGGACTGACCGAAGCCACCTGTGATGGCGGTGCCGTTCTCGAAGGTGTAACGGGCTGCCAGACCGTGGATGTAGTCGATCTTGTTCGCATCGGTGAAGGGATCGCTGGCATAGGGGTTGCTCTTGGAGAAGCCGGCGGTGTTCTTGAACCAAGGCGCCTTGTACTCATCGGCGATGGCGTAGGTCAGGTAGAGGCCACCGAAGGTGCCTTCGATCTGGCCACCGCGGTAGGTACCGGGTTGATAGGACCAGTTGACGCCGAGGATGCCGGGTACATAGAGCTGGGTGTAACCACCCTTGGCGGTGACAGCGTCACCGAACTTGAATTTCAGGGCGGCGGTGGAGAGGCTGAAGCCATTCTCGGGAACACCGTCACCACCTGAGCCCCACTGGTCGCCCCAGAAGGAGAACTCGTTCTCTTCGTTGACCCCGTTGCTCTCGTCAACGGCCAGGTCATAGGCGCCAAAGCCGCCGACATCCAGTCCGACCATGCCCCAGGCATAACCGGAGTTGTAGTTCAGGGCTGCCTGGGTGGTGGCATGGCTCAGGTTGGAGTGGTATTTGCCGTCCTGACCGGGGCCGGCCTGGACGCGATCACGCTCGCGCTGGAAGTAGAACAGGCCGCCTGTCAGCTTGCCTTCGTCGATGAAGGCGCTGTAGGACTTGCCATATTCCGGGCTCATCATGTCTTGAGCCGCGGATGCCATGCCGGGGGCGAGCAGCGCCGCAACCACGGCGGCACTCAAAGAGGCGCGCTTGAAGATCACTTTTTCCATTTGTTATTGCTCCTGATTTTATGGACTTAGCTTTTTTTCCGGCAGTCGGGCAGGCGCCCGCCACTCGGTATTGGCATTGCAATCAACACCCCGTAGGGCAAAAGAAATTGTTCTGTGTTGTGCCCATATGCCCGGATGCCTTGGCGCATCACTGAAGGGCAATCTGCATCTTTACAGTCATTATTTTTTAGGTCTCGATCCTTGGCGATCTGACACCACCAAGAGTACGTTCGCGGTGCGAAATATCAACATGAAGTTCCCGCCAAGTTTCAAAAATATGACCGAGTGCAAATAATCATGATTCTTGGTGTGGGCACTCCCAGCCCGCTCGTGTCGGTAATGAGAGCGTTTTCAGGTGGTTTTTCCCGTTAACCGGAAGGGATCTGGACGCGGATGCAGAACTTTCTTTGTTAACCTGACGGCAACATATAATTTTGTGTCACAAAAAAAGATATTCACCCTTGTCGGGGTTGTGTCTCTTGCTCGGCGCGTCGAGCAGGCTCCCCCGAGGGGTCATGGGCGCGAGGGACGGAGGGGGTTAACCGGGTGCGGGCATATCAGGGAACAGGCCGGGCGTCTCAAGGGGGCCCGGCCTGTTAGGGGGGAGGGCGACTCAGGCCTGACTCAGGATCCGGGGGATCTGCTGGGCCTGGTGGTGGATGTGCTCCGATACCTGCACCGAGAGGCGGCTGCCCTGGCGGGCGTGCTGGCTGATGCGGCCGATGAGGGCGGCGAAGCTGGCGAGTCTGTGCTCCTGGCTCCTGGCGTTGTCGGCCCCCTGCAGGGCGATGACGGCGGTGCTGCGCGCCATCTCCCGCACCGTCTGGGTGGTCTGGCGCAACTGTTCGGCCTGCTGGCGCTGAGCGGCTGCCTCTGCGGTGATGCGGGCCAGCACGGTGGCGAGCTGATCTCCTGCCTGGGTGAGGCTCGCCAGGATCTCGGTGATCTGGCCGAGGGAGCGCTGGGTGTCGGCGGAGAGGTGGCGCACCTCGTCGGCGACCACCGCGAAGCCGCGTCCCTGCTCACCGGCACGGGCCGCTTCTATGGCGGCGTTGAGCGCCAGCAGGTTGGTCTGCTGTGAGATGTGGCCGATGACGTCGACGATGGCGGTCACATCTTCCACCGAGCGGGTCAGCTGGGCCAGGGCGCCGCTGCTCTCGTCGATGGCGAGCCCGGTCTGGGCGGTGGCCGCCAGCATGCCCCCCACCAGCAGCTCGCTCTGGCTCATGGAGTGCTCATTGTGCTGGGCGTGCTCCGCTATCTCGGCGGCGACCTGGTGCACCTCGCCGGCAAGTTGATTGAGCTCCTGCATCATGGTGTCGCTCTCATCCACCGCCTGCTCGGTGGTGCGGGTGCTGTGGTGGATCTCCTGCACCTGCTCCACCATCTCCTGCAGGCTGGAAGAGACGCTCGAGAGCTGCCCCGCCTTCTGCTGTTGATCCTGTTGCAGGCGCTGGATCAGGCGGTTGTAGCTCGCGACTATGTCGGCCAGTTCGTTGCGCTCGCGCCCCGTTGCCAGCAACTGCGCCTGCCCGGTGGCATCGAGCTGCAGGAAGGCCGCCCGCAGTCGCAGCAGGGGCCTGACCAGCCAGCGGCGCTGCACCAGGGCAAACAGCAGGGCGACCACCACCAGACAGAGCGCCAGGGAGCCGAGCACGGTGGCGAGCTCCCGGTTCATCGTCTGACGAGCGGCGGCAAGCTGCTCCCCCAACTGCTCACCGGCCTGCAGCAGCTGTGTGATGTCCTGCTGTACCATCTGACGGGCAGCCTGCTGCTGTTGCAGCGCCTTGCGGCTGTTCTCCAGCTCCATGGGATAGCGTTTTAGCAGGGAGGTCAGCTCGGCTTTGGGCAGCTCCCCGAGCTCCTTGCGCACCGGCTCCCCCAGAGTGAACTCATCGGCGGCGGCTTCCTCGAAGAGGTTCAGACTCGGCAGGGCCGTCAGCGCGTCCGCCTGCTTTTGCAGGGCGGCGAGTTCGAACTGCAATCCTTCGAGGCGCTTGGCGCTCGCCTGCTCCATGTAGTTCTGGCGCTGGTGGGCGAGGGCGGGCAGGGTCGCCAGTATGTCGGCGGCCCCCTGGCGGTAGGCCTCGGCGCTGGCCGGATCCAGGTCAGCACCCTGCTGGCCGTAACGCAGCAGCGCCCGGGCCTGGGTGCTCAGCTCGTTCTCTGCGTTTTGCAGCAGCCACTGGCTGTTGCCGGAGAGCTTGCCTGCCGCCAGGTAGTCGCCCTCGATGCGTGCCCCCATCTGTTCGAGCAGGGCACGCAGCGGACTGGTTTGCGACCCGTCTTGCTGCGCCAGCAGCGAGAGCGCCTGCTGGCGCACTCCCTGGGCTTCGGCCAGGCGCAGGGGATCGCCGCTGCCGAGGTAGTCGCGAAGCGCCCCCTGCAGGGGGCCGCTCAGTTGTTGTTGCAGGCGTTCCTGCTGGCGCTGGGCCTGTTCGGCCCGATTGAACTGCTGCCAGCCGTGAAACAGGGCGGTGGCCTGAACGCCGGCCACCAGCAGCAGTACGAGGGAGGAGAGGGAGGCATAATGAGCAATTTTCACATCAGAGTCCTGCTTGAACCACGCAATGGGCGTGAGCTTAAGCAGGCCTGATGGCGTTTTTATGACAGTGGCTCTGCCACTGGCCGAGTCTTGGGTGTTTTCACCAGCAAACCGAGCAGGGCTCCGCCCATGATGAGAGCCCCCGCCAGCAGGTGGCGCGGGGTGAGCTGCTCACCGTTGAGCCAGACCAGCAGCAGGGTGCTCAGCAAGGGGGTGAGGTAGGCGAGCGCCCCGATGCGGCGGGGATCCCCGTCCCGCAGCGCCAGATACCAAGTGACGAAAGCCGCCCCCATGGGGCCGAGGGCAAGCCCGGCGATGAGCAGCCAGTCTGCCTGCGGGATCTGGTCGAAGGGTAGCGGCCCCTCCAGCCCCCAGGCAAGCAGCAGCGCCAGCAGCCCTGCGGGCAGGCAGGCGGCGGCCGTGACCACGGCGGGGGCGGGGGGCAGACGGCGGGAGAGCACGGAATAGGCGCCCCAGACGATGGCGGCGCCGAGCGCCAGCAGGTAGCCCGGTAGATGAGCCTGCTGCAGTTGCAGCCGACCATCGACCATCACCAGCACCGAGCCCGCAAGGCCCAGGGCCCCGGCCAGCAGATGGTGCAGGCTCAGGGGGTGGCCCGGCAGCAACAATGGGGTGAACAGTATGATGCACAGGGGCCAGAGGTAGTTGATGAGGTTCGCCTCCAGCACGGGGGCGTGGCGAAAGCTCATGAACAGCAGCAGGTGATAGAGCAGCAGCGCCGTGATGGTCACCAGCCAGGTGAGGGGGCTGGCGCGCCACTGGCGCCAGAACGGCAGGGCACCCGCGCCACAGAAGAAGAGCACCAGTCCCACCAGCACCAGCGGTGACACGCTGGTGATCCGAGAGGTGAGGGCAGCGAGCGAGGCCCACAGCAAGATGGTGAGCAGCGCAAAACCGGTGGACTTGTCCCACCAGGAAGAAGCAGACATCCAACACTCCTTTGCAAGATGAATAAAAAGAGGGCCAGTCTAGCAGACTGGCCCTCGTCACACAGCGTTGCCATGACGCTGCGGGTTATGACTCCCGGCTCGGCACTGCACTGGCCGCCGGTGCCAGGGACTGGCCCCTGACGTACCAGACGATGAGCGCCAGCACCAGCAGCGGCAGCACGGGGTCGAACCAGGTGCCGCCGGAGCCGAATACCAGGTTCAGCAGGGCGACGCCGGTGCCGCCGATGGCCCAGGCGATGGTGGTCGGGATGGACCAGACGATCATCTGCTGCTTGACGTCCGAGATCCCCATCATACGGTTGACCACCCAGAACAGGCTGTCGTTGAAGTAGCCGAAGAAGAGCGACCCCATGGTAGCAGCCTGAGCCGCCAGCAGCATGTTGACCCCGGGGATCTGCGCCAGTATGGGGGCGGAGATGGAGGCCGCCGTCACCATGGCCACAGTGCCTGAGCCCTGGATGAGGCGCACCAGGGTCGCGACGATGAAGGGGATCAGTATGGGGGAGATGGGCAACTGGGCGATCTGCTCGGCGAGCTGCTGGCCCGCACCGCTGTCGCGCAGCACGGCACCCAGGGCGCCGCCAGCACCGGTGACCAGCAGTATGATGCCGGCCGATTGCAGCCCCTCTTCGAGGCGAGCGGCGGTGGCGTGTCTGTCCATGTGCGGCACCAGCGTATAGACCGCCAGCAGCACGCTGATGGCGAGCGCTATGATGGGGGTGCCGATGAAGTTGATGCCCTGCACCAGGGGATTCGCCATCAGGCCGTCCATCCCCTCCAGGGTGGCGAGGGTGGTGAAGATGGCCTTGACGAAGATAAGTACGATGGGCACCAGGATCGGCAGCAGCGACAGGGTCAGGCTCGGCAGGGTCTTGCCTTCCTTCTCCTTGAGGTACTGCTCATAGGTAGCTTGCAGCTCGTTCGGGGTCTGGGCTGCGTTCGCGCCGAACTCGGGGTACTTCTTGTCGAGCCACTGGGCGTAGAAGACGATGCCGAGCACGCAGGGGATGGCCAGGGCCATGCCCATCAGCAGCATGGCGCCTATGTCCACGCCAAACAGACCGGCAACACCGAGCGGCCCCGGGGTCGGCGGCACCGTATGGTGGGTGACCACCAGGCCCCCCGCCAGGGCGACCCCCAGGGTCAGCAGGGAGCGCTTGCCGCTTTTCGCCAGCGCCTTGGCCACCGGATAGAGGATGACGAAGGCGGAATCCACGAAGATGGGGATGCTGACGATGTAGCCCGTGATGGCCAGTGCCCACTCTTCGCGGCGCTTGCCGAGCCACTTGATGAAGCTGTAGGCGATCTGTTCGGCGGCGCCGGAGACTTCAAGCAGGCGGCCCATCATGACCCCGAGGCCGATGACGATGCCGATGCTGCCGAGGGTGGAGCCAAAGCCCTGAGTGATGACGGTGAGGGTCTTGTCGATGCTCATGCCGCCTGTGATCCCAGCGATGCAGGCCGCCGCCAGCATGGCGATCAGGGCGTGCACCCGGGTGCGGACCACCAGGAATACCAGTACGAAGACGGCGATGACCAGGCCGATGATGGGGGTAGGGATGTCGCTCATGATGCCTCCTGCATGTCATGGGTGATGAAACTGTCGATGATGTCGGCAAACGTCCTGTCTGCCGCGAAGCCGAGGGCGCTGGCCCGCTGGTTGTCGATGCGTCCCGGCCAGCTCGCGACTATGCGCTCGATGGCCGGATCGGCGGCAAACTGCACCCGATCCCGGGCCGCCTGACCACCGGCCCGGGCGAGGGCCTCCAGCATCTCGCCGACGGTGACGCTGATGCCGGGCAGGTTGATGCTGCGGGCGTCACCGGTGGCGGGGAGCCTGGCCGCCAGCAGGAAGTTCGCGACTACGGTGGCGGGGCTCGAGAGCCAGAGACGCAGTTCCGGGCTCACCGGGCAGAGGGCGTTCTCCCCTTGCAGCGGCTCGCGGATGATACTGCTGACGAACGACGAGGCGGCGCGATTCGGCTTGCCCGGCCGCACGCAGATGGTGGGCAGGCGCAGCACCAGGCCATCCACATAGCCCTTGCGGCTGTAGTCGTTGACCAAGAGCTCCCCCATGGCCTTCTGGGCGCCATAGGAGGAGGTCGGGGTGAGCGCGGTGCCATCGTTCACCAGCTCAGGCAGCGGGCCGCCATAGACGGCGAGCGAACTGGTGAAGACGAAGCGGATGCCGGGGCGGGTGTGGCGGCAGGCCTCCAGCAGGGTGCGGGTGGTGTCCAGATTGACCTTCCAACCCAGATCGAAGTCCTGCTCTGCGTGGCTGCTGACGATGGCGGCCAGGTGGTAGACAACTGTGGTCCGTTCGCTGATCAGGGACTCGGCGACACCGGTTTCGGTGAGGTCGGCCTTCAGGCAGCGCACCCTGGGATCCGGCAGGGGGGATTGCGGCTGCTGGATGTCCACCAGCAGCAGCTCGGTGAAGGGGTGGGGGCCTTGCAGCAGGGCCCGGGCCAGTTTCTGGCCCAGGAAGCCACCGCCGCCGGTGATGATGATTTGCATCTCGTTATCCTCAGACTCGTTCATGTGTAGGTTGTGTTTCTTATTGTTGTGTCAGCCAGCCCAGCCCTTCCCGGGTGCCGGCTCTGGGGTTGTATTCGCAGCCAATCCAGTCGTGGTAGCCCGCCTGCGCCAGCACCTTGAACAGGTGGGGGTAGGCGATCTCCCCCTCGTCCGGCTCGTGGCGATCCGGTACCGAGGCTATCTGGACGTGGCCGATGGCCGGTCCCAGCTTGCCGATGAGACGGGTGAGATCCCCGTCCATGATCTGGGCGTGGTAGAGGTCGAGCTGCACCCCCACGTTGGGTCTGTCTATCTCCTGTACCAGGGCCAGGGCATCGAGCTGGTGGGCCAGGAAGTAGCCGGGCACGTCCCGATTGTTGAGAGGCTCAAGCAGCACCTTGATGCCGTCTGCGGCCAGGAAGTCGGCGGCGAAGCGGATGTTCTCGATCAGGGTCTGGCGGTGGGCTGCCAGGCTGTGTGCCGGGTCGACTATGCCGCTCATGGCGTGCACCTTGGTGCAGCCAAGCGCCAGGGCGTAGTCACGCACGCTGGGCAGGTGGGCGCGAAACTCTGCCTCCCGCCCCGGGATGGCGGCCATGCCGCGCTCCCCCGCCCCCCAGTTGCCCGGCGGCATGTTGAACAGAGCCTGGGAGAGGCCGTGTTCGCGCAGCAGGCGGCCCAGCTCGGCGGCCGGCCACTCGTAGGGGAACAGGAACTCCACCGCCTCGAAGCCTGCCTCACGGGCGGCGGCGAAGCGCTCCAGGAACGGCAGCTCGGTAAACAGCATGGTGAGATTGGCGGCAAACTTGCTCATGGTTTCATCCTCCTCAATTCATCAATTTCGGGTTCGCTCAGGTAGCGGATGGAGTGGCCATGAAGCATCAGTGCCAGGCGCGCCGTCTCCTCCAGCTCTTCCATGTTGTTGACCGCATCCACCAGATCCTTGCCCGTCACCACGGGGCCGTGGTTGGCAAGCAGGAAGGCGTTGCCTTCGGGAGCGCGGCGCCCCAGCTCCTCGGCGATGCGGGCATCCCCCGGCTTGTAGTAGGGGATGAGCGGCAACTGGCCGACCCGCATCACGTAGTAGGGGGTGAAGGGGCGGATGACGTTGGCCGGATCCAGCCCCTCCAGACAGGAGAGGGCGGTCAGGTGGGTGCAGTGCAGGTGTACCACGGCCCGGCAGTCCGGATTGTTGTGGTAGATGGCAAGGTGGAAGGCCACCTCCTTGGAGGGGCGATCTCCCCCCAGGTGTTCCCCCTGCAGGTTGACGTGAGAGAGCCTGTCGGCGCTGAGCCGTCCCAGGCAGGAGCCGGTCGGGGTGGCGATCAGGGTGCCGTCCGGTAGCAGGGCGGAGAGGTTGCCGGCGCCCCCGGTGGCATAACCGCGCTGGAAGAGGGAGGCCCCCAGCATCACCATAGTGTCGCGCAGTGCCTGTTCAGTCATGGAAGTACTCCTGAGCCTTGTCGAAGAAGTCGTCGCTCCCGAAATTGCCGGACTTGAGGGCCAGCGACAGGGGGGCGTCGATGGCCCGCACCCAGGGCACACCGGGGGCGATCTGCGGGCCTATGTGGAACGCCTTGACGCCGAGGGCCTGGGTGACCCGGCTCGAGGTCTCGCCACCGGCGATGATGAAGCGGTCCACGCCGGCGCCTTGCAGCAGTTGGGCGAGGCGGGCAAAGCAGTGTTCCACCGCGTCGCTGGCCGCCTGCTGGCCGTGGGTTTCCTGAATGCGGGCCAGCTCTGCCGGGCTGGTGGTGGCGTAGACCAGCGGCGCCGGGGTGAGGGGCTGGTCCAGTACCCAGCGCGCCAGCTCGGCCGGGTAGTCGGCCTCTTCGAGGCAGCGCACCACATCCAGCGCCAGGGCAGGGGCGTGCTGGCGATAGCGGGCCACCTGACGGTTGGTCATCTCGGAGCAGGAGCCCGACAGCACCGCGGTGCGGGTGCCTCTGGGCCAGCCCGCTTCGCGGGCACCCTGCAGATCGCCGCTCCCAAGCTGACGGGCCAGGCCGATGGCGAGGCCGGATCCGCCGGTCACCAGGGGCATGTCGAGGGCGGCGGTGGCGATGTCCAGCAGGTGCTGCTCGGTCAGGGTGTCGACCACGGCGTAGCGCACACCCGCTTGCGTTAGCTGCTCAAAGGCGTCGGCAATGGCGCCGGGACCCTGTGCGATGGTATTGAACGGCACCAGACCGGCGCGGCCCTGGGCTTGCCCCTCCATCAGCCGCAGCAGGTTGCTGTCGGTCATGGGGGTGATGGGGTGATGGCGCATGCCGGACTCGGCGAGCGGCTGGGCGCCGACGAAGAGGTTGCCCTGATAGACGGTGCGACCGTTTACCGGCAGGGCCGGACAGATCAGGGTGAAGTGCTGGCCAAGCGCCGCCAGCAGGGCGTCGGTGACGGGGCCGATGTTGCCCGCCGCCGTGCTGTCGAAGGTGGAGCAGTACTTCTGGTAGATGCGCGGGCAGCCGCGGGCCTTGAGCCAGTCGAGGGCCGCCAGGGAGTCGCGCACTGCCTCATCGGCCGGGCAGGAGCGGCTCTTGAGGCTGATCACCACGGCGTCGACCCCGGTCAAATCCGCCTCTGCCGGGATGCCGGCAAACTGGATGGTGGAGAGGCCGTTCTCCACCAGGAAACCGGCGATGTCGGTGGCGCCGGTGAAGTCGTCTGCGATGACTCCGAGTTTCATGCTTGCTCCTCCTGACCCGGCAGGGTGATGCCTGAGAAGATCTTGATGACGGCGCTGTCATCTTCCAGACCGTGGCCCGCGTTGCTGGCACCGAGGAACATGTTCAGCGCCGTGCTCGCGAGCGGCAGCGGGAAGCGCAGCGCCTTGGCGGTGTCCGCCACCAGGGTGAGATCCTTGACGAAGATGTCCACTGCGGAGCGGGCCTGGTAGTCACCGGTCAGCACCCGGGGCATGCGGTTTTCAAACATCCAGGAGTTGCCGGCGGCATGGGTGACCACGTCATACATGAGATCCAGGGACACGCCGGCCCGGCTGGCCAGGGCCATGGCCTCGGCGGCGACGGCTATGTGCACCCCGGCCAGCAGCTGGTGGATGATCTTGACCGTGCTGCCCTGGCCCGGCTCGCTGCCGACCCGGTAGACCTTGCCGGCCACCGCATCCAGCACCGGGGCCAGCTTGTCGAAGGCGGCGTCGGAGCCTGCGGCCATCACCGTCATCTCGCCGGCATCGGCCTTGATGGCACCACCGGAAACCGGCGCATCCAGCATCGGCAATCCCATCAGCGCCAGCTCGGCGGCCAGGGCGCTCGCCTCTTCGGCCGCAATGGTGGAAGAGACCATGATGGCGGTGCCCGGTTTGAGGTGGCGAGCCAGCCCCGCTTCGCCGAGCAGGATGCGGCGCACCTGGGTGGCGTTGACTACCAGCAACAACACAGCATCGAGCGTCTCGGCCAGAGGTCTGGCATCGGCCATGACGGCGGCGGCACCGGCCTGCTGCAACTGGCTGCGGGCCTGCTCGCTGAGATCGATGCCGTAGGTGGTGAGCCCTGCCCGCAGGCAGGAGCGGGCGGCGCCCATGCCCATGGCCCCCAGGCCGATGACAGCAACATGATAGGAAGTGCTCATCTCGTGATTCCTCGATAACGACTGATGAGCAGATAGTAGAGGCTTGTGACGGTGAAATATCAGGCAGGTGTCACAAAAAATAACTTATTGCGTGTTAATTTTTGTTATTAATGAGGCTTTAGATTCTTTCGAGTCAATTTTTGGCGTTTTTTGTGTGAATAAATGTGATTTGTGAGCCCCTTCGAGGTTATTTATCATTTTTTCCCAGGTCGCTGGGGTAGAATGGCGCCTCTTTTCCCCGAGGGGTGAGCCAAGATGATTCCCGTAGAGCGACAGCAACGTATCCTGCAACTGCTGGCAGAGCGCGGCGTGGTCAGCATAGTGGAGCTGACCGACTGGTTGCAGGTCTCCCACATGACCATCAGACGCGACATCCAGAAACTGGAGGAGCAGGGGCGGGTGCTCTCGGTATCCGGGGGAGTCAGTCTCTCCCAGCGGATCAAGAGCGAGCCCTCCCACGCTGCCAAGCGCAGCCTGATGCAGGGGGCCAAGCTGGCCATCGCCCGGCTCGCCGCCGACCAGGTGGCCGAGGGCAGTACCGTCTATCTGGACGCCGGCACCACCTCCCTGGAGCTGGCCCGGGAGCTGGCGCTGCGGGAAGATCTGATGATAGTGACCAACGACTTCATGGTCTGTGCCTACCTCATCGAGCACGGCCGCTGCCGCCTCTATCACACCGGGGGCCAGGTCATTCGCGAGAACCAGTCCTGCGCCGGGGAGGCCACAGCCCACTTCCTGCGCAACCTCCATCTGGACGTTGCCTTCCTGTCTGCCTCCTCCTGGGATGGACAGGGGATCTCCACCCCGAGCGAGCAGAAGGTGCCGGTGAAGCGGGCCGTGGTGGAGTCGGCGGCGAGCCGCATCCTCATCTGCGACTCGTCCAAATACGGCAAGGTCGGCACCTTCAACGTGGTGGGCTGGGATGCGATCGATCAGGTGATCACCGACGAGCAACTGCCCCAGAGTGCCCGCGAGGCGCTGGCGCAGCACGGGGTCAGGGTGACCATGGCTCCGCTCGCCAGCCTGGCCTCCGGTGTCGAGTGACTGTGTGAGCCTTAGGTTGTCACTCTTTGCCGGCCTGAGGCTCGCTCGTCAGGTTGGCCGAGCCCTGGATCACCTCGCCCGCCTTCTCGATGTCTCGCCCCACCCCGTGGATGGTGTTGCAGCCCAGCAACCAGAGGCTGGCACAGAGCACCAGCAGGGTTCGATACTTGTTCATGCTTCCTCCTTGCATCTTATGGGGTCAGTTTGAGCAGGCGCCCCTGGCCTGAATCCGTCAACAGGTAGAGGGCACCGTCGGGGCCCTCCTTGACGGTGCGGATCCGCTCCCCGAGATCGGTCAGCAGCCGCTCTGCCGACACTATCTTGTCTCCGTCGAGGTGCAGGCGCAACAGGGCCTGACCGCGCAGGGCGCCGACCAGCAGATCCCCCCGCCACTCCTTGAACAGTTCCCCCTGATAAAAGGTCATGCCCGAGGGGGCGATGGAGGGCACCCAGATCCAGCGAGGCGGCGTCATGCCGGGCGCGCTCTGGCCCAGGCCAATCTTGCCGCCCCCATACTCCTCGCCGAAGGTCACTTTGGGCCAGCCGTAGTTGTGGCCGGGCAGGATGAGGTTGACCTCGTCCCCGCCCTGGGGGCCGTGTTCGTGGGCCCAGAACTGCTGGCTGCCCGGACGCAGGGCAGCGCCCTGCATGTTGCGATGGCCCAGGCTCCAGATCTCCGGCAGGGCACTCGCCGTCTTGACGAAGGGGTTGTCGGCGGGCACCCGGCCATCCTTGTGCAGGCGCACCGTCTTGCCGAGGTGGTTGTCGAGCGTCTGGGCCCGCTCCCGTTCGCTGTAACGATCGCCGAGGGTGATGAAGAGATAGCCGTCCTCCGTCAACGCCAGACGGGATCCGAAATGGGCGCCGCCGGCCACCTTGGGTTCTTGGCGAAACAGCAGTTGCCAGTCGATGAGGGCCTCCTTTTGCAGCCGGGCCCGGGCCACTGCGGTGCCGGCCCCGCCGTCCCCCGGCTCGCTGTAGCTGAGATAGAGCCAGCCATCGCCGTCCAGGGCGAGATCGAGCAGGCCTCCCTGGCCCGTGGCGGCGAGGGGCGGCAGGCCCGAGATGAGGTGACGTTTGCCCGCGGCGTCGATGTGCAGCAAGCGGCCAGGGCGCTCGCCAATCAGATAGCCGCCATCCGACAGCAAGACCAGCCCCCAGGGATGATTGAGACCCTCCACCAGGGGAGTCAGTGTCAGCGCCCGGACCTGGGCCACCAGGCAGACAAGCAGCAGTGCAAGCAGTCGCAACAAGGAGGATCTCCTCTTGGAAAAGGGGGCTGGCCGGCGGCGCAACGTCGCTGAAGTATAGGGGAGCGAGATGGCAAAACGTGAGAAACAACAAGCCTCTGCGTCGGGCTGGCGCATACACTTCTCTCTGTAACCGTGCCTGCATCCTGAGGGTGCAAGGGGCGGAGGATGTGGCACCGAACTGCCGAGCATGAACTCGTTTTAGAGTCATGCCCACCGGCGCCCGGCCAGACCCGTGATCATGGAGGACAAGATGTCATCACCCGCGTTGGCGCCAAGGCGCTCCCTGTCCGATCTGCTGGCCGGCGTCACCGCGGCGGCGGTCGTGTTGCCCAAGGCCATGGCCTACGCCAGCGTGGCCGGTCTGCCGGTGGCTATCGGTCTCTATACCGCGTTTGTGCCCATGGTGCTTTACGCCCTGTTGGGCTCCTCCCGAGTGCTCAGTGTCAGCTCCACCAGTACCCTGGCGATCCTGACTGCGACCCAGCTCGGACTGGTGGTGCCGGATGGGGATCCCGGTCGGCTGATCACGGTGACGGCCACCCTGACCCTGCTGGTGGGGGCCATGCTGATGCTGGCGGCGGTGCTGCGCCTCGGCTTCGTGGCGAACTTCATCTCCCTGCCGGTGCTGGTGGGGTTCAAGAGCGGCATCGGGCTGGTGATCATCCTCGATCAGCTGCCCAAGCTGTTCGGTGTGCACATCCAGAAGGAGAACTTCTTTCTGGATCTCTATCACCTGGGGCTGGCGCTGCCCCAGACCTCCTGGCTGACCCTGGGAGTCGCTCTCGTCACCCTGGTGGTGTTGGTGTTCATGGAGTGGCGCTTTCCCCATTCTCCCGCCCCCTTGCTGGGGGTGGGCATCGGCATCGCGCTGGTGTGGGGCTTTGGCCTGAACGAGGCAGGGGTCGCCATCGTCGGGAGCATTCCCACCGGCTTGCCCGGCCTGACGATGCCGGATCTGACCCTGGTGTTGCAACTGCTGCCTGGGGCGGCGGGCATCGCGCTGATGAGCTTCACCGAGACCATAGCCGCAGGTCGGGCCTTCGTGGGGAAGGAAGAGCCGGAGATTAATCCGAACCGCGAGCTGGTGGCCACCGGGCTGGCCAACCTGGGGGGAGCCTTCTGCGGCAGTATGCCGGCAGGGGGGGGGACCTCCCAGACCGCGGTGGTGCGCTCCGTCGGGGGCGTCAGCCAGTGGGCCTCTGCGGTCACCGCCGCCATGGCGCTGGCCACCATGATCTTCCTCGCCCCGCTGCTCTCCTGGCTGCCGAGCGCCACCCTGGCGGTGGTGGTCATCGTCTATTCGGTGGGGCTCATCCAGCCGGGGGAGTTTCGCAAGATAGGGCAGATTCGCATGATGGAGTTTCGCTGGGCCGCCATCGCCTGTCTGGGGGTGCTGCTGTTCGGCACCCTGGAGGGGATAGTGGTCGCCATCCTGGCCTCCTTGCTGGGGCTGGCCAGCCAGACGGCGCAGCCACCCGTCTATGTGATTGGCCGAAAACCCGGGGAGGATGTGCTGCGGCCGCTGGCCGCGCGTCATCCCGATGACGAGACGGTCCCCGGCCTGTTGATCCTGCGCCCGGAGGGGCGCCTCTTCTTCATCAATGTGCAGCATGTGGCCGCCCGGATCCGCGAGCTTATCGAGACTCACCAGCCCGAGGTGGTGGTGCTGGACATGAGCCGGGTGCAGGACGTGGAGTACTCGGCCCTGATGATGCTGATGGAGGGGGAGCAGCAGGCGCGCGCCAGGGGGGTCACCCTCTGGCTGGCCGGGCTCAATCCCGGGGTGCTCGAGAACGTGCGTCGCAGCGGGTTGGCCAGTCAGCTCGGGGAGAGCCGGATGCTGTTCAATGCCAGGGCGGCCATCCGCAAGTATCAGCAGGGCAGAGAGTGAGTGGGCAGGGGGGCGCCAGAAGTACCCCAATGCCAGGGCGGCCACCCGCAAGTATCAGCAGGGCAGAGAGTGAGTGGGCAGGGGGAGGGCCAGAGGTTCCCCAATGCCAGGGCGGCCATCCGCAAGTATCAACAGGGCAGAGAGTGAGTGGGCAGGGGGGCCAGAGGTTCCCCAAGGCCAAGGCGGCCATCCTCAGGTTAGTATCAGCAGGGCAGGGCGTGAGGGAGCAAGGGGTGAGCCAGAGGCTCCCCCTTGACGGTGATCAGAACAGTTCCGGGATCACCCGGAACGGGTGCTCCGAGGCCTTGACCTTGCCAATCTTGCGTTTGGGCAGCTTGACCGGTTCGGCCGGCAGTTCCTCGTAGGGAACGTGGGCCAGCAGATGGGAGATGATGTTGAGCCGCACCCGCTTCTTGTCCTCGGAGCGGGCCACGAACCAGGGAGCCCAGGCGGTGTCGGTGGCGGTGAACATGGCATCCCGCGCCCGGGTGTAGTCATCCCAGCGATCGAAGGACTTGATGTCCATGGGGGAGAGCTTCCAGATCTTGCGACCATCGTCGATGCGATCTCGCAGCCGCCGCTCCTGCTCCTGTGGGGTCACCTCCAGCCAATACTTCAGCAATATGATGCCCGAGTCGACCATGGCTTGTTCCACCATGGGAACCCCCGCCAGGAATTTGTCGCTCGCCTCCTGGCTGCAAAAGCCCATGACACGCTCCACCCCGGCCCTGTTGTACCAGCTGCGATCGAAAATGACGATCTCGCCCGCCGCCGGCAGGTGCGGGATGTAGCGCTGGAAATAGAGCTGGCTCTTCTCCCGTTCGGTGGGGGCCGGCAGCGCGATGACCCTGAACACCCGGGGACTGACCCGCTCGGTGATCGCCTTGATGGTCCCCCCCTTGCCAGCGCCGTCGCGCCCTTCGAACACTATGCAGACCTTGAGTCCCTTGTGCACCACCCACTGCTGCAGTTTCACCAGCTCCACATGCAGGCGACGCAGTTCCTTCTCGTATGCCTTGTTGCCAAGCGGCTTGGACTCTGCTACCGGAGCAGGCTGTTCAGTCGTAGATTTTTTTTTGCTGGCCATGATTCCCTTCTCTTGATGCGAGCCAATGAAGAATGGTCGTCGTCATCGACGGCCCACATCCAGAGTGTAATCGAGCGCAGGGCTGGGTACAGATGCGAAGTGCCGCGGTGGGACAGGGATCAAGTGAAAGTCGTGGGTGGCCTTATGGATCTCGTTCGGGGCGTCCAACAAACAGAGGGGCACCATCTCGTTGGCCAGCATCTGGTTATCGTGTCCCGCAACCAAGATATCTTCCGGAATGCGTAACCCTGCCTCCGCAATGGCCTGATAGCCGCCCTGGGTCATGTAGTCACTGCAGCAGAAGACCGCGTCTGGTGTGTTGGGGAGTGCCAGCAGCTGCCGGGTCTGCTCATAGGCCTCGCGCAGCGGCCAGTTAGCGACGCGTACCCATTGTGGAGCCGGGATCCGGTCATTTGATCAGGGCTTGGCGATATCCCTCCAGCCGTAGGTTGTTGGCCTCCCTCCAGGGTTTCCCCTGAATGAGAGCTTCACCGCGCTCGAACCGTTGAGCACCAGAGATACAGTAGATTGGGAGACGCCGGCTGCGGCGGCGATGGCACTCATGGTGATGCGTTGCTTGTTCATCGATATGACCAGCCCCTGTTGCCAAGCTAATATTATTAGTTTTTTTCTCGTCAATCATACCCCACCAGATTGGGGGAACCAGCCATGTTATCGTCATCAGCGCGGATCAATACGATCGATAAACACCCAATCCAGGCTGTCAACGCGCTTAAAAACGGTATGTTAACCAGATGTTGCAATGAGCCTTGGTCTGGCTCATTTTGTGACTGACCACCAAATTCCATCTAACACCCTTTGCTATTAATATGATTAGCAAATAAAAATTAGCTCATAAATATTAAAAATTAGCAAAAGGGGGGGCGATGGCGGTACAACAGTGGTCCACAGAACAAGCCTGGCAGTGGTGGAGCAAGCAGCCCTGGCTGAGAGGGTTCAACTACTTGCCCAGAACCGCCGTCAACTGGACGGAGATGTGGCAACGGGAGACCTTCGATCTCCCGACCATCAGGCAGGAGTTGGCATGGGCCAGAGAGGTGGGCTACAACACCTTGCGCACCAACCTGCCCTTCATCGTCTGGCAGGTGGACAGAGATGGCCTGATCGCCCGCATCGACGACTTCCTGGCGGTGGCGGCCGCAGAGGGGATCTGCGTCATGCTGACCCCCATGGATGATTGCGGCTTCTCCGGCGATCACCCCTATCTGGGCCCGCAAAAAGAGCCTGTCGAAAACCTGCACAACAGTCAGGCAGCGGCGAGCCCTGGACGCAACGTCGTCATGGATGTCACCCAATGGTGTGAACTGGAGCGTTACATCAAGGATGTCGTCGGCATGTTCGCCCAGGATGAACGTATCCTGGTGTGGGATCTCTACAACGAGCCGACCAATCGCGGCATTTTCCGTGGCCCCAACCAGCATGAAGAGTTCGATCCTGCCATGGAGCTCTACAGCCATCATCTGATGGAGCTGGCCTTCAGCTGGGCGCGCGAGGCCAATCCCTGCCAGCCGCTGACGGTCTGTGCCTGGCATGCTGCCAACCACTTTAGCCCGGACGATCCCATCTTCACCCATCCCACCGACCTCCGGGCAATGGCGCTGTCGGATGTGATCAGCTTCCATGCCTATCAGTCACTCGAACTGCTGGAAAAAAGTCTGGAAATCGTCGCGACCTACGATCGCCCCCTGCTCTGCACCGAGTGGCTCGCTCGCCATGCCAAGTCGTTCATGCATGAGCAACTGCCCATCTTCAAGGAGCGCAAGATCGCCTGTTACCAATGGGGACTGGTCAAGGGGAGAACCCAGACGCATCTGCCCTGGCCCAATATCCAGCGAGCCGTTCCGGAGTTCGCGGACACCTGGTTCCACGACCTGCTCGAGGCGGATGGCTCCCCCTATGACGAGCGTGAGGTCGCCCTGATCCAGTCCCTGACCACCGAATAAGAAAGACTCCTCCGAGGCGATGCCAACCCATCGGCATCGCCTCACCCTACACATAGAGGTCATATCATGAAGAAGATAAAGCTGCTGGCATTGCTGGTCGCGGGGGCAACGCTTTCTCCCATTACCCTGGCACAGACCACACTGCAATACTGGACCCTGCTCAACGGCGGCGATGGCGCGCGCATGAAGCAACTGGTTGACGGTTTCAATGCCAGCCAGGGTGACTACAAAATAGAGACTACCACCCTGAACTGGGGTGAACCCTTCTATACCAAACTCAAGACCGCCTCTGCCATGGGCAGCGGTCCGGACATGGCGACCATCCATCTCTCCAAGATCTCCGGCCTGACCCAGACCCAGGGCCTTGAGCCCATCAATCCCGAGGTTCTGAAGCAGGCTGGCTACGATAGCAACCAGCTTTTCCCGCTGCTCTGGAAGCAATCGAACGTCGATGACAAGACCTATGCTCTGCCCATCGATACCCATGCCATGGTGCTCTATTACAACAAGCGCATCGCGGCCAAGGCCGGTTTGCTGGATGAGCAGGGCAGACTCAAGCCCATCGCCTCGCTGGCGCAGTTTGATGCGGCGCTCAAAAGCGTGAAAGAGCAAGGGGCGATGGGTCTGAGCATGGAGACTTCGCCCATGTCCTACATGCCTTACCGTCTTTGGCTCTCCATGATCAGCCAGCAGGGCGGCAAGACCATAGAGAACAACGAGTTTGTCTATGGCGAGGCGGGTAAGCAGGCGATGGCGGCGATGGCCAGGTGGTACGCCGACGGCTACGCCACCAAGGGGCTGGATTACGCTTCCTCCACCACGGAGTTCATGACCGGCCGCTCGGCCTTCATGCTCAATGGCGTCTGGGAGCTCCCCTCTGTTACTGACGGCATGAAGAGCGGCAAGCTTGGATTCGAAGTGGGCATCGCATCTCTCCCCTCCTTCTTCAACGGTAGCAGGGCCGCCTGGGCCGACTCCCACGCATTGGCCATTCCGCGCAATAAAGACAAACCCATCTCCGACGAAAAAGTGCTGGGGATTGCCAAATTTGCCAACTATATCAACCAGAACGCCCTCACCTGGGCCGAAGGGGGCCACATTCCGGCCTACGAGCCGACGGTCGCCACCCAGGCGTTCAAGGAGATGCCACTGCTCGCCGACTATGTCAGCGAGACGGCCAGCAACATCGTCTATGACCCGGATGGCTGGTACAGCGGGGCGGCTGGTCCCCTGCAGGCCACCGCCTCCAAGTACTTCCCGGCGGCGCTGACCGGTCAGTTGCCCATCGAGAAGGCGCTGCAGATGTTCGAGCGCGATGCGGGCAAGTTCATGAGTCGTCCGGCACGTTAATGACCCTGGGGCAGAGGGTCAACCCTCTGCCTCCCGGTTTCCTTCATTCCAGGCCCGAGTTCAGATATGGATAATAAAGACACTGCCAGAACCACCGCCGGTCGCTTTGGTGCCCTGATGACGCCTTGGCTCATGTTGGCGCCCTTCTTGCTCGCCTTTTTGCTCTTCTTTGTCATTCCTGCATTGCAAACGTTGCAGTTGAGTTTCACCGACAGCGGGCTGACCGAGACTCACGGCTACGTTGGTTTTGCCAACTATGTGGAGCTGCTGCAGGACCCCAGCTTCTGGGATTCTTTGCTGCAGACCGCCTACTTTGCCCTGTTGACCGTGATCCCGCTGACTGCCCTGGGGTTGGTCATGGCGATGCTGATCTGCCGTCTCACCCGCTTCGCCGGTCTGGTCCAGGCTATCTTTTTCATCCCCAACATCTTGCCCATCGCAGTCATGGCCATGATCGGTGGCTGGATGCTGCACCCGACCTTCGGCGTGGTGAACCTGGTCGCCGGCACCGAGATCGCCTGGTTCAACGATCCGGACTTTGCCATGCCCATGGTTGCCATCGCCACCATCTGGTGGACCGTTGGCTTCAACGTGCTGCTGTTCATGGCGGCCCTCAAGAACATACCGCAGGACCTCTACGAAGCGGCCAGGCTCGATGGCGCCTCGGAGTGGGGGATCTTTCGCTACATCACATGGCGCCAACTGCGCCCTGTCACCGTGATGGTCTTCGGCCTGCAACTGGTCGCATCCCTCAAAATCTTCGGTCAGACCTATCTGTTGACCGGAGGGGGCCCCTTCGACAGCACCAAAGTGGTTCTGCACTACATGTACGAGACCGGGTTCGTCAACCAGAACGCCGGCTATGCCTCGGCCATCGCCGTGGTCTTCGTGCTGATAGTGCTGCTCATTCTGGTGCTGCAATCCCTGGCTAATCGCTTCATCAATCGTCGAGGCTAAGATGAATAGCAAACTGACATTTACCGCCTTGCTCGCCATCACGTTGACTGTGCTGCTCTGCCTGCTGTGGGGCGCCCCTCTGCTGTGGGCGATCAGCACGGCGCTGCGCCCGGAGGCTCAGACAGTCGCCGGTCTGCAGTGGCTGCCCGATCCCGTCATCTTCGATGCCTTCATCAAGGTGCTGACCATGGGGGATCTGCCCGTCTTCTTCATGAACAGCGTGGTCACCTCGCTGGCGGTTACCCTGGTGACGCTGCTGATCACTGTGCTGGCGGCCTACAGCTTCTCTCAACTGCGTTTCAAGGGGGCGAACCTGCTGTTCTGGTGCTGCATGTTTGGCATCATCTTCCCCTTCGAAGCCTTGGTGATCCCGCTCTTTCGCCAGGTCTACCACATGGGGCTGGCCGACTCTCTGGGGGGGATCATATTGCCTCAGGTGGTGTCACCCATGGTGCTCTTCGTTCTCAAGCGCTTCTTCGATCAGATCCCCAAGGATTTTCGCGAGGCGGCCATCCTCGATGGCGCCCGGGAGTGGCAGGTATTGCTCCGCGTCTATCTGCCTCTCTCCCGGAACATCATTTATGCCATGGCGATCATCACCTTCATGGGGGCCTGGAACAATTTCCTCTGGCCATTCCTGGTGGTCAGCTCCACCGAGAACATGACCATTCCCATCGGTCTGACTCAGCTTAACGACACCTATGGGGTGAGGTATGCCCAGAACATGGCCTCTGCCCTGATCGGTGGCCTGCCGGTCGCCATCCTCTATGTCATGTTCCAGAAGCGTGTCGCGTCGGGCTTCCTCGCCGCCACCGGCCTCAAGGGTTAACGATTCACGGGCCTGCCAAGGCGGGCCCCCTGTTTTTACGGCCGCGATGAGGCCGTCGTGAGAGAGCACCATATGTCCAGCGTATCGCTTAAGCACATCAAGAAGACCTACCCCAATGGCAATGCCGTCATTCACGGCGTGGATCTGGAAATCGAACAGGGGGAGTTCGTCGTCTTCGTCGGCCCCTCCGGCTGCGGCAAGTCGACGCTGCTGCGCATGATTGCCGGGCTGGAGGATATTTCCGCAGGCGATCTCCACATCGGCAACCTGCGGGCCAATGAGCTCGACGCTGCCAAACGGGGGGTGGCCATGGTATTCCAGTCCTATGCACTCTACCCCCACCTGACGGTGGCCGAGAACATGGGCTTCTCCCTGCTGTTCAACAACACACCGAAGGCCGAGATAGAGACCAAGGTAAACCGGGTGGCGGAGACCCTGCAACTGGCCCACCTGCTGGAGCGCAAACCGGCCGAGCTCTCCGGAGGCCAGCGCCAGCGGGTTGCCATCGGACGAGCCATCGTGCGTGAACCCGAGGTGTTCCTGTTTGATGAGCCGCTCTCCAACCTTGATGCCGCCCTGCGTGGGCAGATGCGTACCGAGCTGGCGCGCCTGCATCAGAAGCTGGGGACCACCATGATCTATGTGACCCACGATCAGGTGGAAGCGATGACGCTGGGGGACCGGATAGTGGTCTTCAACAAGGGCCACATCGAGCAGGTGGGCTCTCCCCTGGATCTCTATCAGCGCCCCGCCACCGAGTTTGTGGCTACCTTCCTCGGCATGCCGAAGATGAACATGTTGACCTGCAAGCTGAAGGGAAAAGATGGCGATCTCTGGCAGCTAACGCCGGGTAAAGGGATCGAGGTGACGGCGTCTGAGTCATGGTTTGACTGCACAGGCCAGAGCAACATCAAGATAGGGATCCGCCCCGAGCATCTGTTGGTGGGGGTTGAAGGCGCCCCGGAGGCCCATCTGCATGGCCGGGTCTCTCTGGTCGAAAACCTCGGTGATGCGGCGATCTTGCACATCAAGTGCGAGGGCATAGAGCGGCTGCTGCTGGCCAAGGTCAACACGGATCGACGGGTGCCTTCATGCGACGAGGCGGTCTCCCTCACCGTCGCTCTCGAATATATCCATCTCTTCGGTGAGCAGGGGCAGAGCCTGCGCCGCTGAGCTGAGCTGAGCTGAGCTGAGCTGAGCTGAGGGGCGGCGGATCCTGTCCCTCGTGGAGCACCAGTCATGTACCGAATCCTTCTTTCTCTGTTCATTCTATTGGGAACCATCATGCCAGCGCAGGCCAGTTCGACTTTTACCAATCCGATCTTGGGTGATGGCGCCGATCCCTGGGTTGTGCGTCATGATGACGGCTTTTACTACTACACCCAGACCACCGGCAGCGACATCACGCTATGGCGTACCAAAGACATCACCGACCTTGAGAATGCCGAGCGCAAGGTGGTGTGGATGCCGGCTCAGGGCGCTGTCAACGGCACCCATCTCTGGGCCCCCGAGCTACACCTGCTGGACGGTCGCTGGTACATCTATTTCGCCGCATCGGATGGCGACATGGCTCGGCAGCGCATGTATGTGTTGCAGTCAAAAGGGGTGGATCCTTTTGGCGAGTACGCCTTCCCTGCGGGTACCCAGGAGGGCAAGATGGCTGATGCCAGTGACAAATGGGCCATCGACGGCACCGTCCTCGATTACCGGGGGGAACGTTATTTCATCTGGTCAGGCTGGGAGGGGGAGGTTAACGATCAGCAGCGCCTCTATATCGCCAGAATGGCCTCGCCCTGGCAGCTGGCTGGGCCGCGCGTTGAGATCTCCAGACCTGAACTGGCGTGGGAGCGTATCGGCACGCCCCAGGTCAACGAGGCTCCCCAGGCGCTGTTAAGCCCAGGGGGGCGACTCTTCCTCACCTATTCCGCCAGCGGCAGCTGGACGGACGATTACTGTCTCGGTCTGCTGGCGCTGGAGGGGGAGGATCCTATGAATCCGGCACACTGGCGCAAGCGGCCTCAGCCCGTCTTTAGAAAGGACGAGGCGCTGGGAGTCTATGGCCCTGGGCATAACGGCTTCTTTATCGACGATGGAGGCCGACCCTGGCTGATTCATCATGCCGCCAAATTCAAAGGGGCAGGCTGGAACAGGGAGATTCATCTGCAACCCCTTGACTGGGATGCGCGTGGGCTGCCCTCTTTCGGACTCCCTGTCGGTACCAGCCGACAACAGATGGCACCGCGCTGAGGGCTACGACCCAGGTGTTGAGGTGACTGAATATAAACATGCAGCCCTCTGACTAGAAATAAAGGCGTCGTATTGTCAATATTGCTTTCTTCGGAGTCATCAGACTCCGCTTTTAATTATTTAATTCTTAATGAGAGCTGAATTTAATAGAAAGCTGAACCAGGCCTAAATACGTAAATAGAAAACAGGCATTGGTGCTTGCAAAAATTTGTTTAAAACAAGAGCTGTAAACGATTACATTAATGTGATCGCTATCACCAGATTATTATTTTTTTAGCATTACCATATTCCTGCCACCCATGGTGGATGATTAAAACATACATATGACCATGCCATAAAAAACCACCTCTTTTTATGCAGGTCGAGCATGCACGTCAATTTAATATAATAACTATCGAGGATGTATTTTGAAAAACTCAATTCGCTACATTGTCGCCGCGTCTTTGTCTATCGCAGCCACCAATGCCATTGCTACTGAGGGATTTGATTTTTGGGGTTATTTCCGTGCCGGTGTGGGGACCGGGGCCGATGGCTCAGCTTCAAATAGCATCGGTGGTTCAGATTTCCAGAAGAACAAGATTGGACGTCTCGGGAACGAGTTTGATAATTATGCCGAGATTGGCTTGGGGAAGGAGCTGAATAACGACGGCGACAAATCTGTTTATATCCAGACCATGTTCAATATGTGGGATGGTGATGCCGATAGTGTCAGTAATGACTCCCCATTCGGCTGGGAAAACATGAACCTGCAATTGCGGAACTTCATGGGGATGGGGGAGACCTCCTGGGCGGGTATTCGTCAATATAATAAAGGCTATTATATTGATATGAACGATTACTTTTACTGGAACCAGACCAATGTGGGTGCCGGTATAGAGCGCATGAACCTCGGTGCAGGTAAATTCTCAGTAGCGGTATTACATCGTGATTTTGAAAATGAGATCGGCACGGATACCCAGCATAGCAAGCATCAGATCAATGCCAATAATCTGGAATTGACCTATGACTCCCTGCCTCTGTGGGAAGGCGGTAGCCTGGCACTCGGATACAAGTTTTTGAATGCCGATCCGTCGGCTGATCAGGTGGATGAGCCAGGTAGCGGTGAGCATGATTACAGCGATGGTCATGCCTTCATGGTGGAATTGAACCAGGCCGTGGCTGGCACAGGGTTTAACAAGACGGTGCTGCAATATTATGTGGATGGTTCAGCGGCACAAGGGGTGCTCATGGGGGCGGCAGATACCCTCAATGGCAACGTCAAGAGTGGTAGCGGTTACGCGATCCGCAACTACGGCAGCATTCCGTTGGGTGACCGTTGGGATCTGAGCCATGCCATCAACTATGCAGCGGCCGACAGCATTGAGACCTGGGACAACGATCAGCTCGATGCCACCATGTTTGGTGCCTCAGCCAAATTGGCGTATCACTGGTCTGAAATCACTCGCACCTACGCAGAGGTGGGTTATTTCGCCGATGAGAAGACCGAGAATGGTGCGGATTATGATCGCAGTGGTTCCAAGTACACCGTCGCCCAGGCCTGGTCTCTGGGTCGCAACCAGCCGGAACTGCGTCTCTACGCGAGCTATTTCGACAGCGACAACGACAACTGGAGTGACAGCAGCCATGCTTTTGAAGGCGATGACAGTGATGACACCTGGGTGGTTGGAGTGCAGGCCAACGTCTGGTGGTAATGACGTAGCCTCACCTGAAGGCTAGATATGGCGCTTGCCTGGGGCATATCGACAGTGGCCAGGCAAGATAAAAGGCAATCAAAAACAAGGGGCTGGCATCAGATGATGCCAGCCCCTTGTTTTATATGGCGTTCCCGACTGGAGTCGAACCAGTGGCCTGTCCCTTAGGAGGGGACCGCTCTATCCTGCTGAGCTACGGGAACCTTGTGGCGGGCATTATACAAGAAGCATTGTGCTTTTAAACCCTTGATTCCTATTCCAATACGGCTAGATCGCCAATTTGGACATTAAACGGCGAATATTTGTTCTGGCTGCTGATGATGGCACCATCCTCGAACACCTGCACTACCTCGAACAGGCCGTCGGCGGGGTTGCGCATCACCCTGGACTTGCCGTAGGGATCGATGAAGTCGGCGCTGTGCTGGACGCGGAACTGATCCCCAAGCTTGACGCCGTTGCGACGGCCCAGGCTGATGTGGGGGCCGCGTTCGTGCTGGGCCACTATGCGAGCGGTGACGGGGGCGCAGGCGAGCTCGGCGACGATGTCCTGGGCCGCCTCCTTCAACTGGTAGCTCACCTCCTGGCCGTAGCTGGACTGCCAGAACCGGCCATTGTGGCTGCCCACCTGCTCTCGCTTGGAGAAGGTCCAGTTGGCCCGCCCCTGATACTCCTTGCGCCCGAGCAGGCTGCCGTTGATGCCGTCAAACAGGTAGAGCTGCATGCGGAAGTTGCGGATCGGGTCTTCATACCAGCTGGTCAGCTGGTTGCCCTGGGGTTCGAGGGAGAGATCGTCGATGCTGCCGAGCACCAGATACTGGCTGTCGGTGCGCAGGCTCAGGGCCTTAATCTCCTCGAGTGCGCTGCGATCCCCCTGCTGCAGGTGGAGGGGATCGATGCGCAGGTTCTCGTCCAGCCACTGACGTGCGACCACTCCCTGAGGCGCTGCCGCCAGGGTCTCGAACAGGCGGCGGGAGAGATCCGCCGGCATATCGTCGAGGGCGCCGGTGCTCGCCTGATCCGGGTAGCGCATGCGCAGGCGCACCAGCGTCAAATCCTTGGCGTAGTGTTGGGTCTGGCAGATCTGCCGCTCGGCCTGGATGTCGGCCACTAGCGTGATGTACATGCGGCCGTTGCGCACCTCCTCGCGCTTGAGGCGGTACTGGCGGATGTCGCCGCCGGAGCGGATCTGGATCTGCTCCGAACGCAGGCTGCCGTTCTCCAGGCGCTGGATGCTGGAGACGGAGGCGCCGCTGGCCAGCAGGGCCTGACGCAGCGCATCCCGGGTCGCCTGCTCGCGGGCATAGATCTCGTCACCCCCCAGGATGGCGGCACTGCCTTGCGCCTCTATGAGCTCGGCGCGGGCCGACAGACTGGCCAGCAACAGGGTTGACAGCAGCACAACTTTCATAACGTACACCTTGAATAGACGAACCCCTCTTGCGCCCAAGGGGCGGATGAGCGGCTTCATGGACACTGGCCTGGTTTGCACCGGGTGCGCAAATAAAAGCAAGATCCATGCCTTGTTCCGGTGAAAGAGTGCGCGGCCCGCCGGATTTCCCGGCCCCAGCCTCTGTATTGGCGCCGCCCAAGGCTCTCTGGCGGATCATCGGATGATCCTTGGCGCATTCCCGTCTCAAGTGTTGGCCGCTGCGACCGATAACAAGTCAGGTGTAGATACAGGAACAGGTATCCATGAACAGAATTATCACGGCGCTGGCGGTTGCGCTGGCGCTGGCCGGCTGCGGGTCGGCCGACCCCATCAACCGGGAGCAAGGGGATCCCCGCCAGGCGGCGAAGGGGATGGAGCTCAACTGGCTGGTGGCCCGCATGACGGATCAGCTGATGGAGCGCAAGTCGCTCACCACCCTGAGCGAGCCCATCGCGGTCGCCTCCTTCGTCGATCTCGACACCCTGAAAGACACCAACTGGATGGGGTTGCAGATCGAGGAGAGCTTCATCTACGAGCTGAACCGGCGTGGTGAGGTAGTGGTGGACTTCAAGACCACGGGCAGCATTCAAGTGACCCCCAGTGGCGACTTCGTGATGAGCCGCAACTACAAGGATCTCTCCGCCCGGCTGCCCATCTCCCGGATCCTGACCGGCACCTTCAGCCGCAATTCGCAGGGGATCCTGGTCAATGCCCGGATCATCGATCTGCGTACCAAGATGGTGGAGACCACGGCCCAGAGCCTGATCCCGCAACAATATCTGTCCGGCGCCAGCAACTCGTTTGGCCGGGCATCGGTCAACCGGGGTTACCTGATGCGGGGCGGCCAGAGCGCGTCCGGCCATCTGGTCAACCTGACCCCCTGATTTCTGAGGAGTAGACAGCCATGAGAATCGTGCTTGGCCTGATGATGGCCCTCTTGCTGACGGCGTGCAGCGGGAACAGGGTCGTAAACTACGACCAGGGGGATAAGCCAGATGACTTCCCCGTTCTCAAGGCGGTGGGCTACGCGGTGATCGACATCCAGCCCGGCCCCTCCCAGTCGGAGAAGATGCTGCAGGCGATCCGGGCGTCCAAGATGGATGCCTACCGGGAGCTGGCGGAGCAGCTCAACGGCCAGCAGGTGCGTGGCCAGAGCAGCTACAAGGACCTGACCCAGACCTCCAACTCGCTGGATGTGTCGGTGGCCGGCATGGTGCGCGGTGCCCGTGTGGTGGCGACCTATCCCCGTGGCAACACCTATGCCACCGAGCTGGAGCTCGATACCCGCAACCTCTACCACCTGAACCAGCTGATGGCGGGTCAGTTCTAGCGCCAGGAGCGAGACTCCATCCTCTGTCACCCGAGCCTGTCGGCGGGGTACCAACTAGGCGAGCAATGAGCTCGCCTTTTTGTTGTCCTGGGGCGGGGCAGGGGGCAGAAAAGAGAGAGGCGAGCCTGATGCTCGCCTCTTGCCGTTCGGAGGGCTTAGCTGCCCATCAGCACTGGCGGTACCGCGGTCGGCTTGACGTCTTCGCTCGGGTAGCAGCCCAGCACCTTGACGTAGCGGGTGATCTTGGTCAGCTCCAGCAGGGCGGCCTGCATCTCAGGGGTCTGCAGGTTGGCGGAGACATCCAGATAGAACATCTCTTCCCAGGGGTTGCCCTGCACCGGACGGGATTCCAGCTTGGTCATGTTGATCTCGTGGCTGCGCAGCACCAGCAGCGCCTCCACCAGGGAGCCCGGCTTCTGGGAGGTGGACATGATCAGAGTGGTCTTGGCCGGGATCTGGGGCGCCACGTCGATGGGTTTGCGCGCCACCACGATGAAGCGGCTGTAGTTCTCCTTCTGGTTCGCGAGCTGCTCGGCCAGCACGTCCAGCCCATAGAGTTCGCCGCCGGCGGCGCTGCCGATGGCCGCCGCATCCGGGCTCCCCAGCTCCTTGACCTTCATCATGGCGCTGGAAGAGGAGTCGCAGATCTCGTGGCGTGCCCCTTCCAGCTTGCTGAGGTAATGGGAGCACTGCTGGAACACCTGAGGGTGGGCATAGAAGGTCTTGATGCGGGACAGCTCGGTGGGCACGGCGGTGAGGATGCAGTGCTCGATGGGGTAGGTCAGCTCACCCACGATGGAGAGGGTGGTGTGCTGCATCACGTCGTACACCTCGTTGATGGAGCCCGAGCTGGTGTTCTCGATGGGCAGCACCCCGAAGGCGGCGCGACCCGATTCTACCGTGTCCAGCACCTCGCGGAAGTTCTGGCAGTTCACCTCTATCACCTGATCCTTGTAGCGCGCCAGGTACTTGCGGGCGGCCAGGCTGGAGTAAGAGCCGCGCGGGCCCAGGTAGGCAACGCTGGTCATGGGCTCCTGCTGCTGGGGGTTGAGCAGGCTCTGCAGATAGGCCTGCTGGGAGAGCACGGAGTCTTCGATGATGGTGTGGTAGATGCGGGTGATGTACTGGGCGTCCAGCCCGAGCGCGCGCCCTTTCTGGATCAGGGCAACCAGCAGATCCTGTTCCCGCTGGGTGTCGCGGATGGGGCGGGGATTGGCCTGCTTGGCGCGGGCAACCTCGATGCTGAGGGTCTTGCGTTTGGCCAGCAGGGCGAGCAGCTCCTGATCCAACTGGGTGATGTCTTGTCTGATCTCGTCGAGCGTAGCCATGGTGGTTCCCTATCCAAATCTTCTGTGGTGGTTGCTGCAAAAAAAAGCCTCCGCTGGGGGAGGCTCGATTCGTCTTTGCGTTCTGTTCATGCGACGACAGGGCCTTCCCTCATGAGGGCCGGATAAACGAGAACGCAAAGAGGAATGGTGTGTACATGATGTTGTCCTGAATGTAACGTCATAACCATTAAGGGATTTGGCACGCCGATGCAAGTAAAACTTGCCCCTGTGCATTGAACGGGGCAGGGTAGGTAGTCGGGATTCACGGTCGAATGAGTGCCACACAGATCCCGTTGTTTCTGGTCAATGAGAGGGAGGCGAGAGGATGGCGATTATCTTCGATCTGGGACGGGTGGTGGTGAGCTGGGATCCGGTCGGCATAGTGCGCTCGGTGCGAGGACCGGATGGTGCCAAGGCCCTGGCGGAGCAGCTGTTCAACCACCCCGACTGGCTGGAGGTGGACAGGGGCACCCTCTCCCTGCACGCCATGGCGAGTCAGGCCGAGGCGCGCACCGGCTTGTCCATGGCCGAGAACCTCGCCATCCTGCAGGCGGTGCCCGCCTCCTTGCTGCCGGACCCCGCCATGGTGACGCTTATCGAGGCGCTGCACAGTGCCGGTCACCGGCTCTACGCCCTCTCCAACATGGGCCATGCCAGCATCGACTGGCTGGAACAGCATCAGGAGTTCTGGCGCTTCTTCAGCGGCAAGGTGGTGTCGGCCCGGGTGCGGATGATCAAGCCCGAGCCCGACATCTACCGTTATCTGCTGGTGTCGTTCGACCTCAAGGCTGGGGAGTGCCTCTTTATCGATGACAGCCCGGCCAACGTGGCGGCGGCCCAGGCGCTCGGCCTGCAGGGCATGGTGTTCACCGATGCTGCTGCGTGCCGCCGGCAGCTGGTCGAGCAAGGATGGTTGCCCGCCTGAAAGGGACGGGCCCTGCGTTGTGCCCGAAGAAAAGGGATCTGATGTGCATTCAGAGCGAATAAAGTACTGCTTTGTCCCTGCCGTTTAAGTGTCTATTCAGCTTGCACGCCGCAAAATAACATCCTATTCACCATCCGGAGCGTTGTTATGGATGCCAATGTAGTCGCGCTGAATCGGGGATATGATCAGAACTTTCAGGCCAGGGAACAGAGGCTCATCAGCACCCTGGCAGGATATGGCGAACTGCTTGTCTCCTTCTCCGGCCGGTTGGAGTCCTGCTACAGCATGGATCTGTGCCGGGCCAGCGGGGTCCGCTTTCGGGCCATCACCCTGGACAACCCGACCCTCAGCCGCAAGGCGGTGGCCCGGGCGAAGCGCTACTGCCAGCACTACGGCATAGCGCATCAGGTGATCAAGACCGACGAGATGATCTTCAGCGTGCATCTCGGTCACCTCGCCGAGGTGATGGATCCGGTACGCTACCTCTGCCAGCAGCTCGAGCACGGCGATGGCCCCCCGCTTCTGATGTCGGCCTCGGTGGAGGAGATGCAGGAGTATCTGCGGCGTTTCGACAGCGTGCCGGCCAATACGCTGTGGCTCTTTGCCGAGCAGGGCATGACCAACCGTGACTTTCGCTATGGCTTCCACAAGCGCCAGTTGGCCCTGTGGGGGGCGGGTGGAGAGGCTTGCCTGAGTCAGCGCTTCTCCGATATTGAGTCACTGGACCGGCGCCACCTGCGCATGGTCGACATGGCCGAGCAGATGTTGTTCGACATGGGACTGGATGGAGCCCAGGTCTTCTTCCATACCCTGGCGGACAGGGTCACTACCCTGGCCAGGATCAGGGTGCCCCAGCGCATGCGGGCCCTGGTCTTCGACATGCAGCCGAACATTCAGAAGGCGCTCCAGAGCGCCCAGTTCGATCTGGTGACCCTGGATCTGGTCTCGGGCGAAGATCCTCAACTGCTGGTCATCTGATCCCGGGCCCGGCCCGTAACGTGAGTCGGGTCATAGGCAAGGGCAGCCCGACTCTTTATACTGCTCCCTCTGCATCCCTATCGAGTCATGTGCCCATGAAACCCTTGTCCAGACTGCTGCTTGCCCTCTGCCTCTCCCCCCTGCTGGCCCAGGCCGCGCCCCTGACCCAGGTCACCCTGGCCGATGGCCGTCAGGTGCAGCTCAACGACGACTTCACCTGGGAATACCTGCTGGTCAAGCCCGCCGAGACGGTGGCCGGCAAGACGGTGACGGCGAGCGTGGCGGCGCCGGTGCTGACCGAGCAGGCCCTGGCCAATCCCGACCTGCTTGCCCAGGCGACCCGGGACGGGATCACGGTGACCCTGAACCAGGTGGAGGGTGAGGATCCGCTGCGTCTGCAGTTCGTGGTGAGCAACACCGGCAGCCGCAACGTGGTGCGGGTCAACGGCAGCCTGACCCTGTTCAGCGCCGAGGGGGTGCAGCTCTCGACCCAGCCGGTGCGTTTCTGGGTCGGGGAGAATCGCCTGCCGGAATCCTATCTGCGCAAGGGCGAGCAGCGTCCGTCCCGGGCCATCGAACTGGCCCGTCCGGCCAATCTGACCGGCAAGCCGCTGGTGCGGGTCCAGATCGACGAAGTGGAATTCCGCTAGGAACGCGACGGGGGACGGGCAGGTCCGTCCCCCGTGGAGTGTTGCTCCGGTAACCATCAGCAACATCTGCTTACATCTGCCATGGTTTGGCAACAGCTTGCCGCTCGGCGACTCCCCCTTTGCCCGTCACAATGGCTCCATTCCCGTTAGGTTCCGCCTAACGCAACAATCGGAGTCAACAAAATGCAAAAGCTCGCACTGTCTGTTCTGGTTCTGGCCGGTCTCTCTTCCACTTCCGTGCTGGCGCAAGATGCGTTCAGCTATGCCAAGGGATCCGCCACCTGGGCACACACCAAGTCCGACTACGTCGGTGGCAAGGACAGCAACAACCGCGATTTCGGTGGTCTGAGCCTGGATCTCTCCAAGAGCTTCGGCTCCAACTTCTACGGCCGTTTCGGTTCTGAATACAGCTCCCGCAACAGCGGCAATGACAGCATGGCCATCTCCAGTCTGGGGATGGGGGTGTTCACTCCCCTCAGCACCGGCCTGAACCTGTACGGTGAAGCGGGTCTGATGGGCTACAGCATGGAGCGTGAGCTCGCCTCCAACGTGAACGACAGCGGCTGGGACAACATCACCCGCAAGCAGAGCGGCAGCCTGTACGGTGAAGTGGGCCTGCGCTACGACATCGGCGCCGTCGAGCTCTCTACCGGCTACCGTTACGCCAACATGACCGACGACATGCACGACTTCAAGGCGGGTGCCGCCTACAAGGTGAGCCAGAACCTGGCCCTCACCGCCGACTACACCTATCGCAACTGGGATCTGCAGAAAGGATCCATCAGCAGCCTGGGTGTGAAATACAGCTTCTGATTTCCCTGTCTGTCGCAACGTCCATTTTGCCCATGACCCCGGTCATGGGCTTTTTCATTTTCCGGTGATCCTGTTTTTGCTCTTGTGTCGTATCGGTCGGTAATAGTTATACAACTTTCATTTTTTTGTATAACTGCTATAACTGCTATAACTGAGTCAATGCTTATACAAGGGGTGGAATCATGTACAAGATCAAGGTCGGTATCAGTGCCTGTCTGCTGGGCCAGGAAGTGCGGTTCGACGGGGGCCACAAGCGTTCCAGCTTCTGCGAGCGGGATCTTGGCGCCCACTTCGACTATCACCCCGTCTGCCCCGAGATGGCCATCGGCCTCGGTGCCCCCCGTGCCGCCATCCGGCTGGTCAAGCGCCACGGAGAGGTGCGCGCCGAGGCGAGCAACGGCAGCTTCGACGTCACCGACAAGCTTATCGCCTTCAGCGAGCAGAAGGCGAGTCAGCTCGACTTCCTCTCCGGCTACATCCTCTGCGCCAAGTCTCCCAGTTGCGGCATGGAGCGGGTACGCATCTATGGTGCCAACAACGAGGGGAGTGCCAAGGAGGGGATTGGTCTCTTTGCCAAAGCCTTGATGGAGGCCAACCCCCTGCTGCCGGTGGAGGAAGACGGCCGCCTGTGCGATCCCATACTGCGGGAGAACTTCGTGCTGCGGGTCTTCGCCTATCACGACTGGCAGCAGCTCTGTGCTCGCGGGATCACCGCCGCCGCTCTCATCCGGTTCCATTCGCGTTACAAGTATCTGGTGCTCTCCCACGCCACTACCCACTACCGCACCCTCGGCAAGCTGCTCGGCAACCTCGGCAAGGCCAACCTGCAGGAGGTGGCGGACAGCTACATCAAGGGCCTGATGGCTGCCCTGACCCTGCGTGCCAATCGTCGCAGCCACACCAATGTGCTGATGCACCTGCAGGGTTATTTCAAGCGGGTGCTGACCCCGGCCCAGAAGCAGGAGCTCTGCGATACCATCGACAAGTACCGCACCGGCGTCTTCCCGCTGCTGGTACCACTCACCCTGATCCGCCACTACCTGCGGGAATACCCCAATGCCTATTTGTCCGAGCAGGTCTATCTCAATCCTCATCCCGATACGCTCAAGTTGCGTTACGGGCTTTGAGAATAGCGAGATCAGCTTTATCCAGAGCCGCACCCCGATATGCTCAAGTTGCGTTACGGGCTTTGAGAATGGCGAGATCAGCTTTATCCAGAGCCGCATCCCGATACGCTCAAGCTGCGCTACGGGCTCTGAATTCGTTTGTGCCCCGACGCAGCCTCTGGGCTCGGGGCGCCCATACCCTGTTGAATGGAAGTCACCATGTCAGATGTACCACAAGATGATGCCGCCAAGCCGGACGAGGGGATCTACCCCATCCGCGAGGTCTCCCGACTCACCGGGGTCAACGCCGTCACCCTGCGCGCCTGGCAGCGCCGCTACGGGCTGGTGCAGCCCGCCCGTACCGAGAAGGGGCATCGCCTCTACAGCGAGCAGGATATCCGCCAGATAGGCGAGATCCTGAGCTGGCTGGAACGGGGGGTGAGCATAGGGCAGGTGAAGGGGCTGTTGAGCGAACCTCAGTCCCAGCCGGTGAGCGATCACTGGCAGCAGACCCTGGAGCAGTTCAGTCAGGCCCTGCTCGCCTTCAACCAGCGCAAGGCGGAGGCCGAGCTCAATGATCTGCTGGCGAGCTACCCGTTCGAGCTGGTGCGCAGTCGGGTGCTGCAACCGTTGGTGGAGCAGCTGCTCGGCCTGTGGCGCGAGCGGCCGGATGGCGAGCTGCTGCAACAAGTGTGGCTGGGCTGGCTCCACACCCGTTTCGCCCGCCACCTCATCGAGCAGGAGAAGGGGCTGCCGGTCACCCTGGTGAGCTGGGGTCAGGTGGGCCCTCTCGATCTGGTCTGGGCCGCGTATGAGCTCATCGGTCAGGGTTATGAGGTACAGCTGCTGGGGGCGGTGGAGCCGCGCCATGCCGCCCTGCTGGAGGGGCGGGCCGCCACCCCCTGGCTGGTGCTGCTGGGGGCCGGCCTTGGCAAGCCGGCGCTGGCCGCCGACTGGCCTGCCGGTACCCGGCTCTTTGGCGAGCTGGGACGACTCTATGACGCTGACTGGCTGGCCGCTCACGGCTGGCGGGCGACCCTGGCCGAGGTGATGGCGGACAAGCCTGCCGCGCGCGGCGCCCGTGGGCGCGGGAGCAAGAAATCATGAGGCTGGTCTGGTTTCGCAATGACTTGCGCCTTTCCGACAACCCGGCGCTGCGTCATGGCTGCGCCAGCGATGAGCCGGTCGCTGCGCTGTTCATCATCTCCCCCACCCAGTGGCGACAGCACAAGATGGCACCCATCCGTCAGCGCTTCATCCTGACCCAGGTCGATGTGCTGGGCCGCGAGCTGGCGGCCCTCGGCATCCCGCTTCATCTGCTGCGGGTCGAGACCTTTGCCGAGGTGCCTGCGGCGCTGGCTGACCTCTGCCGCGAGCTCGGCGTCACGCACCTCTACGCCAACCAGGCCATCGAACTTGACGAGCAGCGCCGGGACCATGGCGTCACCGCCGCGCTGGCAGAGCAGGAGGTGAGCTGCCACTGGCTCAACGGCTGTTGCGTGCTGCCCCCTGGGCGGGTACTGACCGGCGGTCGGGAGATGTTCAAGGTCTTCACCCCCTTCAGCCGCGCCTGGCTCAAGGCGCTGGATGAGGATGGTTTCGTCATTCACAGAGCCCCGGCGCCACGGGGTGAGCCATTGCCGTGGCAGCCGCTGGCCGAGCGGGCTTTTGTCGATGAGGGGTTCGGGGAGCTGACCCCGGATCCCCGCTGGCCGGTGGGGGAGGTCGAGGCCCTGCGGCGGTTGCACGCCTTCCTGGAGCAGGCGGTGCTGGACTATGGCGAGACCCGGGATTTTCCGGCGTTGGCGGGTACCTCCATCCTCTCCCCCTATCTGGCGGCGGGCATCGTCAGCCCCCGTCAGTGCGTGGCGGCCTTGCAGCAGCGACTCGGCGGCCGGCCCCAGTCCAAGGCGCAGCCCGGTTTCGTCTGGCTTAACGAGCTCATCTGGCGCGAGTTCTATCGCCACCTGCTGGTACTGATCCCGACCCTCTCGATGAATCGCCCTTTCAAGCCAGAGACGGTGGCCCTGCCCTGGAGCTGGGACCCGGATGCCTTTGCCGCCTGGTGCGAGGGGCGTACCGGCTACCCCATCGTCGACGCCGCCATGCGCTGCCTCAACGCCACCGGCTGGATGCACAACCGGCTGCGAATGATAGTGGCGAGCTTCCTGACCAAGGATCTGCACATCCACTGGCGGCTCGGGGAGGATTACTTCATGAGCCAGCTCATCGACGGGGATCTGGCGGCCAACAACGGTGGCTGGCAATGGGCCGCGGGAACGGGCGCCGATGCGGCCCCCTACTTTCGGGTGTTCAACCCCACTACCCAGGGACAACGATTTGATCCACAAGGGGAGTTTATCCGTACCTGGGTAACTGAGCTTGCCGATGTGCCTGCCGCCTATGTGCACCAGCCCCACGACTGGCTGCGGCTCAAGGGACGGCAGGATTACCCGGCGCCCATGGTGGATCATGCCGTTGCACGGGTGAGGGCCATCGAGATGTTCCGTGACCTGGAGAAGACATGACATGAACGACGCGCTGGCCCATTTCATCGTGCTTTATCTGCAACTGGACAAGCATCAGTTGCACCGTCTGCCTGAGATCTATGCCGATCAGGTGGTGTTTATCGATCCGGCCCACCGCATCGAGGGGCTGGCCGCGCTCACCCGCTATTTTTCCTCTCTCTATGAGCGGCTCAAGGAGTGCAGGTTCGAGATCACCAGCCAGCAGTTGCAGGGCAATGAGGCCTGGCTCGGCTGGGTCATGACCTTCGTACATCCCCGGATTGCCGGTGGGCGGCCGGTGCGGGTGGAGGGGGCCACCCGGTTGCAGTTTGATGCCTGGGGCAAGGTCTGCCTGCACCGGGATTACTTCGATCTCGGCGCCATGCTCTACGAACAGTTGCCGCTGCTGGGCCCCGTGGTGCGCGCCATCAAGGGGAGGCTGGGCACATGAGCGGGCGGGTACTGATCACCGGGGCCACCTCCGGCATAGGTCGCCAGCTGGCGCTCGATTACCGGCGCTCTGGCTGGCAGGTGTGGGGTTGTGGCCGCGATGGTGAACGGCTGCAGGCATTGGCCGATGAAGGGATCATTCCCCTGCAGTTCGATGGACGGGACAGCGCCGCCATGGCCGTGATTGCCGCCGATCTGCCCGCGCTGGATCTGCTGATCCTCAACGCCGGCAACTGCGAATACATGGATCTGGTCGAGGGATTTGACGGTGCCCTCTTTGCCCGGGTCATCGAGACCAACCTCATCGCCACCGGCCACGCCCTGGCCGCCTTCCTGCCGCGGCTGGTGTCCGGGTCGCGGCTCGCCATCGTCGGCTCCTCGGTGAGCTGGTTACCGCTGCCAAGGGCCGAGGCCTATGGCGCCTCCAAGGCGGCCCTCGACTATCTGGCCGCCACCCTGCGCCTCGATCTCGCGACCCGGGGCATAGGGGTGACCCTGATCCGTCCGGGTTTCGTGCAGACGCCGCTCACCGCGAAGAATGATTTTCCCATGCCTTGTCTGGTGACGGTGGAGGAGGCGTCCCGCGCCATCATGAGCGGGCTGGCCGCCGGTCGCCATCAGATCCACTTCCCCCGTCGCTTCATCTGGTTGCTGCGTCTGCTTGGCGCACTGCCGACGGGGCTTTGGTTGCGCCTCGGTCGCACCCTCATCTCGAAAGGATCCCCTTCATGAAGAAAAAGATCGCCATCATAGGTTCCGGGATCTCGGGACTCAGCGCCGGTTTTCTGCTCCACAAGCTGCACGACATCACCTTGTTCGAGGCGGCCCCCGTGCTCGGCGGACATACCGCCACAGTGGATGTCAGCCTGGCCGGTCGCAGCTATGCCATCGACACCGGCTTTATCGTGTTCAACGATCGCACCTACCCGAATTTCCTGAAATTGCTGGAGCGGATCGGGGTGGCGCGCCAGCCCACCGAGATGAGCTTCTCGGTCAAGAGCCCCCAGGGGTTGGAGTACAACGGCCACAACCTGGACACCCTGTTTGCCCAACGCAGCAACCTGCTGAGCCCGCGCTTCTACCGTTTCGTGGCCGAGATCCTGCGTTTCAACCGGGAGGCCCGCGCCTGGCTGGCGGACCGCGGGCGCCGCGGGGATGGCCGCGAACCTACCTTGGGGGATTTTCTGCTGCTGGGGGAGTTCAGCGATTACTTCGCCCGCCACTACATCCTGCCCATGGGGGCGGCTATCTGGTCTTCCACCCTGGCTGACATGCGCGCCTTTCCGCTGGGTTTCTTCCTGCGTTTCTTTGCCAACCACGGCCTGCTCGATGTGGCCAACCGCCCTCAGTGGTACGTCATTCCGGGCGGCTCGCGGGAATACCTGGGTCCCCTCACGTCGGGCTGGATGTCGCGGATCCGGCTGGCCTGTCCGGTACTGGCGATCCGGCGCTCGGCCGAGGGGGTGCTTGTCCAGAGCGGCTATGGGGAGGAGCGCTTTGACGAGGTGATCCTCGCCTGTCACAGCGATCAGGCGCTGGCCCTGTTGGCGGATGCAAGCGAGCGGGAGCAGGCCATTCTCGGCGCCATGGCCTATCAGGCCAACGATGTCTGGTTGCACACCGATGTGAACTGCCTGCCGGCCCGGCCAAAAGCCTGGGCCAGCTGGAACTATCAGCTCGGGGATGACGACGAGGCGCGCCCCCTGGTGAGCTACAACATGAACATCCTGCAGGGGATTAGCTCGCCGCAACCCTTCTGCGTCAGCCTCAACCCCCAGGGCCGGGTGGACGAAAGCAAGGTGCTGCGCCGCTTCGTCTACCACCATCCTGTCTTCAATCAGGCCTCCATCGCCGCTCAGCAGCGGCGAGCCGAGATCTGCGGCCGGCAGCACACCCATTTCTGCGGCGCTTACTGGTACAACGGCTTTCACGAGGACGGGGTGCGCAGCGCCCTGGATGTGGCCAGTCGCTTCGGAGCCAACCTATGAAGGCCGCCGGCGACACCATCAGCGCCATCTGGCAGGGTTCGGTGCGCCACCGCCGCTTTGCGCCGCGCAACCACGCCTTCTCCTACGACCTCTTCATGCTGGGGCTGGATCTGGACGAGCTGCCGAGCCTCAGCCAGGGGCGCTGGTTCGGAGTGGAGCGGGCCGGGTTGCTCTCCTTTCATCGCAATGACTATCTCAAAGGCAGCGAAGGGAGCCTCAAGCTGGCGGTGTGGGACAAGGTGACTGCCCTTGGCGGCGACGCCGAGCCGGGCGGTCGGGTGCTGCTGCTCGGCAATGTGCGCTGCCTGGGGTTCTACTTCAGCCCGGTCAACTTCTACTTCTGCTACCGGGAGGAGGAGGCGCGTTACCTGCTGGCGGAGGTGTCGAACACCCCCTGGAACGAGCGTCACTACTACCTGCTGGATCTGGCGGCCCTGGCACCCCACGACAAGGACTTTCACGTCTCCCCCTTCATGGGGCTGGCCATGCGTTACCACTGGCGCATTCGCCCGCCCGAAGAGGAGACGCTGATCCATATCGAGAGTCATCCCAGGTCAGGCGAGGCCAAGCTGTTCGATGCCACCCTGGCGCTGCGTCGCGAACCGCTGTCGCGCCAGGGGCTGGTGGCCCTGCTTGCCCGCTGGCCCTGGATGACCCTCAAGGTGCTGCTCGGTATCTACTGGCAGGCCTTGCGTCTTTTTATCAAACGCACCCCCATCTTCAGCCACCCGGAGAGCCGCTGATGAAGCCGACATTCTCGCGTATTTCAGCTTCCAGTCGTTGTCCGCAACCCATGATGCGGGTTTGTATCAAACGAACCTCTTTTATCTTCATCCATCCGGAGAGCCGCTAATGGAACTTGCTCAATCAACCCTCTCTGCCTCTTTCATCGACAAGGGGGCCAGGCAACTGCTGCTCACTCTGCTGGGACGTCTCGAACAGGGTCAACTGCTGCTGCGTGACGGCAGCGAGCGTCACAGCTTCGGGGTGGCGGGCACCGATCTCCATGCCGAGGTGATAGTGCAGGATCCTGCCTTCTATCGTCGTCTGCTGCTGGGAGGCAGCATAGCCGCCGGTGAGACCTGGGTGGAAGGACTCTGGACCAGCCCGGATCCGGTGGCCCTGGTGCGGCTGCTGGCCCGCAACCTGACGCTGCTCGACACCCTGGAGCGGCGGCTCGGCTGGCTCAGCTTCCCCTTCAACAAGGTGCGTCACTGGCTCAATCGAAATACCCTGACCGGGTCGAGATCCAATATCGCCGCCCACTATGATCTCGGCAATACCCTCTATCAGGGCTTTCTCGACAGCCACATGCAGTACTCGAGCGCCATCTACCCGAGCGCCGAGGCCAGCCTGGAGCAGGGGCAGCAGGCCAAGCTGCGCACCATCTGCGAGCGGCTCGAGCTGGGACCGGAGGATCACCTGCTGGAAATAGGCACCGGCTGGGGCGGCCTGGCCGTCTATGCCGCCCGTCACTACGGCTGCCGGGTGACCACCACCACCATCTCCCAGGCCCAGCACGACTATGCGAAGGCGTGGATTGCGCGGGAGGGGCTGGAGGATCGTATCACCCTGCTGCTGGAGGATTACCGCAAGCTGGAGGGGAGCTTCGACAAGCTGGTTTCCATCGAGATGATAGAGGCCGTGGGGCACGCCTTCCTGCCGGACTACTTCCGCCAGCTGTCACGCCTGCTCAGACCCGGTGGTCGTCTGCTCATTCAGGCCATCACCATCGCCGATCAGCGCCATGCCCAGTATGTGCGCGGGGTCGATTTCATCCAGCGCTACATCTTCCCCGGCGGCTGTCTGCCGAGCGTCTCCCAGATGGCGGGACTGCTCGCCCGGGAGACCGATATGCAACTGGTGCGGCTGCACGATCACGGCCACCACTATGCCCGCACCCTGGCCCACTGGTGCGAACGCTTCCTGGCGCTGGCCCCCGAGCTGCCAAGGCTCGGCTACAGCCAGGACTTCATCCGGCTGTGGCACTTCTATTTTGCCTATTGCGAGGGGGGCTTCTGGGAGCGGGCCATCAGCCTGGTGCAGCTGGAGGCGGCCAAGCCGGGCCCCCTCGGCTGGTCCGGTGATCTACCAGTCAGCGGTCACTGACCATGTGGCAGTGGGCCCACCTGCTGGGGTTCAACCTCTACTGGTTGCTGGCGGTGAAATGGCAGCAACCGGGCCCGCTGCTGCTGATGCTGTTGCTTCATTTCCTCTTCTCTCCTCGTCGCTGGCAAGACTGGCGGCTCATTCCCGTTGCCCTGGCAGGTTGTTTGCTCGACGGTCTGCTCTGGCGGCTCGGCCTGTTCCAGTTTCCGGTCGGTTTCCCGCTCTGGCTGTTGCTGCTCTGGTGCGGTTTTGCCCTGACCCTCTCCCACGGTCTGCGCTGGCTTCGGCCCTTGCCCCGCTGGCAGCAGGCGCTGTTTGGCATGGTGGGGGGCGCGAGCTCCTATGTGGCGGGGGCTGCCATGGGGGCCGTACACTTACCCTGGGGCATCTGGATCAGCACGGTGCTGCTGGCGGTGATCTGGATGGGGTGGTTACCCGTACTGCTGTGGGTAACGGTGACGCTGGAGGGTGAATCGAGATGAACACCTTTTCGACCGACGCCTTGTTGTTTTCCAAGTGGACCAGGGATGGCCAGTGCGAGCTGGCAGAGCGTTTCTATCTGGTGGTTGCATGCCAACGCGATGCCCAGGGTCAACTGGCGAGCGTGGTGATGCAGGATATCAATACCCTGCAGGAACAGGAGATGGACTGGCATGAACTGGAAGACCCCGCCCATTGGCACATGGGGTGGAATTAGCACCTTGCTGGCGGCGCTGACGCTGCTGTTTGCCAGTGCGGTACAGGCCTCTTCTGCCCCCTGGCAACAACTGCGCCCGGTCGGGCAGGGGGAGATGAGCTGGCTCTGGTTCAAGCTCTATGACGCCACCCTCTACAGCGCGAGCGGTCGCTACGAGCCCGGTCGCTACCCGCAGGCCCTGACCCTGACCTATGCCAGAGCCATAGACAGGGAAGATCTGCTGAGCGCCACCGCCGCCGAGTGGCAGCGCCTTGGGCTCGGCAGCGAGGGAGATCGCCAGCGCTGGCTCGGCCGGCTAGCCGCCCTCTGGCCCGACGTGGGGGCTGGGGACAGACTCACCTTCTATGTGGACAGTGCGGGAGTCGGCCACTTCTGGTGGCAGGACAAGCCCCTGGGTTCCCTTGCCGATCCGCAGTTTTCCGCCGCCTTTCTGGCCATCTGGCTCGCCGACAACAGTCGCGATCCCGCCCTTACCCGCCGCCTGCGCGGCCAACCCTGATACTGGAGTTCCTCATGACCTTCCATCGCACATGGCGTCTTCTGCTGCTGTGGCCACTGCTGTTGCTGACTGGTTGTGGCGCCAGCCTCGATGACTATAGAGGGCAGGGCCCGAACTGGGATCTCGCCCGTTTCTTCAATGGCAAGCTGGTGGCCCATGGCCTGGTGACGGACCGTAGCGGCGAAGTGACCAGTCGCTTTCGGGTCGAGATGCAGGGGCGCTGGCGAGAGGGCAAGGGGGAGTTGTTCGAGCAGTTCTATTTCGATGACGGCCGCCAGCAGACCCGCACCTGGTTTTTGAGCAAGGGAGCGGATGGCCACTGGCGCGGCACCGCCTCGGACGTGGTGGGGGAGGCGGTAGGCAAGACGGCAGGCTTTGCCCTGAACTGGCGCTATCAACTCGATCTGGCCCTGCCGGACGGGGAGGTGGTGCGGGTGAGCTTCGATGACTGGATGTATCTGCTGGATGAAGATCGCCTGATCAATCGCGCCGCGATCAGCAAGTTCGGCATTCACCTCGGCGAGGTGATCCTCTATATCGAGCGGCTTGAGCGATGAGAGCGGGTGTTTTTCTTGCTGACGATAGCCATTCGCTATCAATGGACAAGGCAGAAGCAATTGTCCTTTGAGTCTGTGCGGGGATATGCTGACTCCGTTCCCGATAATGTTTACCACCTGGAGGTGAATGATGAAGAGCCCCATTGGTCTTGATACCGTTCAATCACAAGCCCTGGCCGCCGAGTTGAACAAGTTGCTGGCCAGCTACCAGATCCTCTACATGAACGTCCGTGGCTTCCACTGGAACATCCGCGGCAACCAGTTCTTCGAGCTTCACCTGAAATTCGAGGAGATCTACAACGATCTGCTGCTGAAGGTTGATGCCCTAGCCGAGCGCATCCTCACCCTGGATGGGGTGCCCCTGCACAGCTTCAGCGACTACATCAAGGTCTCCGCCATCCCCGAGCAGAAGGGGCTGCACGACGGTCGCGCCTGTGTCGAGTCCCTGCTGGAGAGTTTCCGCGAGCTGCTAGTGGCTCAGCGCCGCATTCTGGGCCAGGCCGCCGACGCCGGTGACGAGGGTACCGCTTCCATCCTCTCCGACTATGTGCAGCAGCAGGAAAAACTGGTCTGGATGCTGCGCGCCTACCTGGCCTGATAGAGTGCAGGGCCGGATACCCCTGACCAGGCGCCGGTCCGACCGTTCCGTTGTTGCAAACCTGAGTTGTCTTTGATGTTATCCACCCGCTTGCCGCCCTGTTTGGGCGGCTTTTTTGTTTTTGATCTGCATCAATGAAACCTTAATTGGTAAATTGAATGCCTATTAAGTTTTGAGTCGGGGGAATAGAATCGCCACAAAACAAGCAACTGAAATGTCCAATTAGGAGAGGCATGATGTTTTGTGTGCAATGTGAACAGACAATTCGTACCCCCGCAGGCAATGGCTGCGCGTATGCACAAGGTATGTGCGGCAAGACGGCCGAGACCTCGGATCTGCAGGATGTGCTGATTTATACGCTGCAAGGCCTCAGTGCCTGGGCGCTGGCGGCCCGTGAGCACGACATCGTCGATGACGAGATCGATGCCTTCGTACCCAAGGCCTTCTTCGCCACCCTCACCAACGTCAACTTTGACTCCGCGCGCATCGTCGACTATGTCAACCAGGCGCTGGCCTATCGGCAGCAACTGGCCGACCGTCTGGCCGCGCTGGCGGTGCAGCTTGCCGAGCTGCCTGCCGCCGCACGCTTCGAGCCGGGTGTCGAGCTGCTGGAACAGCTGGCCCATGCGCCCCAGACCGCGGTCAACCGCGGCAAGAGCGAAGTCAATGAAGACATCATGGGGCTGCGCCTGCTCTGCCTCTACGGGCTCAAGGGGGCAGCCGCCTACATGGAGCACGCCCGGGTACTGGACCAGCAAGACAGCGCCGTGGCCGCCGAATTCCACCGCATCATGAGCTGGCTCGGCACGGATCCGAGCGATCTGGATCCCCTGTTCAAGTGCGCCATGGACATCGGCCTGCTCAACTTCAAGATCATGGAGATGCTGGATCTCGGTGAAACCACGGCCTTCGGCCACCCGGAACCGACTCAGGTGCGCGTCACCCCGGTGCCGGGCAAGTGCATCCTGGTCTCCGGCCACGACATGGTGGATCTCAAGCTGATCCTGGAACAGACCGCAGGCACCGGCATCAACGTCTACACCCACGGTGAGATGCTGCCGGCCCTGGCTTATCCATTCTTCAAGCAGTATCCGCACCTGGTGGGCAACTACGGTTCCGCGTGGCAGAACCAGCAGAAGGAGTTTGCGAACTTCCCGGGCGCCGTGGTGATGACCTCCAACTGCATCATCGACCCGAACGTGGGCAACTACTCGGATCGCATCTTCACTCGCTCCATCGTCGGCTGGCCGGGGGTGACCCATCTGGAAGGAGAGGACTTCTCTGCCGTTATCGCCAAGGCCCAGGCGCTGGAAGGCTTCAAGCACGTTGAGCTCGAGCATTTCATCACCATCGGCTTTGCTCGCAACGCCCTGATGCAGGCCGCCCCTGCGGTGATCGACAAGGTCAAGGCTGGCGAGATCAGCCACTTCTTCCTGGTGGGGGGCTGTGACGGCGACCGTGCCGAGCGCGCCTACTACACCGAGTTCGCCAAGGCGATCCCGCAGGACAGCCTGCTGCTCACCCTGGGCTGCGGCAAATACAAGTTCAACAAGCTCGACTTTGGCGATATCGGCGGCATCCCGCGTCTGCTGGACGTGGGCCAGTGCAACGACGCCTACTCCGCCATTCAACTGGCATTGGCGCTTTCCGAGGCGTTCGAGTGCGGTGTCAACGATCTGCCGCTGACCCTGGTGCTCTCCTGGTTCGAGCAAAAAGCCATCGTCATCCTGCTCACCCTGCTGGCACTCGGCGTGAAGGACATTCGCACCGGCCCGACCGCTCCGGCCTTCCTCACCCCGGCCCTGCTCAAGGTGCTGGAGGAGCAGTTCGGTCTCAAGGGAACCACGACCGCAGAGGCGGATCTCGCCGAGATCCTGGCGGCCTGATCCGGGTTCAGCCCAAGATGTTGTAAGCCTTTGGCGAGCCCCCCGGCTCGCCTTTTTTTCACAAAGATGTCTTTCAAAAAGAGGAGCCTTGCGATGATCTCCACCTCTCTCACCTTGCGCTGCATTGGCCGTCGTGCGGACACTCACGACGTGACAAGTTGGCAGTTTGTCGCCACAGAGGGCACTCTGCCTGCCGTGCTGGCCGGCCAGTGTGTGACCCTGCACACCGAGATTGACGGCAAACCCCAGTGCCGCGCTTATACCCTCTCCTCCAGCCCGCAGGATCCTTTCTGGCAGGTCACCATCAAGGACGTGGGGCTGGTCTCCCATCATCTGCATCAAACCTTGCAACTGGGGGACGAGATCCGGGTTGACGGCCCCTTCGGCGACTTCAACCTGGCGGTACTCCCCTGCGAGCGGCCGCTGCTGCTCAGCGCTGGCTCCGGCATCACCCCTATGTGGGCCATGCTGCGGGACGAGCTGGCCAAACGGCCAGACGCAGATATCCGCTTCATCCACAGCGCCCGTTCGCCGGAGGATGTGATCTTCGCAGACGACCTGACCGTACTGGCCGAGGCCCATGCGGGCGTGCGCCATGCGCTGGTATTGGAGCAGGCGCCGGCGGCTTATCCCTGGGTTGGCCGGCTCACACCGGACATGCTGAGGGAATTGGCACCAGATCTGCTCGCGCGCCACGTCTATCTGTGCGGCCCGGCCCCTTACATGGCGGCGGTCTGCACCATGCTGGCGGAGCTGGGGCTGCCGGCGGAGCAATTGCATCAGGAGTCGTTCGGCCTGCCTGCTGGAACATCGAGCACGGCGCCAGTTGCGGCCGGCAGCGACCACTTCTGGCTGACCCTCAAAAAGAGCGGCAAGAAGGTGAAGATACTGCCGGGCCAGACCCTGCTGGCTGCGCTGGAGGGAGCCGGCGAAACCATGGTGGCCGCCTGCCGCGCCGGTGTGTGCGGGGCCTGCCGCTGCACCACGGAAGGGGAGATCGAGCGTCAGAGCGTGATGACGCTGAGTGCGCAGGATCTGGAGCGCGGCGTCGCGCTGGCCTGCTCCTGCACCATCAGAGGGGATGTCAGCGTCGATTACTGAGGGGCGTCATTGGTATCCCGAGCTTTTCCCGAGCGGGTCGTGCGGGTAGACTCTGACCCAGTTTCAGCAAAGCACGGGATAAAAAATGACAATTCTGGTCACGGGCGGTGCCGGCTATATCGGCTCCCACACCTTGGTTGAGCTGCTGGGTACTGGGCTGCAGGTGGTAGTACTGGACAACCTCTCCAACTCTTCCCCCGAATCTCTCAAGCGGGTCGAGCGGATCACAGGCAAGCCGGTCACCTTCGTCAAGGGGGACATTCTGGACAGGGCATGCCTGCAGCGGCTGTTTGCCGAGTACAGGATCGAATCCGTGATCCACTTCGCCGGTCTCAAGGCGGTCGGGGAGTCCGCCCAGATCCCGCTCACCTACTACCAGAACAACGTGACCGGTACCCTGGTGCTGTGCGAGGAGATGGCAAAAGCCGGCGTGTTCCGCCTGGTGTTCAGCTCCTCGGCGACCGTATATGGCGATCCCGCTTCGGTGCCCTTGCGGGAAGATTTCCCCACCGGTGCCACCAACCCCTATGGTCGCTCCAAGCTGATGGTGGAAGAGATTCTGCGGGATCTTGCCAAGTCCGATCCCCGCTGGGCCATCGTGTTGTTGCGCTACTTCAACCCGGTCGGTGCCCACGAGAGTGGCCTCATTGGCGAAGATCCCAACGGCATTCCCAACAACCTGCTGCCCTACATCAGCCAGGTCGGTGTCGGCAAGCTCAAGGAACTGGGGGTGTTTGGCAACGACTACCCGACGCCGGACGGCACCGGCGTGCGCGACTACATCCACGTGGTGGATCTCGCCATCGGTCACCTCAAGGCGCTGGCACGCATCGAGGGCGACACCGGGGTCTTTACCTACAACCTGGGCACCGGTCAGGGCTACTCGGTACTGGAGATGGTCAAGGCATTCGAAGCCGCCAGCGGCCGCCCCATTCCCTACCAGATCAAGCCCCGTCGCCCAGGCGACATCGCCGAGTGCTGGGCCGAACCCACCCTGGCCCGGGACGAGCTGGGCTGGCAGGCCGAGCGGGGCCTGGAGCAGATGATGGTCGACACCTGGCGCTGGCAAAGCCATAACCCGAACGGCTATCAGGCCTGAGGGTGTGAAGCCTGAATAGCAAAACGCCCCGGCATCGCATGCCGGGGCGTTTTTTTGTGGGCGAAGAGCGGGTTACTGAATGCTCTTGCCAGCCCGCACATCCTTGACGATGGCCTTCAGGCTCGCCAGATCCCGTGGCGCACCGCGCAGGATCTGGTCGCCGATGATGAACCCCGGGGTCCCCGAGATGCTCATGGCCTCGGCCAGGGCACGGTTGGTACCAAGGTTCTGATCGATGCTGCCATCCTTGATCTTGGCCTCGACGTTGCTCCAGTCCACCCCGGCGGACTTGGCGATGGCTTGCACCTGGGCCTCGTCGGCCAGCGACCCTTGATGGGCGTACAGCTTGTCGTGGAAGGCCTGGAACTTGTCGGGCTGGCCGAGCTGCACCGCCAACGCCGCGCGGGCGGCGTAGTAGGAAGTCTCGCTCAGGATGGGGAACTGCTTGTAGATGTAGCGGATGTCCTTGTCTTCATCGAGCAACTGTTGGACGAGGGGATGAGCACGCTTGCAGTAGCCGCAGTTGTAGTCGAAGAACTCGACCACGGTCAGGCTGCCCTTGGGGTTGCCACTCTCGGGATCCTTGTTGGCGAAGAGCTGCTTGGCATGGGCCTCGATCAGCGTCTTGTCATTCTCGGCCTGCTGGCTCTCCTGTTTGGCGCGCAGGGCATTGGACATCTCGACCAATATTTCCGGATTCTTGACCAGATAGTCGCGCACGATCTGCTCGACATCGCTCTTGGTCAGCTCGCTCGCCTGCACAGGCGCCGCAAGCAGGGTCGCGCCGGTCAGGGCGGCGAACAGGGCATGTGTGATTTTCATAAGTCCATCTTGCTGGGAATACCGTAGTGGTCACTATAGTGGGTGAGTCTGTTTTCAAGTCAAGCCATCCGGTGGAAAAAGCACGGTTGGGGTGGCGTTTGCGGGGTTTGTTGGCCATTTAGCCCAATAAATCGGCAAACGAACAGGGTGGGGATTTACAAGGGGGATCGTCATGGGTAATATGCGTCGCACTGCTGCGGAGGGGTGGCAGAGCGGCTGAATGCACCGGTCTTGAAAACCGGCGATGGGCGACCATCCGTGGGTTCAAATCCCACCTCCTCCGCCATCTATACGGCCCATCTCATTGATTGAGGTGGGCTTTTTTGTATCTGTGGATTTTAATTCATTCCATTCCATTCCATTCCATTCCATTCCATCCCCCACGCCATTCCGCATTGACCCCGAGCTACCGTATCGCAGAGTTTCAAATGGAGCCTTAAAAGTCGCGCACTCCTGTGCCTTTCTCAATACGAGGGGCTGGATGAGAGCATCGCGTTTTTCCGCGAAGAGTGCTGCGTGAATGACAAGAGGGATTGAAGGGATTGGCTGCGAGCCGTAGCCATGTTGATCATTTCAATGTTTCTTGTATAGTTGAAGTCATGAAATGCATTAAGGGGAAGTTCCATGAACAAAGAGATCGCCACCAAGGTATTCGAGTCCCTCGCATCAGGCATTCGTCTCGATGTATGGCGTCTGCTGGTCAAGGCCGGACTGGAAGGGCAGGTGGCCGGCCAGCTGGCCAGCGAGCTCGACATTGCCCCGAACACACTCTCGTTTCACCTCAAGGCCATGCTGCATGCGGGCTTGCTCTCGGTGGAGCAGGAGGGACGCTTTTTGCGCTATCGTGCCAACATTCCCCTGATGCTGAGCCTTATCGGCTACCTCACCGAGGAGTGCTGTGCAGGTCATCCGGAGGCTTGCGGTCTGGTGGATGGTCGTCCCCAGACCGTCAGTGGTCAGCCTCGCTCGTCCTGCTGCGACGAGACCTACTGACACCTGCCCGGTATCGCCGAGAGGCGAGTCCCGCTTTCACCCTCATCCTGACGAGACATGGAGCTGCTGTTTATCATGCATCCCTTTGACATCCTGAACCTGGATAATGGCGCCCGCCTTATCTTCACCCCCTGTCCTGGCACCAGGGAGGCTTCCTTGCAGGACTCCCTCAAGACCCTGCAAGCCGCCGGAGCGGATGCCGTGATCACCCTGATGCCGGGAGCCGAGCTGACGCGGTTCAAGGCCGATGCCTTGCCCGCCGAGTGCGAGGCCTTGGGGCTGGCCTGGTTCCAGCTGCCGGTGGAGGACGATTGCGCCCCCGAAACACCGTTTGCCGAAGCCTTTGCCAACCACAAGGCGGATCTGCTGGCGCGCCTGGCGGCGGGTCAGACCCTGGCCATTCATTGTCGTGGCGGCTCGGGGCGTACCGGGCTGATGGCGGCCATCTTGCTGCTGGAGTCGGGCTATGCCCCCACACAGGTCAAGTCGCTGGTGCAAGGGCTGCGCCCCAAGGCGCTGACATTGGCAGCGCACCTCAATTACCTCAACAACCACCATGCATTCGCCGGTTAAGGAAAACAGCGTGACCATCAAAGTGGGTATCAATGGCTTTGGCCGCATGGGCCGTCTCTCGTTTCGCGCCGCCTTCGACTGGGCGGATGTGGAGTTTGTGCGCATCAATGACCCGGCTGGGGATGCCGCCTCCCTAGCACACCTCATCACCTTCGATTCCGTCCATGGCCGCTGGCATCATGAAGCCGGTAGCGATGGGGACCAGATGGTGATCGGCAATCATCGCATCCCCTGCACTCGCAACAAGGAGATCGGTCAGACTGACTGGTCTGGTTGTGATGTGGTGATCGAGGCCTCCGGCAAGATGAAAACCAAGGCGCTGCTCGATGCTTATCTGGCGCAAGGGGTGAAGCGGGTCGTGGTCACGGCACCGGTCAAGGAGGAAGGGGTGCTCAATGTGGTGATGGGGATCAACCACCATCTTTATGACAAGGCGCAGCACCCCATAGTGACAGCTGCCTCCTGTACCACCAACTGCCTGGCGCCCGTGGTGAAGGTGATCCACGAGCAGCTCGGCATCAAGCACGGCTCCATGACCACCATTCATGACATCACCAACACCCAGACCATTCTGGATGCGCCCCATGCTGATCTGCGCCGCGCCCGCGCCTGCGGCCTGAGCCTGATCCCCACCACTACGGGCTCTGCCACCGCCATCACCCACATCTTCCCCGAGCTCAAGGGCAAGCTGAATGGCCATGCGGTGCGGGTGCCGCTCGCCAACGCCTCCCTCACCGACTGCGTGTTCGAGGTAAACCGCCCCACCACCGAAGTCGAGGTCAATGGCTTGCTCAAGGCCGCGGCCGAGAATGAGCTCAAGGGGATCATGGGATATGAAGAGCGCCCCCTGGTGTCGGTGGATTACAAGACGGATCCGCGCTCCTGCACCATAGATGCACTCTCCACCATGGTGGTGGGCGGCACCCAGGTGAAGATCTACGCCTGGTATGACAACGAGTGGGGCTATGCCAACCGCACCGCCGAGCTGATGCGCATGGTCGGTCAAATGGACAAGGTGCAAGGATAACCCGGCTATGGCACTGACCCGCCTCTCCCCAGAGATCCGCCAGTATCTGCTGGTGACCGGCAACTACTGGGCCTTTACCCTGACCGATGGCGCCCTGCGCATGCTGGTGGTGCTCTACTTCCACGGGCTGGGTTACAGCCCTCTGGCCATCGCCTCCCTGTTCCTCTTCTACGAGATCTTCGGGGTGGTGACCAATCTGGTGGGGGGCTGGCTCGGGGCTCGTCTCGGGCTCAACCGCACCATGAACATAGGCTTGGCCCTCCAGGTGCTGGCGCTCGGCATGTTGCTGGCACCGTCGCTCTGGCTGACGGTGCCCTGGGTGATGGGTGCCCAGGCGCTCTCCGGGATTGCCAAGGATCTCAACAAGATGAGCGCCAAGAGCGCCATCAAGTTGCTGGTGCCGGGGGAGGCGCAGGGTCAGCTCTACCAGTGGGTAGCACTGCTGACCGGTTCGAAGAATGCCCTGAAAGGGATGGGCTTCTTCCTCGGTGGCGCCCTGCTGACCCTGATCGGGTTTCAGGGGGCCGTGCTGGTCATGGCACTGGCGTTGGCACTGGTCTGGTGCATCAGCATGCTGACCCTGAAACGGGATCTGGGCAAGGCCAAGAACAAGCCCAAGTTCAGGGAGATCTTCTCCAAGAGCCGGGCCATCAATTACCTCTCCGCCGCCCGTCTGTTCCTGTTCGGTGCCCGCGATGTCTGGTTTGTGGTGGCGCTGCCTGTCTACCTCGCCTCCAGCCTTGGCTGGGATAATGGCTATGTGGGGAGCTTCCTTGCGCTTTGGATCATCGCCTACGGCGTGGTGCAGACCCAGGCGCCGCGTTTTACCGGCAAACGCGAGGGGCGGGTGCCTGATGGCAAGGTGGCCATGGGCTGGGCGCTGGTATTGGCCTTGACCCCGGCCCTGATTGCCCTGGCGCTCCATTTCGATCTGCATCCAGCCATCAGCCTGGTGGGCGGTTTGATGGTGTTCGGTGCCCTGTTTGCCATCAATTCTTCCCTGCACAGCTACCTCATCGTCAGTTATGCCGGCTCTGACGGGGTGTCGCTCGATGTGGGCTTCTATTACATGGCCAATGCCCTGGGCCGCCTGCTCGGCACCCTGCTCTCCGGACTGGTGTTCCAGCTCCATGGTCTCGAGGCCTGCCTCTGGCTCTCCACCCTCTTCATTCTGTTGGCGGCGCTGATCTCCCTCGGTCTACCCCGCCATCAGCCGCCCGTTTCATCCCACTCTCATGGAGTCTCTTGATGAGTACAACCGCCTGTTCTGACCTGCCCGTCAGCAAAAAAATGAGTTTTCTCGATCGCAACCTCACCCTCTGGATCTTCGTTGCCATGGGCATCGGGGTGGGTATTGGCTATCTGTTCCCCCAGGTGGCGCAGTGGAATGAGGCGATGTCGGTTGGCACCACCAACGTGCCGCTCGCCATCGGCCTCATCCTGATGATGTATCCGCCGCTCGCCAAGGTGAATTACGCCACCATGGGCACCATGACTCGCGACCGCCGAGCCATCACCCTCTCCCTGGTGATGAACTGGTTGGTTGGCCCCATATTGATGTTCGTGATTGCCCTGGTGTTTTTGCATGATCAACCGGGTTACATGGTGGGTCTCATCCTGATCGGCCTGGCGCGCTGCATCGCCATGGTGCTGGTGTGGAACGATCTCGGCGGTGGCAGCAAGGAGTACGGTGCGGGCCTAGTGGCCCTCAACAGCGCGTTTCAGATCCTCACCTACAGCTTCCTGGCCTGGCTGTTCATTACCGTGCTGCCGCCGCTGTTCGGCCTGCAGGGCTTCGCAGTGGACATCACCATGCTGGATATCGCGCAGAGCGTGTTGATTTATCTCGGCATTCCCTTCCTGGCAGGCTTTTTGAGCCGTCACTATCTGGTCAAGGCAAAAGGGGAAAAGTGGTACACAGAGCGCTTCATTCCGGCCATCTCCCCCATCACGCTGATCGCCCTGCTGGCCACCATAGTGCTGATGTTCAGCCTCAAGGGGGAGATGATCGTCGAGCTGCCCATGGATGTGCTGCGGGTCGCCGTGCCCCTGGTGGTCTATTTCGTGCTCATGTTCTTCACCAGCTTCCTGGTGGGCAAGAAGCTGGGTATTCCCTATGACAAGAACGCCTCCATCGCCTTTACCGCGACCGGCAACAACTTCGAGCTGGCCATCGCGGTCTCCATCGCCGTGTTCGGGCTGAGTTCGGATCAGGCCTTCGCCGGCGTCATCGGCCCACTGGTTGAAGTGCCCGTGCTGATCGGTCTGGTCAACGTGGCCCTGCGCATGAAGCGCCACTATGGCAAAGCGGAGGCGCAGGCATGAGTGACACCTCTATCACCATCTACCACAACCCGGCGTGTGGCACCTCTCGCAACACGCTGGCGCTGATTCGCAACTCGGGCGTTGAGCCGGCCATTATCCACTATCTGGAGACACCTCCGAGCCGCGAGACCCTGGTTGCCCTGATTGCCGCCATGGGCATGCCGGTGCGGGACCTGCTGCGCAAGAATGTGCCGCCTTTTGAAGAGTTAGGACTGACCGAAGAGAGGTTCAGCGATGATGAGTTGATCGACGCCATGCTGGCGCATCCCATCCTGATCAACCGGCCCATCGTGGTGACGCCGCTTGGCACCAAGCTTTGCCGCCCATCAGAAGTGGTGCTGGACATCCTGCCGAGCCTTCAGCAAGGGGCCTTCAGCAAGGAGGATGGGGAGCAGGTGGTGGATGCACAAGGAAAACGCATCAAGTGACCCAACCGACCGGTGCGCCACCTTGCCTGATGACGGCATGGCAACAGCATGAACATGAGCTCTATGGGTGGCTGCTCAAGCAATCTGGCAGCCCGATGGATGCCGATGATCTGCTGCAAGAGACCTTCTTGCGGGCAATCCGCCAGCAGAGCAAGTTCTGCGCCATCGAGAATGCCAGGGCCTGGCTGTTTGAAGTCGCCAGACATCTGGTGATCGATAACAGCCGCAGGCAGCGCACCTGGTTGCCACTGCACGACGATTTGGCGATGGCGCAAGGTGAGCTCGATGCGGTGGATTCGCTTGCTTCCTGTCTGCCGAGGGTGCTGGAGAGAATGGCGCAGAGTGACAGGGAGATCCTGAGACACTGCGATCTGGAGGGGATGAAGCAGGCGGACTTTGCTGTCAGGCATGGTTTGACCCAGGCTGCCACCAAGTCCCGTTTGCTGCGGGCCAGGGAACGCTTGCGTCAGCAGCTCTCTCTGGACTGTCAGGTCAGGCTGGATGAGACCGGTCGAATCTGTTGCTTCACTCCGGTGGTGAAGTGAATCCCCCAGAACCTCCAGACACGCTGTTGCTGATGGAGATAGGCCGGTCGCCATGGGATATGCGTGCTGCAACCCGGTTTTGAGGGTAGTGAGTCAACAATCAGGAACATATGATGAGTTCTCTTGATATCCAGAAAGTCAGAGATGATGCGATAGAGTGGGCATTTACTCACGGCGTGGCCTTCAAGGAGTCGCTGTATTCTGCCGTGCATACCCCGTTTACCCTGACGCCGACACCGATCAGCCGGGGAGACTACCAGCATTTGAAAGGCGTGGCGCAGACCTTGAGCAAGCTGATCTATGCCGTCTCTGAGGATCATGGTTTTTTATACGACGCCATTCATCCCATCGCGGCGGGAGATCCCTTCTTCTCAGCCCTGCTTAGCATGCATCAACACATACATTCATCACCCGGCAGCGCGCCCAGGCTGCCCTTGCTCATCATGCGCAGCGATTTTATGGACGATAGGCGCAATGGCCACCAGCTGGTCGAGTTCAATGGCATCGCCGCTGGCATGGGACCATTTGGCCAGCGGATCCATGAGCTGCACCGCTATCTACGACGGCAATGGCCTGCCAGCTCTATCCAGGAGTCGCATCAGACAGTGGGTGAGCTTGTCTGCAATCACGCCATTGAAGGGTTGTCAGCAGGCATTGCCGAAGCCACGTTCAAGATTAAGCGCGAGTTTGGCGACCCCGGCCCGGCCAGGTTTCTGATGATTGTGCAGGAACATGAAAACAATGTGTTTGATCAACATCTGCTTGAGCTTGCTCTCCAGCAGAGAGGGATAGAGACACAGCGCAGAACCTTTCGCGAACTGCATAATCAACTGAGCACGGGCGCCAACGACAGGCTGATCCTCAATGGGATCGGTCCACTCGATACCGTCTACCTGCGTGCCGGATACCAGTATTCTGATTATGAGGCTGCCGACCTCAACGAGCAGAGATGTTGCCAGGCGTTGATGGCGACCCGTGTGTTGATTGAACGACACAGAGTCGCCGTCAATGCCACTGTCGCTCAGCAGTTGGCGACCAGCAAGCGAGTACAAATGCTGCTGTCCTGCCTGGAAGAAGATGGATTGGTCGCATTTGGCTTGACCCCGCAAGAGGCCGACACCGTGAGAGGTGTTCTGGGTGAGATGCATCCTGTGACCCCTGAGAGCGCATGCTTTATCAAAGCGGCGCCCTCCGATAGCTGGGTACTTAAAAACCAGGGAGAAGGGGGTGGGCATTGTCTGTTTGGGGCGGACATTCAGGTAAAACTGGCAACACTGGATCCCCGGCAATATCAGGCCTGGTCGTTGATGCGCCGTTTGCATCCTGTCCCCAGAGCGATGTCAGCCTGGGTAGTGCGCAAAGGGGAGCTGCATCGGGTGACGGATTTGATCAGCGAACTGGGGATGTTCACCGTACAGATCGATGGCAATCCAGCCTGTGCGGAGCAGAGCTTTGCTGGATATCTGATCCGTAGCAAATCGGCCGAATCGACAGAAGGAGGCGTTCATAGCGGGCAAGGTGTCCTTGACTCGCTGGTATTCAGTGATTGAGGGAGGGGGGCGCAAACCATGAGATCGCGGCGCTAGCAAGAAAAATATAAGCATCCTTTGGTGACATGCAACGTCTTCTGGATATCACCGATGTTGATGGAGCCATTATGTTTCAGATTTTCACCGACCTCGCCAGTTGGCTGGTCTATCAGCAGCTTGGCCTGAGCCCGCAAACCAGACTGGGGGATGCACTGCATTTCTTCGTGGAGGACGTGAGCAAGATCTTTGCGCTGCTGCTGGTCATGATCTACATCGTGGCCATGCTGCGGGCCTCCCTGAATGTCGAACGGGTGAGGGACTATCTGGCGGGCAAGCACAGGGGGTTGGGTTATTTACTGGGCTCCGGCTTTGGTGCCATTACCCCCTTCTGCTCCTGTTCGAGTATCCCGGTGTTCCTGGGCTTTACCTCGGCCGGTATCCCGCTCGGGATCACCATGGCCTTCCTCATTACCTCACCGCTTATCAACGAAGTGGCCGTCCTGTTGCTGGTCAGCCTGCTTGGCTGGAAGTTCACCCTGATTTACGTGGTGGTCGGCATGGCGGTTGGCATGTTGGGAGGTGCCTTTCTGGACAAGATCAAGGCCGAGCGCTGGCTGGCCGATTTTGCCGCAGAGGCTCTCAAGCAGGGGCGGCATGACCACAATAAGGTGACCCAGCCAGATACGATGGTGCCGCCCCTATCGCTGTTGGAGCGTCATGCCTTCGCCAAGGCAGAAACCCTCACCATCTTCAAGCGTGTCTGGCTCTGGGTCATTGTCGGGGTGGGGCTCGGCGCCGCACTCCATGGCTTTGTTCCTGAGGGCTGGATTGCCTCACACCTTGGTGCAGGCCAATGGTGGTCAGTGCCTGCGGCGGTTTTAATCGGCATCCCCCTCTACTCCAATGCCACCGGGGTGATCCCGGTGATGGAGAGTCTGATCGTGAGCGGCCTGCCCATCGGTACGACACTGGCGTTTTGCATGAGCACGGTGGCTGCCAGTTTTCCCGAGTTTATTTTGCTTAAACAAGTGATGAAGTGGCAGTTGCTGGGCACCCTGCTGCTGGTGCTGCTGGTTTCCTTCACGCTGGTTGGGTGGGTTTTGAATGTCGTGTCGCCGTTAATGTCTTGATGAGGAGTGTGAGATGAAACAGGTCAAAGTGCTGGGCATGGGTTGTGCCAACTGCAAGAACACGGTGCAACTCATTCAGCAGGTCGTGGATGAGCTAGGGATCTCTATCCAGCTTGAGAAGGTGGAGTCATTGCCCGAGATCATGAAGTACAAGGTGATGTCGACGCCGGCAGTCGTCATCGATGACAAGGTGGTCCACGCCGGAGGGATCCCGTCCAGAGAGGCGGTGCTAAGCTGGTTCGGATGAATACAGGGGCGGGTTGACCCGCCCCCGGTTGCCTATCTCAGCAAGAGCACCGCGGTATTGGTGGTTTTCAGTATCCCCGTGGTGCTGCTGCCCACGATAAATTGTCTGCTACCTGAATGGTCATAAGCCCCATCACGATAAGATTGTTCCCTACCTCGATGGCATGCCGGCTGAGCACGGCGGCGACGTCTCCTGGCGCAACCGGGTATCGACCTCGAACGCTGCACTCTTCAGCACCTGGCTGACCTGCGCTAGCTGGTGTTCATGCTCATCACTCTGCGTACCGCCCATCGCCAGATCTCGCAGCAACCCCTTGAGCCGCGGACTGCTCGCCTTGGGCGTTCTTGAACAGGTGCTCGCGGTTGCCAAGACCTGTGCTGGGGGAGAGAGCGGCTGGTCCCTCAAACGCATTTTTCTCCACTGTTTGCCGCAGGGGGATGGGCAACTCCGTGTTGGCAGAGGCTCATGTGACGGCATCGGACACCGCCGTTATGACGGGGAGCCATCAATACAGGCAACAATGTTTGTCAGGATGGATTCGTTTTCGTGATCAGTGGCCAGCCAGCAGTTTTTCCACTTTCTCCGGTTTGTCGTGCACCCCGAAGCGATCGACTATGGTGGCACTGGCCTCGTTCAGGCCGAGGATCTCCACCTCAGTCCCCTCGCGGCGGAACTTGGTGACCACCTTGTCCAGCGCAGTGACGGCGGTGATGTCCCAGAAATGGGCATGGGTGAGATCGATCACCACCTTCTCCACTACCTCCTTGAAGTCGAAGCCGGCAAAGAATTGCTCGGCACTGGCGAAGAATACCTGGCCCCGAACCTGATAGGTGCGCACCGCGCCGTTGCGCTCGCTGTCGCTCTTGACCAGCATGAAGCGGGCAACCTTGTTGGCGAAGAACAGGGAGGCGAGCAGTACCCCGACAAAGACCCCGAGCGCCAGATTATGGGTAGCGACCACCATGGCGACGGTGGCCACCATCACGATGCTGGTGGAAATAGGGTGGGTCTTCAGGTTGCGCACTGACTCCCAGGAGAACGTTCCGATAGAGACCATGATCATCACGGCCACCAGAGCCGCCATGGGGATCTGGCGGATCCACTCATCCATGAAGACCACCATCAGTATGAGCAGGGTGCCCGCCACAAAGGTGGAGAGGCGACCGCGGCCGCCGGATTTGATGTTGATGATGGACTGGCCAATCATGGCGCACCCCGCCATGCCGCCCATCAGGCCCGCGCCTATGTTGGCGAACCCCTGGCCCTTGCACTCGCGGTTGCGATCACTTGGGGTGTCGGTCAGATCATCGACGATGGCCGCCGTCATCATGGATTCGAGCAGGCCCACCACGGCCAGACCCGCAGAGTAGGGGAAGATGGTGGCCAGGGTTTCCAGATTGAGAGGCACCTCGGGCCACAGGAAGATGGGCAGGGTATCGGGCAGCTCCCCCATATCGCCCACGGTACGAATATCGATGTCCATGGTGATGGCTACCGCCGTCAGGATGACGATGCACAGCAGCGGGGAGGGTACCAGCTTGCCCACCACGGGGATTAGCGGGAACAGATAGATGATGCCAAGGCCTGCTGCGGTCATGGCATAGACCTGCCAGGTGACGTTGGTGAGTTCCGGCAACTGGGCCATGAAGATCAGGATGGCCAGTGCATTGACGAAGCCGGTGACCACGGAGCGGGAGACGAACCGCATCAGGCTGCCGAGCCTGAGGTAACCCGCCGCTATCTGGAAGAGGCCGGTGAGCAGGGTCGCCGCCAGCAAATATTGCAGGCCATGCTCCTTGACCAGGGTCACCATCAGGAGCGCCATGGCGCCGGTCGCGGCGGAGATCATGCCGGGGCGCCCCCCGACGAAAGCGATGACCACGGCGATGCAGAAGGAGGCATAGAGGCCGACCTTGGGGTCGACTCCGGCGATGATGGAGAAGGCGATGGCCTCCGGGATCAGCGCCAGGGCGACGACGATACCCGACAGCAGATCGCCCCGTATGTTGGAGAACCACTCTTGTCTTGCACGTTCCAGCATGGGGATTTTCTCGCGCGTTGAGGATCCATGACCACTCGTTGCCATAGATCTGGGGTCAGGTGGCATTCTGGCAGGATCGCATTGTTGTATTGGTATGTGAGGGGTGAACAAAAAGGCTCCGGTTGGGGCAACCGGAATCAGGCGGCGCAGAGGGTGAGTCAGGGCGGCGTGACGGTCACGCCAGAGCGTAAAACAGGCATAGGGAGCGCATGTTAACAGCCTGGGTGGCGGCATGAAAGCCCGGGGCTTTATTCGGGAGGTTCAGGCACGCTGGTGATCACGATCGCTTTTTTAAGCGAGAAATGCTTGTTTTAAGTGCAATCGTCATATGTTCACTATGTAATGCATTGTATTTAATTAGTTAAATTCTACCTTTGTTTCATTGGTAGCATGTTTCTCTATTGGCGATCCCTGTTCTAAAGGGGCCTGCCATTCAGCCGCCTCATCCGGATGGCTCAAACATCAGGCCTCTGTGTTGTTTCCACTTGTTGGCATGTTATTCAGCCCCTATTGGGGTTGATGTCGAACAATATCGTCACCGTTTATAAGCAACCTGATTACATGAATACAACCTACGCATTAGACCTCCTCTCCCGGTTTGAGCAGGCCAGCGATGAACGCACCATAGTGGCGTTGTTGCGCCAGCTGTCGGTACAGGCAGGCTTTGACTATTTCCGGCTGGCTCTGCTGTTTCCAAGTTCCATACAGCGCCCGGATGTCATCATTTTCAACGGTTGCCCCCAAGACTGGGTCGATGCCTATACCCAGGCAAATTTCTTTGCCATTGATCCTGTCGTGCAGCGTGCCATGGTGCAGAGCACTCCTATCCTGTGGGCGGAGATCATGGCGCAGGGGACATGTGATGAGCAGAGTCTGACAGTCATGACGCTGGCACAGGAGGCAGGGTTGCGTGACGGCATCACCTTCCCCTGGCATGGCGCCAACGGGCATGTGGGTCTGCTCTCCCTGATCACTCGTGAACCCCGCACCGAGCAGGAGTGGTTGGCGGTTGTACCCTCACTGACCTGGCTCTCCATGCATATCTTCGAGGCTGTGGTACGGATCTGTCTGGTGGGGTCGTCACCTCACGATGCCCTGAGCCTGCGTGAACTGGAAGTATGCCGTTGGGCTGCGGAGGGCAAGCAGGTGAGCGATATTGCCCAGATCCTGGGGATCACCCCCCGTACGGTGACATTTCATCTGAACAATGTGGTGAGCAAGCTGGGGGCGAGCAGCAAGTGCCAGGCCATCTCTTGGGCACTCAAGCAGGGAGTCGTCCGCTTGAATGTGGAGCTGGCATCCGTTGCCAATGTGGATGAACAGCAGTGATCTCGTCCGCATGGCGCAATGTGTTGCTCAAAAAACGGAATATTGAACTAGTCAGGCAATGATTGGTGGATGAAAACGTTGAAAATCACAAGTTGTTGCGTCGTACATGCTGCGGCATTGTCGTGATGAGATGTTAACTGATTGAAATTGCTCAATTAAAAAGAATGGCATGGTCACTGCTAATGGTTTCGGTCGAGTGTCATTACCGTTCAACCCATCAGGAGCAAACTCATGCCAACTCCATGTTATATCAGCATCGAAGGTAAAACCCAGGGCAACATCACCGCTGGTGCCTTCACCTCCGACTCCGTCGGCAACATCTTCGTGCAGGGTCACGAAGACGAGATGCTGGTCCAAGAGTTCCAACACGTTGTCACAGTACCGACCGATCCGCAATCCGGTCAGCCTGCCGGTCAGCGCGTCCACAAGCCGTTCAAGTTCACCGTCGCTCTGAACAAGGCCGTACCGCTGATGTACAACTCCCTGGCCTCTGGCGAAATGCTGCCGAAAGTGACCCTGAAGTGGTATCGCACCTCCGTTGAGGGCAAACAGGAGCACTTCTTCTCCACAGTGCTGACTGACTCCACCATAGTCGACATCGACTGCCAGATGCCCCACTGCCAGGATCCGGCGAAGTCTGACTTCACCCAGCTGATCCAGGTCTCTCTGGCCTACCGCAAGATCGACTGGGAACACACAGTAGCCGGCACCTCTGGCGCCGATGACTGGCGTGCCCCCATCGAGGCGTAAGCCTCGAGTCTCAATCAACGTTATTCCTTGGTAGTGCCCCCCAGGGTTCTGGCGTCGTCAGTGTCAGCGGTCGCCAGACCCGTGCAAGCTTTCTCCGACCCGTTCAACCGGATGTGGTCGGAGCTTTTGTGTTTTGCCATATGGCCGCAAGGTGGCCTTATGGCAAAACACAACAGAGGCCAGCCGTGATGTGTCCCACCATTGGGTTGCTCGGTGGCATCGGCACCGACCACGAGGGTTTTCATCCCTCCCTGATAGTTGCCGCCAGTCCGGATCTATTCCTGGATGGCAAGCCAGTGGCCTGGCCGGGGGATTCGCTGGCCTCCACGACAATCCCCCGTCCGTGCAGCCTCTCGGGAGGAGGTATTGGTCCTGGGTTTTTTGATACCGGGTTGCCAGTCGGGGATCCGTCATCGGCGGTGTGGTGATAGTTGCAAGCAGCGGACAGGCAGGATAAGGAGTCACTGATGGCAGACAGCACAGGATTACAATTTACCGTCAAGGTGGGGACGCTGCCCGAGAGCACCTTGGTGGTGGCCGAGTTTGCGCTGGACGAGGGGTTGAACCGACCGTTCAATCTGCGCCTGGAGCTGGCAAGCAGCCAGCCCGACATCGACTTTGGCGCTGTGCTGGACCAGCCGTGCGAGCTGCTGGTGTGGTACAACGGCGAGCTGCAGCGCCGGGTGTGTGGGGTGGTGAGCGACTTTGCGCAGGGTGACAGCGGTTTTCGCCGTACCCGCTACCAGCTGTTGGTACAGCCTGCCCTGTGGCGGCTGTCACTTCGCCAGAACTCCCGCATCTTCCAGGCGCAGAAGCCTGACGAAATTCTCTCCATCTTGTTGCAAGAGCATGGCATCACCGACTACGCCTTTGCGCTCAAGAACGAGCACGTCCAGCGGGAATACTGCGTCCAGTACCGGGAAACCGACCTCGATTTCGTCAACCGATTGGCCGCAGAAGAAGGCTTGTTCTACTTCCACGAATTCGAGCAAGGCAAGCATCGTATCGTGTTTGCCGATGACGCGGCGGCGCTGACCGCCGGCCCCGAGCTCTTCTTCAATCTGGGTAACCGCTCTCTTGAGCAGGGCCCCTATGTGCGGCAGTTCCACTACCACGAGGCGGTGCGGCCAAGCGATGTCGAACTCAAAGACTACAGCTTCAAGACGCCGGCCTATGGTCTCTCCCACAAGAAGGTGGGGGCAGAGCTTGCGCACCAGCGCGACACCTACCAGCACTTCGACTACCCGGGCCGCTACAAGCTGGACCCGAGCGGCAAGGCCTTTGCCCAGCACCGACTCGATGCCCTGCGCAATGACGCCGTGACCGGCAGTGGCAAGTCCAACTGCGCGGCCCTGCTGCCGGGCCAGACGTTTTCACTCACCGAACACCCCAATGGCAGCCTCAACACCGACTGGCAAATCGTCCATATCCGTCACACCGGTGAACAACCCCAGGCCTTGGAAGAAGAAGGCGGCAGCGGCCCCACCGTCTATCACAACGAATTCGGGGTGGTGAAAGCGAGCACCACCTGGCGGGCGCGCATCGGCAGCCCACAAGCCCCCCACAAGCCGATGGTGGATGGCCCGCAAATCGCCATGGTGGTGGGGCCCGAAGGGGAGGAGATTTACTGTGACGAACATGGCAGGGTGAAGCTGCAATTCCCGTGGGACCGCTACGGCTCGAGCAACGACCAGAGTTCCTGCTGGGTGCGAGTCTCGCAAGGCTGGGCGGGCGGCCAATACGGCATGATGGCCATCCCACGCATCGGTCACGAGGTCATCGTGAGCTTTCTGGAAGGGGACCCGGACCAGCCCATCGTCACGGGTCGCACCTTCCACGCCACCAACCGCCCGCCGTACGAGTTGCCAGCCAACAAGACCCGCACCGTGCTGCGCACCGAAACCCATCAGGGTGAGGGCTTCAACGAGCTGCGTTTCGAAGACCAGGCTGGCAAGGAAGAGATCTACATCCACGGTCAGAAGGACCTTAACGTACTCATCGAAAATGATGCGGCCTGGCATATCAAGCATGACCAGCACGCCGATATCGACAACGAGCGAGTCACCCGTATCAAGGCCAATGACCACCTGACGGTGGAAGGCGAGAAGCGCGACCAGATCAAGGGGGACTACTCGCTCAGCGTGGATGCCAGCCTGCACCAGAAGCTGGGCCAGTCCCTGCTGGTTGATGCAGGTAGCGAGGTGCACCACAAGGCGGGTATGAAAATCGTGATGGAGGCGGGGGCCGAGCTGACGCTCAAAGTGGGCGGCAGCTTTGTGAAGCTGGATGCCGGCGGAGTCACGCTTTCCGGCGGCTCCATCAAGATGAACTCAGGTGGCAGCCCGGGGTCAGGCTCTGGTTGGGGGGGCAAGGCCCCCATTCTGCCAGGCAATGTTGAGGTACCAGCACCACCACCGGCAACTTTGCCAGTCCCGGCCATTCACAAGAGCATGGAGTCCATGGCACCGCTGGCCAAGTTTTGTCCGCTCGCGCCACCACCCGTCCCACCCCAGTTTGCCGGGGGGCCACCAGTGCCACCACCCGCGCCACCCCAGCTTGCCGGAGGGCCATCGATGCTACCGCCACCACCACCTGTTGCGGCCAAAGGGGAGGGCAAAAAGCCGGCAAGGAAGTGGGCGACGGTAGAGATATCCAAAGCGGATGAAGCGCTCAGATACTATTCGGCGCAGGGGTATACGCTGCTCAATAACTATTTGCGTGATCGCCCCTACAAGCAGCGAGAGGCCATCGATACCCTGCTTAGTCGCAGCTATTTGAATGATGAGCCGACATCCGCGAGTGAGTTTGACCAGGCAATGAAGGCCTATGTTGCCGATGTGGAGGCTGGTCTGGCGAAATTGCCGGCCTCACCCGGTTTGTCTTTCGTCTACCGGGGGTTGGCGCTGGACAAGCCGGAGCTTGCAGCCCTGAAAGAGCAGTTCACAGGGGTGGGCAATATCGTTGTTGAGCCAGGATTCATGAGTACCTCACCGGAAAAGGCCTGGGTCAACGATACCTTGTTGAGGATCCGCCTGCCTGCCGGTCATGGTGGCCGTCTGCTGGGAGACGCTGCTCACTTCAAGGGGGAAGCTGAGATGCTGTTTCCGACGCAGACCAGGCTAAGGGTCGATCGAGTGGTTTCTTCCATGAGCGGTGATTTCGATACCTTGCTCAATACAATTCCAACCTCTGACAATGCATCGGATAACCGCAGCAGGATCAAGCGACTGATCGAGGTATCCGTATTATGACGTTATCTGATTGGCTCGCTGGCGAGCAAGCGGGTGAGACGTATGCCGTCATCGATGGAGCCCAGGCAGAGTCAGCCGTAGCGGATTTCTATACCTATGATGGAGAGAATGCCAATCCACTTTTTGCTGGTACCGCTTTCGATGAACTGTCTGCGTTGGGGCCCTGGTTGCTGCCTGCCCCTTCCACTGAGTTCATGATGGCCAATCCCGCCCTGAGCGGCTTCTACCTGATCAGCGACCAATCAGTGGAGCTGATCCGCCGCCATTGGCAGAGCCTGATAGAAGCGATACGCGATGGAGAGGCGGTCTGGTTTCGTTTCTCTGACCCACGCATTTTCTTGCCCATGCTCAGCGCCATGACCCCTGATGAACGCGATAGTGTGCTGGGGCCCTGTTCCGGGCTCTGGATCCATGGCAAGGCCTTCTCTCGCACGCCTCATGCCCGGTTCCAACCCGCATTGCAAACCCCCTGGTTTCATATCCGGTCTCATCATCTGGTTGGACTCTACGACGAGAACCGTCATGCCTACATCTTGCGGCGGCGGTTATGGCAGACCATGACGGCTATGATGGAGCGCCATCCTGACCCGGCCGGGACCATTTTAACCACCCTCAAACAGGCCAATCAGGATGGGCTGCAAGAGGATGTGCGCGATGGTGTGGTGGCTGGCGCCTTGGCCTTGCAGGCCAATCTGGCTCTTGAAGAGATACGGGGACCATTGATGCTGACTGACGATGAGCTGGTTCAGGTAGCCAACTGGCTGAACAAACATCACGAATTGACAGGAGTATCCTGATGGCGGCAGATCCCCACTGTATCCCTTGCGAACGTTATGATAACTGGATAGAGGTAGACATTCGCGATGAGCACAATTGCTCGTTCAAGGGGCTCAAGGTCACTTTGACAGACGAAACCGGCAAGTCAGAGATGGTCACCCTGAAAGATGGGCCCACCTTGGTGCGAGGTTTTGCAGTTGGCCCGGTGACAGTAAAAATCGAGACGCCAGCCTGGCTCAAGGCGGCGCAATCCCGTGAGGCCCTCAAGGAGGGTGAGACCACACAGGTATCCGCCTATACAGACAAGTTACTCGGGCACTGCGACGTCAAACGAGAGCATATCAAGGTGACCAGCGGCGACCTTTGCCTCACTGATCCCGAACAGCCACTACCGAAAGGACATCAGGCAGGACAGGCTCAGCCTCCTCGCTTTTTCACCAAGCACTCCTATGTGATTGAGGTGAAGGGCTATCAGCTCATCACCCTACGTATCGGTGTATTTTTCGATGGCACCGCCAATAACACCTTCAAGCACAGGGAAGGGAAAAGTGCATTGGAGACAGCCTTGGCGCAATGCAGCCCAGAAGAGCAACAGGTATTGCTGGAGCAGTGTTTTGAAGGGGTGTTGCCTGATGGCTTGAATAACAGTGAGAAGAACGACATCACCAATATTGGCAAGGCCAGTGACCTATATCTACGTAATGACAAAGCTCCGGAGTTAAGTGCCGCGGTGTACATCGAAGGCATAGGCACGGCCAAAGGTGAGGATGATGCCACCGCAGGCTTAGGGGCAGATAAGGGCCAGACCTCCAGTGCCTCCCGTGTCGAACAGGCTTGTCGTACCCAGATTGTTGCAGAAATAAAAGAACAACTTGAGAGCATACTGCCCACCATTGAGTGCATTCATAAGGTCGAGTTCGATGTCTTTGGCTTTAGCCGGGGCGCCTCTGCTGCTCGCCAGTTTGTAAACCGTATCGACCAAAAGGGGGACCACCCACTAGTGGAAGCCATGGCTGCTGACCCTGATATTCCCTTGAAAGCAGGTTTTGACTGGGCCTGCCGCGATGATGTGCGGATCCAGTTTGTCGGGCTGTTTGATACCGTGGTCAGCTCCTATCTGTGGGGTAAACGTAATGTGACACTGGCCCCTGACTGCGCCGAGCGGGTGGTGCATATCGTGGCAGCTGACGAATGGCGCTATCACTTCGATCTAACGCGCATCACCGACGATGCCGCAGGCACCGCGATTGAGGACGGTTTTACCGAGGTCATTATTCCCGGCGCTCACTCCGATATTGGTGGAGGCTATTACAGCCGCTGGAGCCTGCGTGATCCGAACGCGGTATCCCCGTTAGTAACAGAAAACTGTGTGATCGCAACCTTCAATTCCGATGCGATGCCACATGTCCATCCAACGGATACCCAAGCATATCGGGATGCCAGTGCCTATGCCAAAATGCGGGCTGGACAAGGCTGGGGGAAGGGTGTCGTGTCTCTGGCTAGTCATAGTGATGTCACTCAGCTTGGCTATCTGAATGTGCGCCCCAGGCCACTGGGCCCGATCACGGGCAGTCAAACTGGAGGTCATAGAAACATCTGCGTCGATGTGGTACTGCATCGGGTGGTGGAGGGGGAGTATTCACGTATACCGCTGCACATGATGGTGGAAGCAGCGCGGGATGCTGGAGTGCCTTTTAACAAGTGGGTATCACAAGGTGACAATGCCTACCGTTTGGATAGCGCACTTTTGTATCCCACTGTGCACTTGGCCAAACTCGATGAGCTATGGGTTGATGTGGCCAAACGGCGCGGAGAGGTGATCAACTTGGCTCGCAGCTTACCTGACGAGGTGTACCAAAAGTTGCGGCTGAGTTATTTGCACTACAGCGCTGATACAGGGCTGGTCAACACACCCAACAGGGTTGGTGACAAAGAGATCCGTAAGCTGACGGGCAATGAAAAGGGAGGTTATTAATGCGTTGGATTCTATTATTGCTGCTGTTGCCGTTAGTCGCAGCCTGCCAAGCAGCCCCCTCAGGCCCCAAACAACTGGACTGGCGCCATATGGTGGGCACCAATGCTGATGAATTATGGGTGACTGAGGTGCTCTTTTATCGTCAAGGCAAGTTGGTGGATGCCTCAACCAATGGGGCTCTACGCTCAGTTAGCGCCAACTCGTTAAAAGAGAAAGATTACCGCTGGAGCATAGGCAAGGGCCGCCGTGATATTCACCCCGCCCCCGATCGGGTAGAAGTGGAGTGGATTTCATTCCATGACAAAAAGCGTTATCGCATTAGCCTAGCGTTGCCAGCAGAGCTGGAAAGCATGATTGCGCAGCCTTATCGCATCAAGGTAAAAGACGAATGGCGTGAAGTACGCCGCGATAATATTGGCTTAGGCATGGCCACCGGCGGCTATGTGGAAGCATTTTTAACCAATGCCAAAGTGAAGCCTGATATCCTGCTGGCTAGGGGGATTGCTAAGGAAATTCAAACCTCGCAAGACAAGGAAAATCCTGTCACCAAAGTATATAAAGAGTGGTTTGACGATTTTGATAAAGCATACGGTGATGCCTATCAACAGTATCCTACCCCCAGTGGTATGGACTGGGCACCTATCATGGATGCCTATCGTACCGCCCAACCCAAGACGGATACCGACCCAGTAAGGTAATACTATGGAGCTTGAAAGTGTCGGTTAAGGGTACCAAACCAACATCATCAGATATCCTCCCTGTAGTGGTCAACTAAATCCGGACACTTGGTTAGGCCGATCCTCGGCTTTTGCTGGCGCGATCCCGTCATTGTGTTGATGTGGACGCCGCCAGTTGTAGTAATCCATCAGG
>NZ_JBGLRL010000010.1:0-182060 GCF_041402505.1 Aeromonas sp. S2(2024)
AGGGAGCCGATGGCGATGTTCTCGTCGACGGCATTGGTGGCGGCGTTGGTGTCGGTCGGGGTAGTGACATCGAACTCGTCAACATCGTTGATGGCGATGGTGAAGGTCTGCTCGTCGAAGGCACTGCCATCGGAGACGCGCACCACCACTTCATAGGTGTTGTCGCCGTTGCTGTCGCTCGGGCTTTCCCGGTTGGGCGCGTTGACAAACGACAGGGCGCCGGTGTTGGGATTGATGGTGAAGAGTCCTGCATCGGCGCCACCGACTATGGTGTAGGTCAGCAGCGCACCGACGTCCGGGTCACTGGCCGTCACTGTGGTGACCACAGTGGTGTTTTCGTCGATGGCCAGAGCCGCCGAGCTGCCCCCCCCGTCGGAGGTGATGGTGGGGCCGTTGTTCTGCACACCGAGGAAGTCGGTGTTGCTCAGGTCCTTGAGACCGTCGAGTTTGATCACCAGATCGGCCTGGCCGTCGCCGTTGGTATCGGCCTTGATGTAGGTGGCATTCTGCCCGGCGTTCTGCTCGTACCAGACACCGTTGATCAGGGAAGTGGTGCCTCCCCACTTGAGGTCGGTGGAACCCAGCAACGGACGCAGGTCGACCTTGTCGTTGTCCGGGTTGGCGTCACGCACACCGGAAAAGTCACGGATAGTATCCATCCCGCCACTATTGGATTCCATCGCGCTCTGGTAGACGAAGAGGTCATTGCCGCTACCGCCGCTCAGCAAATCGGCGCCATTGCCGCCCTGGATGGTATCGTCACCACCTTCACCGTAGACGGTGTCGTTGCCGTTGCCGGCATAGATAGAGTCGTTGCCGCCACTTGCATGACCATCGCCGTTGTCGCCATAGATGGTCTCCGAGCCATTGCCGCCGTAGATGGTGTCGCTGCCGGCGATGGCTCGGCTCTGCTGCCGGTAGTCATCCCAGCCGTCGCCGTAGATGATGTCGTTACCGTTCTCGCTGTTGACGAGCGATGTCCCGATGACGTCGTTGCCGGATCCACCATAGACGAGGTCCTGGCCGTTGCCGCCGGAGAGGATATCGTCCCCGAGCCCGCCGTAGAGGGTATCCTCGCCGTTGCCGCCCAGCAGGGTGTCGCTCCCGCTGCCGCCGTCGAGCATGTCACTGCCATTGCCTCCATCTATGAGGTCGGCTCCTGTGCCGCCAATGAGCGAGTCGTTTTTATTGGTGCCGCTGATGTCAGCCATGGGTCTGCTCCTTCAGAAAGTGGGAAGATGATTCGGTATGGAGACAAGATCGCCGTCCTGGCCATCTGCTCTTGTACCGCGTAACACTTCATCTGGTGCAACTGTCGGGGATCTCTTTCACCAGCAGTTGCAGGTCTTTGATTTTGATGGCCATACCGGTGAGAGGGCCGTCCTGGTCTCGCCGCACTATCTGCCCGCAACACCGGATCTTCATGGCACCGTGCGTCACCCCGGGATCGAGATCGAAGCAGACATTACTCACTTCGTTCTCAGGCGTGGCAGCCTCCTCGAATTGCAGGTAGCAGCCCCCGATGCTGATGTCCCGGGTGAACCCTGTCTGGCCCGAGAGCCGGACAGGTATCACCGTCCTGATGCGATCATGCTGGCGAGCATGGATATGTGTGGGTGTTGTCATGCCGATTAGCCTAGGCCAGAAGGGGAAGATGAAAAATGGAAGAATCAGACCGATTTATGTGGGACAAAGTGACGGTCGACCCAGGACAAAACCAGGATATTTCGACTAATTTGAGAGGGGACCATTGTCAGGCAGGATGCCTGTCACGTTGTCGTAGGCGTTGGGGAGCAGGGTATGGATACCAGAATCAATGTCATCGTGATCAGCGACTTGCCGATAGTCGCATGGGGTTTGCGCGGGGCCATTAATGCACAGCCCAACGAGATGAACGTCATCGCCTGCGTGGCCGATCCCGTCGATGCCGTGCAGTGGATGGTGCCAGGCAAGACGTGTGTCGTCCTGTTTGATCTGGATGGTCGAAATGGCATCGACCAAATACCTTCCCTGCTGTGCGATACCCACGTTCGCGTGCTGGTGATCGCCACAGCGGAGGGCACTGAACTGCAGGAGAGAGCGGTATTGGCCGGGGCCTGCGGCGCCATCAGCAAGCGGGAACCGGTGGAGGTGCTGTACAAGGCCATCCGCAAGGTGCACGGGGGCGAGTACTGGGTCGATCGCGCCGCCACCGAGCGGATCCTGATGGCCATCGCGAGGGAGAAGGGGGCTCACCATGCCGAGCAGGCGAAGATAGCGCGGCTGACCCGCAAGGAGAGACTGACCATCGCGGCCATTACCCTGGGCGTTGATGCCAATACCCTCGAGATCGCGCGGCGCCTCAACATCAGTGAGCACACCCTGCGCAATCACCTGACATCCATTTATGCCAAGTTGGGCATTCGCAATCGAATGGGCCTCTATGCCTATGCACAGAAGCATGCGCTGACAGAGCAAGGCTCCCAGACCTGAAATGCTTGTCGGCCTCCCAAGGCAGCGATGCTCTGCCGCAGGCCACCGGGGCCCGCGTGATGAAGGGGCCGGGCGCCCTTGTCGAGTGGAGAGTCAGCTATGGCCTTGGCAAGAGGAGGAGGACATGGATGGCTGTGGGCAGGGGAAGGGCCATCAGAGTTCGTGGGCGTGGAATCCCTTGCGATAACGGGTTTCGCAGCGCGGGCAGCGTTGCAGGCTGGGATCCTGATCCAACTGCTCGATGGCGAGCGGCTCCTCGCAATCGGAGCAGAGGCCATAGAGACCCAGTTCCATCTGGCAGAGCGCCGCGTCGAGGCGTTTCAGCCGTGCCACGCTCGACTCCACCTTGGGCAAGTCGAGGCGACTGGTCAGGTCCACCAGCTGATCCCGCTCGCAGGATGCCACCTTCTGTGCCCAGTCGTCACGTCGACAGGCCTTGAGCTGAGTAATCAGCGCTTCTCTTGTTTGTGCCCAATCGGTCAGCAGGCGCTCACGCCATTCGGCCAACCGGGCTTGCGTCACTTCACACACAACAGCCCCCAAAGACGAGTGATAAAACTCGGCCAGTATAGGGAAAGCCGCGGTTTATCAAGATGACATGAGTCAAGTTAACCGCGCTTTAACGCGTTTTTCCGGCAGGTGTCGTGGCTTGCCGGTGATCACGTAGAGCACCCCCACCACCAGGCAGACGATACCGAGCAGGGTGCTCATGGTAGGCATGATCCCGCGCAGCATGAAGGCGTAGAGCAGCCCCGCCAGGGTTTCGAACACGATGAGCGGTCCCACCAGCACGGTCGGCAGACGCTGGCTCGCCTCGTTCCAGCACAGGGTGCCGAGCCAGGAGCAAAAGAGCCCTACCGCCCCCATCAGCAGCACGAAGCGCAGGGGCGTCGGCCCGAAGGGCAGGGGAAAGTCCGGTGCGCTCAGGGCGAGATGACCGAGACTGCCGAGGTAGGCAATGAGCGCCACCGGCAGGGTCACCAGTCCCTGAGCCGTGGCCCAGACGACCGGGCTGCGGCTCGGGTGCTCGCGTAGCCAGCGGGCGTTGCGCAGGGGATACCAGGTCCAGCACAGCACGGCGGCCACCGCCAGGGCGAGCCCGAACAGCTGCTCGGTGCGCGCCTCTGCCTGCCAGGTCAACTCGGCGTGGTTGACCAGATAGAGGCCGGCCCCCATCAGCAGCAGGGCCGGGTAGAGGCGGGCGCGGGAGAGGCGGCCGTCCCGTGCGCCATAGAGGCAGTTGGCGGCCAGGGCCGTCACCACTGGCAGGGTGCCGATGATCATGGCCGCCAGCGGCGAGCCGATGCGCAAGATGGCCCCCGACAGGCAAAAGTAGTAGATGAGGTTCCCCACCAGGGTGAGAGCGAGAGCCTCTCGCCAATCGCTGGCCGAGAGGGCCGCCAGGCGTTTGCGGGCCTGCCAGGCGAACGGCAGCACGATGAGGCCGAAGGCGAGGTAGCGGCCGCTGGCGAGCAGGGCGGGGGGATAGCCGTCAACCAGCAGGGGGGCGACGAAGATGAGCCCCCACATCAGGCCGGCCAGCAGGGCAAACAAGACTCCGAGCAACATTTTCTATTTCCGGTGGAGAAGAAGGAGGCCAGCCTAGCAGGCGGGGAAGGGCGGTGTATTGAACCAGATTGCGCTTTAGCGGCCGGCCTGCACCTGTTTCTGGTAGCGCACCGGGGTGGTGCCATAGCGGCGCAGGAAGGCGCGGTTGAGATGTGACTGATCGGCCAGACCACAGGCGGCGGCCACCTCGGCGGCGGGCAGGCCGGCGGCCAGCCACCCCTTGGCGCGCTGCAGGCGTATGGCCATCAGCATCTGCTGGGGGGTGACATGAAAGCGGGTCTTGAAGCTGCGCTGGAAGTGGTAGGGGCTGAGGTTCACCGCCCCGGCCAGCTCGGTCAGGGTGATGGGGCGGGCGAAGTACGCCTGCATATAGTCGATGGCGCGGCCCAGAGGATGGGCTGCTTCGCGCGGGGCCGCCAGGGCCCGGGCGTGGGGGCGCAGAGTTTCGCACACGCTCAGCAGCAGGCCGTCGGCGGCGAGCTCGCTGTCACAGTGCCAGAGGGCGTCCAGGGTCGCTTGCAGGACGGGGGCGGCGTGCGGGTCGCTTCGCACTGCCTCGGCGAAATACCAGCCGCGCTCGCCGCTGATGGCCTCGAGCCGATCGGCGGGCAGGTAGAGCATCCGATAGCGCCACCCCTGCTCGCAGGCAGCCTCGCCCGTGTGCAGCTCATCGGGGTTCATCAGCACCAGGCTGCCGGGGCCCGCCAGGAGCTGGCTGCCACGATAGCGAAAACGCTCGGCGCCATACTCGATGACACCGAGGCCAAACCCCTCGTGGCTATGGGGATCGAAGGTGTGGTGCTGGATGTGGGCGCGGTAGAGCTCGGTCGCAGGCTGGCCAGGCAGGGCGCGAAAATCGGCCCTGTCGTGCTGATGGGTAAATGTGACCGGTACTCCCTGCATCCTGACCTCCTGTCATTGAGCCTTCATCATAAGGTGCCGCGGGGCGGCGGCCAAGACTAGGCCCGTGCGGCGCACTCGCGCTCGAGAGCGATACGGATCTCGTCCGCGGTCTTGATGGTGCGGATGCGGCGAAACAGCTCATCGGCCTGGGGGTATTCCCGCACTATGTAGGAGAACCACTGCTTGATGCGGCTGGGGTAGTAGTCGGCCTTGTCGCTCGCCAGATCCTGCTCGGTATAGGTCACCATCAGCTGCAGCACCTCGGCCCAGCTCATGTGGGCACAGCCGGTTTTCATCACGTTGGCCAGGTTGGGCAGAGAGATGGCACCGCGGCCCACCATGAGAGCGTCGCAGCCGGAGACGCCGGCGCAGGCGAGGGCATCTTTATGATCCCAGATCTCGCCATTGGCGGTCACCGGAATGGGCAGGGCGCGGCGGATGAGATCCACGTATTCCCAGTGCGCCGGCGCCTTGTAGCCTTCGCGCTTGGTGCGGGCATGGACGGCCAGCTCGTTGGCGCCCCCTTGATAGACCGCCTGGGCGTTGTCCATATAGAGCTCCTTGTCATCGTAACCCAGGCGGATCTTGGCGCTCACCGGCAAGTGGGCAGGGACGGCTTCGCGCACCGCCTTGACGATGCGGTAGACGGTCTCTGGCTCCTTGAGCAGCACTGCGCCCCCCTTGCTCTTGTTGACCGTGGGGGCGGGGCAGCCGAAGTTGAGATCGACCCCGGGAGAGCCGAGCTCGATGGCTCGCACTGCGTTTTCGGCGAGCCATTCGGGGTGCTGGCCCAGCAGTTGCACCCGCACCGGGGTGCCGGCACGGGTCTTGCCATCCTGCTTGAGTTCGGGGCAGAGGCGATAGAACACCTTGGCGGGCAGCAGCTGATCGACGACCCGAATGAATTCGCTGACACAGAGGTCGTAATCGTTGACGGAGGTGAGTACCTCCCGCATCAGGTGATCCAGCACCCCCTGCATGGGGGCCAAAATAACGCGCATAGCTGCTTCCGAAGACAAGGGGAGAAAAAAGAGCGCAGATTGTAGTGGCAATGGGCGGCGTTGTCAGCCGTCTGCCCACTCGATGAGCCTAATCGACTGCTGCTGCATGGGCCGGGCTGTCAGCTTCCGGGCCAACTCTGTTAGGCTAAAGGCAGAGATGCATTCAGAGGAGTACCCATGAAACGCTGGTGTCTGATGGCCCTGGGCTGGCTCGCCTTCGCCACCGGGATAGTCGGGATAGTGTTGCCCCTGTTGCCGACTACCCCCTTCATGTTGCTGGCGGCGGCCCTGTTTGCTCGCTCGTCCCCCCGTTTTCACCGCTGGCTGCTGACACACCCCTGGTTCGGGCCCCCCATCCATGACTGGCAGCTATATCGCGGCATTCGGCGCCATGCCAGACGCCGTGCCATCGTCTTCATCCTGCTCTCCTTCTCGGTGTCGCTGATGGTGGTGCCGTTGCCCTGGGTGAGGCTGCTGCTGGTTGTCATAATGGTGATCCTGCTCACCTGGTTAATGCGTCTGCCGGTGCTGGAGCCAGTTGCAATGGAGAAGTGAAATCCCTAAGCTATCGCGGCAATAATGCTATGGAGTCGGCCTGTCATTTTTTGCATGACGGGCCTTTTTATTGCCCGCTGGCGGGCAGCGCAAGAGACGCCACGCCTGGGCTCAAAAATAAGCGGTCAAATAATGAATCCGGATACCCTGAAGTTTATCGAAGCGAGCATCAAGACCATTCCCGACTATCCGAAGCCGGGCATACTGTTTCGCGACATCACCAGCCTGATCGAGAATGCCGAGGCCTTCAAGGCCACTATAGATCTGCTGGCCGAGCATTATCGTGATCAAGGGATCACCAAGATCGTCGGCACCGAGGCCCGCGGTTTCATCTTCGGCGCCCCGGTGGCCTACGCCATGGGGCTGGGCTTCGTGCCGGTGCGCAAGCCGGGCAAACTGCCCCGCGCCATCATCGAAGAGTCCTATGCCCTCGAGTACGGCACCGATACCCTGCAACTGCACACCGACGCCATCGTGCCCGGTGACAAGGTGCTGGTGGTGGACGATCTGCTGGCCACCGGCGGTACCGTCGATGCGACCGTGAAGCTCATTCGCCGCGCCGGCGGTGAAGTCGCCGATGCGGCCTTCATCATCTCCCTGCCGTCGCTGGGCGGTGATGCCCGCCTGACCGCCTCAGGCGTCAAGGTGGTCTCTCTGGTCGAGCTCGCAGGCGAGTAATCCCCCCTGGCAGGCGGGCCTCGTCAACCCGCCAATGCCCCGAACCGGTGCCTGAATGGGCACCGGTTTGAAAATCAAGCGATCCCTCCCACGGCGGCCGATAGCCCATACAGCCCGCCCTCCATTTGTGTTAGCATCCTGCCTCAATGCCTCGTTTTCCAGCATCGAGATCTATGAGCTATCAGGTTCTGGCGCGTAAATGGCGCCCCCATACATTTGAACAAGTGGTTGGCCAGCAGCATGTGCTGACCGCCTTGACCAATGCCCTTGATCAGGGACGGCTGCATCATGCCTACCTGCTGAGTGGCACCCGCGGGGTCGGCAAGACCACGATCGCCCGCATCCTGGCCAAGAGCCTCAACTGCGAGCAGGGGATCAGCAGCCATCCGTGCGGCGTATGCGACACCTGCCGCGAGATCGATCAGGGCAACTTCGTCGATCTGCTGGAGATCGATGCGGCGTCCCGCACCAAGGTGGAAGACACCCGGGAACTGCTCGACAACGTGCAGTACCGCCCGGCCCGTGGCCGCTTCAAGGTCTACCTCATCGATGAGGTGCACATGCTGTCGCGTCACAGCTTCAATGCGCTGCTCAAGACCCTCGAAGAGCCGCCCCCCTATGTGAAGTTCCTGCTGGCCACCACGGATCCGCAGAAGCTCCCCATCACCATCTTGTCCCGCTGCCTGCAGTTCCACTTGAAGAGCCTGGATCAGACCCAGATCGCCAGGCAGCTCGAATGGGTGTTGGATCAGGAAGGTCAGCCGTTCGAGCCCCGCGCCCTGCTGGCCCTGGCCAAGGCCGCCGATGGCAGCATGCGCGACGCCCTGAGCCTGACGGATCAGGCGCTGGCCCATGGCAATGGCAGCGTGCGTCTGGAAAGCGTGCTGACTATGCTGGGGACGCTGGATCATCACCACCTGCACCAGTTGCTGGAGGCTGTCCTGCGCCAGGACGCTCCGGCCACCATGGCCAAGATCACCGAAATCGCCACCCTGGGGCCGGACTTCGATCAGCTCCACGCCGAACTGGAAGCCTTGCTCCATCGCGTCGCCATGGCCCAGTTGCTTCCTGCCAGCGTGCAGGAGCAGGGGGCGGATGCCGATGCCTTGCTGCAGCTGGCAGGGGCCATGAGCCCGGAAGAGGTGCAGCTCTGCTACCAGATAGTGCTGGGGGGGCGCAAGGACTTGCCCTGGGCGCCCGATGGCCGCACCGCGCTGGAGATGACCTGCCTGAGGATGCTGGCGTTCTCGCCGCGCCGCGAGGCGGTGCATCCCGCCAATCTGAGCGCCTTGCCCGTATCCATGGGCGGACTGCCCGGGGCGGGGAGGGAGGCAGTCTCGGCCCTGCCGGGAAAGCCGTCAGGGGCTGAGCCAGCCCCGCATCAGGCCGCGACGACGGCCGGCACGGCCGCGCCCGTAGCCCAGACGCCGACAGCGCCGCTCTTGGCTGTGCAGGAAGATGAGCCGGCTGCCGGCGACGATGAGGCCAGCGCAGCCCTCTTTGCCGAGCAGCAAGAGCTGCTGCAAGCCGCGCAGCAGATGGGGTTCGAGGCGCAGCCGATGCAGCCAGAGCACCAGACCGGTGGCGCCCCCCAGGTACAGGAAACGCAGCCCGTAGAACCCGAGCCGCCTGTCTCCTCCCATGAGGAGGCCCTGCCGACGGCGGCCCCTGCCATAGCCCCTGAACCCGAGGCTGCCCCCTCGGCGGCCTCCAGCATGCAGAGCCTGCTGGGCAAGCGCAATCTGCTGCGCAGCCGGCTGCGTGGTGAGCCAGGAGCCACCGCCGTTGCATCCGCACCTCCTCGCGTTGCGCCCACCCGGCCGGTGGCGGCCCCTGAGGCCAGCCCGATCACGCAGCCGGTTGTTGCACCCGCATCCCCTGCTTGGCAACCTGCCGCTGTGGCGCCGACCCAGAGTTCAGCAGTAGCGGGTTATGAGGATCTGCCGCCGCTCGATGCCTATGACGACAGTGGCAGCGATTACGAGGAGTACCTGAGTCAGGGCTTCGGCGACGGGCCGGTCAGTGCCCCTGCGGCGCAAGCGGCGGCGCCAAGGCCGAGAGTTGCGCAAAAGGCCAGTCCCGTCTCGGATGACTTGCCCCCCTGGGATCTGGACGGTACACCCGCGAGGTCTGCCGCTGTTCCCGTTGCCGTGGCGCCGGCAGCGCCAGTTGCGACGCCCCTTGCAGTGCCCGACAACGCGCAGCCAACGACGGCCCAGGTGATGGAGACCATCGACTGGGATGAGCTGGAGAGCGACGCCCAGCCGATGGAGGGGGAGGAGGTCAGTCGCCTGATCCCCTCTTCCCTGCTGGTCAATTGCGGTGACGCTTGGGCCGAGCTCATCGCCCGCACCGGGGTCGGTGGCCGGCTGCGCCAGCTTGCCATCAACTCGGTGATGACCCGACAAGGGGAGTTGGTGTCCCTGGTGCTCAAGCCGGAGCAGCGCCATCTGGTCAGCGACAGAGCCCTGGCCGATCTGGCGGGGATCATCGGCCCCGAGCTCGGAGAGTCGGTGCGTGTCGAGGTGACCCTGGGCACGGATCCGGTGCGGGAGACGCCGCTCGAGATCGAGCATCGCCTCTACCTGGGGGTGCGTGAGCAGGTGAGCCGGGATCTGGCGGACGATCCCAATGTGCAGTTCTTGCAACAGCGATTCGGCGCCGTGCTCCATCCCGAGAGCATCGAACCTCTGAGTCGCTGAGCGCTATGAGTTAAATCCCATGCCGGGACCCGAGTCCCGGTTGAAAAATCTTTTGGCTGCCCCCATATCCGGGGCAGAACAACCCCACAGCCCGGCGCTGGATGCCGGATTTCAAGACGAGAGACGACCTATGTTTGGTAAAGGTGGAATGGGTAACCTGATGAAACAGGCCCAACAGATGCAAGAGCGCATGCAGAAGATGCAAGAGCAGCTGGCTCAGATGGAAGTCGTCGGCGAAGCCGGCGCCGGCATGGTCAAGGTCACCATGGCCGGCAGCCACAGTGTGCGCCGTATCGAGATAGACCCGAGTCTGATGGAAGATGACAAGGAGATGCTGGAAGATCTGGTCGCCGCCGCCGTCAACGACGCCGTGCGCCGGGTGGAAGAGCAGAACAAGAGCAAGATGGGCGAGCTGACCGGTGGCATGCAACTGCCCCCTGGCTTCAAGATGCCGTTCTAAGGGTTAAAGCTTTTCAAATCAAGAAGCCATGACCCATGGCGATGGCGCAGCCGATACGGTTTTCTCCGTGTCAGCTGCGCTTTGTTTTTTCTGGCCTGCCTGCCCGGCATTTGCTTGGCATGGTGACGCAGTCACCGACTCAGCCTCTGGCCAAGGCATGCAGCCTTCCCAAGCGCCCTTCTTCGCATCTTTTCTTGTCTTGCCCTGACCCGTGCGATGCCGCCCCGCTATCCGGCATCCTGCATGATCACACTTGCTGGCGTGGAGGATCCCCTGACTCGCCTGTCGAGGGGAGTAACCTGGAAACTCGCCTCGGGTGTATCAGAGGAGGTTGCCAACATAAGCCGCCGGTAAGCTCACGGGCGCCTTGATCCGACACAGGCACGAGCACCGGGAGCGGCGTCCCACTTCTGCGGGCCAGATCTGTCTCACGCATGGCATTGGCCGGGGAGGCATGGGGATTGAGGGGGCTGGGGGAAATGGCGGGAGACAAAAGGCCCCGGTTTCCCGGGGCAGGCATGTGCTACTTGCTGCTCTGGATGGTGGTGTAGCTGTTGATCAGATTGCGATAGTCGGGGATGTGGTTGGCGAACAAGGTGCCCAGGCCTTCCACATCGTTGCGCCAGTCGCGGTGCAGTTCACAGGCGGCACCAAACCAGGTCATCAGCTGTGCCCCGGCGGCGGACATCCGATCCCAGGCCGAGTGACGGGTGATTTCATTGAAGGTTCCCGAGGCATCGGTGATGACAAACACCTGGTAGCCTTCCTCGAGTGCGGACAGGGTCGGGAAGGCCACACACACCTCGGTGACGATGCCGGCGATGATCAGCTGCTTTTTGCCGGTGGCCTTGACCGCCTTGACGAACTCCTCGTTATCCCAGGCATTGATCTGCCCTGGGCGGGCAATGTAGGGGGCATCCGGGAAGGTCTCCTTGAGCTCTGTCATCAGTGGGCCGTTGGGCCCGTTTTCGAAACTGGTGGTCAGTATGGTCGGCAGCTCGAAGTACTTGGCCAGTGCGGCCAGCGCCAGGACGTTGTTGCGAAACTTGTCCGGCTCGATGTCACGCACCAGGGAAGAGAGGCCGGCCTGATGATCCACCAGCAGCACGGCAGCATTGTGTTTGTCGAGTTTGACGTAGGGCTTGTTCATGACTTTTCTCCAGGTTTGTTGGCAAAGAGATTAACGCTGGGGGCCAGCATTTCGTTGTTTTGCAGCGCCATGCGCCGCGGTCGATCAATGGCTGTTGGTCGATGATTGTCAGCGTATAAGCGTGGTGCCTGCTTGCTGAGGATGCTTTCCCGATGTTGGTTGTTCAGCGTCCGATCTGGCCAAAGCGGCCACTGTTGTAATCATTGATGGCCTGCACGATCTCTTCCTGGGTGTTCATCACGAAGGGGCCGTGACCGACGATGGGTTCATCGAGGGGGGCGCCATTGAGCAGCAGCAACGTCGTCTCCTCCTCGACATCCATCACCAGTTTGCTGCCGCGGCGATCCATGACTGCCAGCTCGGCGGCGCGGACCGCGTGGCGGTTGCCGAGGCGAATGGTGCCTTTGAGCACAAACAGGGCGGTGGTGTGTCCCTCTGGTAACTCGAGCGTCACCTGGTGATGGGCCCTCAGACGCATGTCCCAGACGTTCATCGGGGTGAAGGTACGGGCAGGGCCGGAGGTGTCGTCCACGCGACCGGCGATGATGCGCGCTTCACCTGCGCCATCTGGCAGTGCCACCCGAGGGATCTCTCCTGCGGTGATGCCCTGGTAGCCAGGGGCCGTCATCTTGTCTTTGGCGGGCAAGTTCACCCACAGCTGCACCATCTCGAAGGGGCCGCCTGCCTTGGCGAATGCCGGGCTGTGGTACTCCTCGTGGATCAGGCCAGATGCGGCCGTCATCCACTGTACGTCACCCGGACCTATGGTGCCGCCGCCCCCCGAGGAGTCTCTGTGGGAGACCCCCCCCTCGTAGACGATGGTCACGGTTTCAAACCCGCGGTGAGGGTGCTGGCCGACGCCGAGTTGATGGGAGGTGGCCGGGAAATTGGCCGGGCCCGCGTAGTCCATCAGCAAGAAGGGGGACATCTCCTCGGCGATGTCGTTATAGGAGAAGATGCTCCTGACCGGAAAGCCGTCACCCACCCAGTGTTGTCCGTTGCTGCGCTTGATAAATGCCAGTTCTTTCATCTCGGTGTCTCCGTTGAATCAATGGACACAGTGTAGAAAGTCGCCATTTACCGGACTAGATGGTTAAATAAGAAAACACTTTCTATTGAGTTGGAAGATGGACTTCAATCAGGTCGTTGTATTCGTCAAGGTCGTGCAAGCCGGCAGCTTCAGCGCTGCGGCGCGTCTGCTGGGGTTGCCGACCTCCACCGTCAGCCATCGGGTGGCCATGCTGGAGAAGCGTCTGGGCGTCACCCTCTTGCAGCGGACCACCCGCCGGTTGCATCTGACCGATGCCGGACAGATCTATTTTGACCACGCCTCGGCCGGCTTGGTGCATGTGCTTGACGCCGAGGCGGCGGTGACCGAGGCGCGGGAAGAGCCCTGTGGTCTGCTGCGTATCACGGCGCCCGTTGATATCGGCAACCAGATCCTGTCTTCGATCCTGGGGGAGATGCGTAGCCAGTGGCCAAAGGTCGATGTGGAGTTGGTGTTGATGAACCGCTACGTGGATTTGGTCGCAGAAGGCGTCGATGTCGCCATCCGTACCGGTCCTCTCAAGGACTCGACGCTGATAGCCAAGCAGGTGGGCGTTGCACGCTGGGCCCTGTTTGCGAGTCCGGATTACCTCGCCAGTGCGACGGCGATCGATGCACCGCAGGCGCTACGACAGCATGCCTGCCTGCAGTTCACCCCATTGGGCAAGGAGGCTTGGGTACTCCACGACGGAGCCGCCAACAGCGTGACCGTCTCTCTGGCCCGGCAGACGCTGATCAACGACGTCGGCCTGATCATGACCATGGTCTCGGCCGGAGGGGGGGTGGCATTGTTGCCGTCATACCTGTGTCGTCAGGCCTGCGATGAGGGAAGATTGGTGCCTGTACTCCCCGAGTGGCATGGCAAGGCGGATCCCATCCATATCGTCTACCCCAGGCAGCGCTTCATGCCTCCCAGGCTGCGCGCCTTCGTGGATCTCGCCACGCTGGCGCTGAGGCAATGGCTCGAATGACAGCTCGCCGATGTGGTGGCTGTCAGCCCGCACAAAGAAACAAAGCGCCATCAGGCGCTTTGTTTCTTTGATATCACCTTAGGCTAGTTGAGCCAGCCCATCGTCAGGGCCAGCCGTCCGCACAGGGCGGCCAGCAGGATACCGAGCAGGGTGCGCAGCAGCCAGATCACCACCAGTTGCCCCAGGTTGATCGGGATCTTGGTAGCCAGGATGCAGGGGATGGAGGCGGAGAAGAAGAGCACCGAGCTCACCGAGACCACAGCGGTCACATAGCGCACCAGCAGATCCGCATCCTTGAGCAGAATGGCGGGCAGGAACATCTCCGCCAAGCCGGCCGAGAGCGCTCTTGCAGTTTCCAGCGGTTCCCCCAGATCCAGCAGCCAGGTGAGGGGCCACAGCAGCCAGCCCAGCAGATCAAAGAGCGGCGTGTGCTGGGCCAGCAGCAGCCCCAGCAGGCCGACGGACAAGATGGTGGGCACTACGGCGGCAGCCATATAGAGGCCATCTTTGAGGTTGTCCTGCAACTGACGCAGCACGGGATCTGCCTGGCTGGACTGGGTGAGCCCGGAGGCGAGCGCCGCTTGCCAGCGGCTCATGCCTGCCGGCAGCGGCTCGTCGGTCTCGCCCTGGTGCGCCATGGTGCTGATGGGGGGAACCCGGGCCAGGATGGCGGTGATGACGAAGGTGATCACCAGAGTGGACCAGAAGTAGAAGTTCCAGTGCCCCATCAGGTTGAGGGTCTTGGCCACGATGATCATGAAGGCGGCGGAGACGGTGGAGAAGCCGGTGGCGATGATGACGGCTTCCCGTACCGTGTACTTGCCCGCGAGGAAGACCCGGTTGGTGATGAGCAGCCCTACCGAGTAGCTGCCGACGAAAGAGGCGACTGCATCGATGGCGGAGTGACCAGGGGTGCGCCAGAGGGGGCGCATCACCGGCTGCATCAGTACGCCGATAAGCTCCAGCAGGCCGAAGCCGAGCAGGAAGGTAAGGGCCATGGCGCCGATGGGCACGATGAGCCCCACCGACATGGCCAGCTTGTCAAAGAGGAAAGGCAGGCGATCCGGCGTCATCAGCCAGGCGGGGCCCCAGCCTGCCACATACATGATGGCCAGCCCCAGCCCGAGCAGCTTGAACAGGCTCAGCACCCTGTCGATGGGGCGGGCGCGCCAGCGGCCATCCAGCAACGGGCTGATGGCGCCATAGGCGATCAGCAGCAGGATGAGCCCCAGGGCGAGCGGGCGCTGCGCCATCAGGAAGCCCGCCAGGTGATCCACCAGTATGGTGCTGCGGCCCGCGAGCTCGAAGGGCACGAAAAAGATGGCGATGCCGAGCAGGCTGGTCAGCAGCAGTTTGATGCCAGCCCCCGAACGGGCAGGGGCGGTGAGTGCGTGTTCAGGTTCCATTTCCTCTCCTTGTGATCCACATGATTCAATTCCGTTGATGACAGGCATTTGTATATACAATATCTGCCGAAATCGAAAATGGAAACAATAAAGACACTAAAATGCAACATTTGTGAGGGGTGAATTCGTATGAAACCTTCGGTAGGAACATACCGCGGGGAGCGGGTCGGGTAGCAGTCAGGTCGTGCCGACCTTGCCTGTCAAGGCGCGAGCCAGGGCAAGGCCGGCAGATACGCAGGAGGGATGCGGTTAAAGATGTTCCATATCGACCAAAAAAACAGGGAACCTGAGCCTGGATTTAAACATCTCTACAATCTTCCTCAAGGTGAATTTTTTATAACTATTTATGAGTTGGTCATAAAGCCTTTGTTCATTTGACTACTTTTCGAGTATCTCATTGCGGAGTAAGATGCCACTTCAATAAAAATAAGAATTAGGAGTTCGGGTGTGAAGGCATTAGAGAAAGAAAGGATATCGCCCTATATCAGCCAGTTATACGAGTGCGGTATTAATGATTCTGACATTAAGTTGGTGGTAGACCAATTTCGCACCGACTTGTCCGGCAGTTCATCCCTGTTTTTATTGCGGGATGATGACAAGAGCGATGGAATAAAGCTCTTCTCCAGCGGGTTGACTGAGGCCCAGCAGCAATTCTATGTGCAACACCATCGCCAGGATGTGTGGTTCAATCATTATCTGGACAAGGGCTGCCAGGGGATCGTCAGCGCCAATACCATTTCCAGCTCGGTGGGGCTGCTGGCCAGTTTTGGTGCCCAGTTTGCGGCGGGCGGCGTCTGCCGCGTGAAGGGGCGGGGTCTTAGCACACTGTGCAGTTACCGCGGCGCCGCCCAGGATGACTTCAGCAGCCGGGATCTCACCTCGCTGACAGAGATCTATTCTGGTCTGGCCGCCTGGAGCCAGCATTATTGGAACCTGCTGGCCCTGGAAACCCAGAACTATCAGCTGCAGCAACTGGTGAAAAACCATAATAAACCCAGCGCCATCATAGATGACAAGGGGCATATTCATTATTCCAATGTGGCGTTCAACCGCATCGCCGATGAAAACGTCGAATTGCGGGCCGTCAATGGTATTTTCTCTTTGCAAAATAAGGAGCAGCAACGCCAGCTCAAGGAGACTTTGAATGGCTTTGCCTATTTGTTGCCAGGTGCCAGCGCCTATATGTCCATTCCCCGTCAGGCCAATCTCAGGCCGCTGCTGATCCAGTGCACTCTGATGAGCGGCCTCAGTCGCTTCGAGCGTTACGTGGAAGTGGTATTGCGCGATCCCGAGCACTCCTTCAACCCCGACATAGAGGCGCTGGCCAGCCTTTATCCCCTCACCATCGGCGAGAAGGAACTGCTGGTGCTGATGAGCAAGGGCTACAGCAGCAACGACATCGCCGAGCTGCGCGGGGTCAAGGTGGAAACCGTGCGTTCCACCCTCAAGGGGGTGTTCAAGAAGACCGACTGCCACAGCCAGAACGAGCTGCTGCTGTTGCTGCAGTCCATCTCCTGATAGGCACGAGCTATGCTTGGTGTGAGCTGGACATAGTGCCCGGCTCGCGCCTCCTGTCGGGAGGCCTGTTGGGGGAAGCGTCATGGAATCACTCAAGGCAAAGGATTATATGCAGACCAAACCCATCACGTTCAGCGCGGACATGATGGTGCAAAATGCGGTCACCAAGTTTCTCAACAGTCATCAGCTTGGCGGCCCCGTCGTGGACAGCCAGGGCCACCTGATTGGCTGGGTGTCCGAGCAGGACTGCATTGCCGTCATGTTGAAAGAGGCCTATCACTGTGAACAGGTGGCCCAGGTCAAGGATGTAATGCGCAAGGAGGTGCTGGCCGTGGGGCCGGACACCAGCATCCTGGATCTGGCGGAGATGATGATGGGCCAAAAGCCGAAGATCTATCCGGTGGTGGAGGAGGGTCGCCTGCTCGGGGTGATCAGCCGGCACAATGTGATGCAGGCCATCCATGCCCAGCTTGGTACCTGCTTCGTGCACCAGGCCAGGGTCTGATCCGGTTTCGCCGGATCATCGAGAGCAGGCCGGGTGCCTGCTCTTTTTATTGTCCGCCGCGTCATTGAACCTGGCAGGTGCCGCTTTAAGGCTTGCACCGCCCCCGCTCGCTCTTTAGGATCGCTCCCAGCTTATCGATATGGCCCCTCTGGGCACTTATTTTAAGGAATTCCTACCTTGTCTCTCTCTATCGAGGCGTTGCGCCGTCGCTTATCTGCCTGCATGAATCTCGATGCCCGTCGCCTTTCCAGTCGCCTGCACGGGGTCAAGAAGCTGCCCGAGGCCAAACAGGCCGCCATGCTGGAGACCATCGCCGCTGATTTGGATGCTGCGCAGGCGCGCTACCAGTCACGTCTGGCGGGCGTGCCTAAGGTGACCTATCCAGGCAATTTACCGGTCAGCCAGAAGCAGGCGGAGATCGCCCGCGCCATCAGCGAGCACCAGGTGGTGATCATCGCCGGGGAAACCGGCTCGGGCAAGACCACCCAGATCCCCAAGATTTGTCTCTCGCTCGGGCGCGGGGTCAAGGGCTACATCGGCCACACCCAGCCGCGGCGTCTGGCGGCCCGCACCGTGGCGGCCCGTATCGCGGAAGAGATGGAGTCCGAGCTCGGCCACTACGTGGGCTACAAGGTACGCTTTACCGATCAGGTGAGCGAGCAGACCCACATCAAGCTGATGACAGACGGTATCCTGCTGGCCGAGATCCAGCACGACCGCATGCTCACCCAGTACGACACCATCATCATCGATGAGGCCCACGAGCGCAGCCTCAACATCGACTTCATCCTGGGCTACTTGAAGCAATTGCTGCCAAAGCGCCCCGATCTCAAGGTGATCATCACCTCGGCCACCATCGACCCGCAGCGCTTCTCCCGCCATTTTAACCAGGCGCCCATCATAGAAGTCTCAGGGCGCACCTACCCGGTGGAGGTGCGCTATCGCCCGCTGTTTGCTGATAAAAAGAGCGGTGACAAGAGCGCAGACAAGAATGAGGCGCTGGAGGAGCGCGACGAGCTGCAGGGCATCTTCGATGCGGTGGAGGAGCTGGCCCAAGAGGGGCTGGGGGACATCCTTATCTTCATGAACGGCGAGCGGGAGATCCGCGACACCGCCGATGCCCTGCGCAAACTCAACCTGCGCGACACCGAGGTGTTGCCGCTCTATGCCCGCCTCTCCAACGCCGAGCAGAACAAGGTGTTCCAGCAACACGCCGGTCGGCGCATCGTGCTCGCCACCAACGTGGCGGAGACCTCGCTGACGGTGCCGGGCATTCGTTACGTCATCGATCCGGGTACCGCTCGCATCAGCCGCTACTCTTGGCGTACCAAGGTGCAGCGCCTGCCCATTGAGCCGGTTTCCCAGGCCAGCGCCAACCAGCGTAAAGGGCGTTGCGGTCGGGTGGCGGACGGTATCTGTATCCGCCTCTACTCCGAGGAGGATTTCAACAACCGTCCGGCCTTTACCGACCCCGAGATCCTGCGCACCAACCTGGCCTCCGTCATCTTGCAGATGCTGGCGCTCGGCCTTGGCAACATGGAGGCCTTCCCCTTCGTCGAGCCACCGGAGTCGCGTCATATCAAGGATGGTTTGACTCTCTTGAAAGAGCTGGAGGCGGTCAGAGAGCTGCCCGGTACCCGCGAGCAAGAACCCAAGCTGCAGCTGACCGAAACCGGTCGTCAGCTCTCGCGTATTCCCCTTGATCCACGTCTGGCGAAGATGGTGATCACGGCGGCGCAAACCGGCTGTCTGAGCGAGGTGATGGTGATCACCGCGGGCCTCAGCATCCAGGATCCCCGCGAGCGGCCCATGGAGAAGAAACAGGCCGCCGACGAGCAGCACAGGCGCTTCGAGGACAAGGATTCCGACTTCCTCGCCTTCGTCAATCTGTGGAATTACCTGAAAGAGCAGCAGGATCTGCTGGGCAGCAACCCGTTCCGCCGCATGTGCCAGAAGGAGTTTCTCTCCTACCTGAGGGTGCGCGAGTGGCAGGATATCCACTTCCAGCTGCGCCAGACGGTGAAAGAGCTGGGCTTCAAGGCCAACCATGAACCGGCGGATTTCAAGACGGTGCACTGCGCATTGCTGACCGGCCTCTTGAGCCATATCGGCAACAAGGATCTGGAAAAGCCCGAATTCCTTGGTGCCCGCAACGGCCGCTTCCACCTGTTCCCGGCCTCGGGTCTGTTCAAGAAGCCGCCCAAGTGGGTGATGGCCGCAGAGCTGGTGGAGACCTCCCGCCTCTACGCCCGCATCAACGCCAAGATTGAGCCCGAATGGGTAGAGCCGCTGGCGGCACACCTCATCAAGCTCCACCACAGCGATCCCCACTGGTCGAAGAAAAACGGCGCCGTCATGGCCAAGGAGAAGGTGACGCTTTACGGCCTGACCCTGGTCAATGAGCGCACCATCAACTTCAGCCGTATCGATCCGGCCCAGTGCCGCGAGCTCTTCATTCGCCGCGCCCTGGTGGAAGGGGACTTCGAAACCCGCCACCGCTTCTTTGGCGAGAACCGCAAGCTCCTGGCCGAGGTGGAGGCGCTGGAGCACAAATCCCGTCGTCGCGACATCCTGGTGGATGACGAAGATCTGTTCCGCTTCTACGACGCCCGTTTGCCGGAGGACGTCATCTCCGCCCGCCACTTCGACAAGTGGTGGAAGGAAGCGCAAAAGCAGGATCCCGAGCGGCTGAACTTTGAGAAAGAGATGCTGATGAAGGGGGATGCCGCCCACATCAGTGATCTCGACTACCCCAACTTCTGGCAGCAGGGGCGCCTCAAGCTCAAGCTGACCTACCAGTTCGAGCCGGGGGAGGCTGCGGACGGTGTGACGCTGCATATCCCGCTGCCGCTCTTGAACCAGGTGGAGGTGAAAGGGTTCGAATGGCTGATCCCCGGGCTGCGTCATGAGCTGCTGGTCGCCCTCATCAAGTCGATGCCAAAGCCGATGCGCAAGAACTTCGTGCCGGCGCCGAACTACGCCGATGCGCTGCTCGCCACCCTCAATCCCGAGCAGGGCCCGCTGCTGGACGAGATGGAACGCCAGTTGCGCCGCATGACCGGTGTCACCGTACCCCGCGAAGCCTGGGACTGGAATGCGGTGCCCGATCACCTGAAACTCACCTTCCGGGTGGTGGACGATAGGCATAAGCCTATCGCCGAGGGCAAGGATCTCGAGGCCTTGAAAGAGTCGCTGCGCGGCAAGGTGCAGGAGACCCTCTCCCAGGTGGCGGACGACGATATCGAGCAGTCCGGTCTCACCCTGTGGAGCTTTGGTGAACTGCCTCAGGAGTACAGCCAGAAGCGCAGCGGCTTCGAGGTGAAGGCCTATCCGACCCTGGTGGATCAGAAAGATTCAGTCGCCATCCAGCTGGTGGAGAGCCCGGTGGCCCAGCAGCAGCTTATGTGGGCGGGCCAGCGCCGGCTGGTGCTGCTCAACGTGCCATCCCCCATCAAGTATCTGCAGGAGAAGCTGCCGAACAAGGCCAAGCTCGGGCTCTACTTCAACCCCTTCGGCAAGGTGGCCGAGCTGATTGATGACTGTATCGCCTGTGGCTGTGACAAGCTGATCGAGCAGCACGGCGGCCTGGCCTGGGATGAGGCCGGGTTTGAGTCGCTCAAGGAGTTCGTGCGCGCCGAGCTCAACGATGCGGTGGTGGAGGTGGCCAAGCAGGTGGAGGCCGTGCTGACCCTCTCCCACGAGATCAAAAAGCGGCTCAAGGGCAAGATGCAGCTCGACACCGCCTTTGCCATGTCGGACATCCAGCAGCAGTTGGGCAACCTCATTCACAAAGGATTTGTCACCGAGACCGGCTGGCAGCGACTGCCTGACTTGCTGCGCTACCTGCGTGCCATCGAGCGGCGCCTCGAGAAACTGGCCATCGATCCCAACCGGGACCGGGTCCATATGCTCAAGGTGCAGAGCGTGGAGAGCGACTACAAGGCGCTGCTCGCCAAGATCCCCAAATCCCAGCCGATCCCGCCGGAGGTGGCCAATATCCGCTGGATGATAGAGGAGCTGCGGGTCTCCTTCTTCGCCCAGCAGTTGGGGACACCCTACCCCATCTCGGATAAACGGGTGCAGAGCGCCATAGCCCAGTGCTAAGCTGCTATGTGTCTGTTTTCTGAGCCATAGTGTGACGAAGAGCGTGGCGAAGAGTGTGGCGATAAGAGCCAGGGAAACGCAGGAAGGGAGGCCATCACATGCTGGGGATCTGGTTGGGGGTTGCGCTGGTCAACATCAGCGGCTATCAGCCCATTGCGGAGCAAACCTGGGTGCAGCTCAATCCGGAGTACTATCCGGTGCACAGGGCCGTGCCGCCCATCTTCGCCGCCTGGCGGGGCAATCAGTTCCCGCCGCTGGAGCAGAAAAAAAAGAACGGTCGCTGGCAGATCCTGTTTCCTGCCCGTCTGGTGCCCCCCTTCGATCTGTTCGAAGGGGAGGCCCAGCTCTCCAAGGCCTATCTGGTCAGGCTCAAGCGCATCGATGAGATGGCCTATGGCATGGCCCCGCATTCATCCGTGTTGCCCGTCACCACCGCCTCTCTCTCCTCTCAGGAACTGGGGGTGGCACCCTTCATCGCCGAGTTCTCCTTGCCGGGGACGAGTGCGGAGAGGGGACGAATGCTGGAGGCTGAGCCGCTGCTGGCCAACCTGATGGGGCGGGCGGCGCCTATCCCTCAGAGAACCGCCGCTCAGATCGGGGCTGTTCAGATCGCTGCCCTCGGCCAGGGAGCCGAAGGGACCACTCTGACTCTATCTACGACAGCGGCGGAAGGGGCATCGCGAGTCTGCCACCAGGTCGCGGCGGGGGAGACGCTCTGGCGCATCGCCAGCCAGCTCCAGGCGCAGGTGGGCAGCGGGTCTGATACCTACAGCTATCTGCTGGCGCTGGTGGAGGAGAATCGCCCCGGGATGGGCAAGGGGATAAGGGTACAAACAGGCCAGCGTCTCTATTGCCCCAATGCCGAGACCCTGGCTCGGTTCGACGCCATGAGCCCGGCCCAGCGTCAGCAGCAATTTGCCCGTCTGGAGCAGCAGCGCTGAGCCGCGTTCGGATAAGATCTGGTGCCGCGGCAGGGAGGTATGGATGGCGAGTCGCTCGTACCTTGTATCCACCCCAGGCCCATGCTAGTATTCGCGCTCGTTTTGCGAGGTGCTGACCGGTCGCAGTCAACACCATATATTCATCTTAAAAGAGATAACCACTATGTCTTTCGTATTCCAAGCTGAAGTCCGTTCTGACCTGGGGAAAGGTGCGAGCCGCCGCCTGCGTCATGCTGACCAAGTTCCTGCCATCGTTTACGGTGCAGGTAAAGAAGCCGTGTCCGTTACCCTGGACCACAAAAAGCTGATCCTGGCCCAAGAGAAGCCGGAGTTCTACTCCTCCGAGCTGACCCTGGTCATCAACGGCGAAGAAGTAAAAGTAAACGTCAAGGCGATCCAACGTCACCCGGTACGTTACAAGCTGGTTCACCTGGATTTCGTTCGCGTCTAATCGGCAACGAACTTTCCTGTAAAGAGGCCACCCAATCGGGTGGCCTCTTTGTTTTACGGTATTTTTGTCGGGAAAATAAAATACTCGAACAGCACTATTGGTCTTTACTTGCAGGCATGATTGACAGCAGGACACGTGTTGTGGTGCTCTGATGTCCACAAGGTATTCATTCAAGGCCATTTTCTGGGGTGATGTTGACCGTTATGAAGGGAATCGTACGGGCATATTTCCTGCTGTTTTCACCTATTCTGCTGTTGGTCCTGGCGGGGGGGTATCTGCTGGGCAATGCACTGATTGAGCGCGAGCTCTACCGCGTTCGCAGCGATGAGAGCACCTTCCTGGCGCTCGCCAGCGGCCGTCTTGACGACGAGCTGGCGGTGCCGCTGCGCCATGTGCGCAGCATATCGGAAGAACCCATCCTGCTCGAGGCGGCGAGTCGCAATGACCGTGACACCATGGCAGTCCAGTTCACCATCCTGATGAACCGTAATCCCGACTATGCCCAGGTGCGTTGGCTGGCCCCGGATGGAATGGAGCGGGTACGCATCGATCGTCAGGGCCAGCGCCTGCTGCGTGTGGCGGACGAGCAGTTGCAGAACAAGGTGGAGCGTTATTATTTTCGCGACGCCATGGCGTTGCCCTGGGAGCGAGTCTACGTCTCTCCGCTCGATCTCAACGTTGAACACGGGGTGATCGATCGCCCCTTCAACCCCATGATCCGCATTGCCAAGCGCCTTCGCCTTGGGGGACATGATCTTGGTTTGCTGCTCATCAACGTGCAGGCTGCTCGTATGCTCAAGGCGTTCGCCAACAGCAGCGGCAAGGCGACGGATCACACCATGCTGTTCAACCAGGACGGTTATTGGCTGCGTAGCCCGGACCCATCTCAGGAGTGGGGTTTCATGCTCGACCGCCCGGAACTCACCCTGAAGCACGCTTCTCCCCAGGCCTGGCATGCGTTCTGGGGCGCTCCGAGTGGCCAGATGGAGTCTGCCGATGGGCTGTGGAGCTGGACCACCCTATACCCGGCACAGAATCACGATCAGCTGATCTGGAAAGCCGCTTCTCTGGTACCGCGCAGCGAGCTGCTGGCCATTCGCACTCACATCTGGGGGAGTATCTCGGTCACCTGCGCCATGCTGCTGTTGCTGTTCGGTGCCGGCGTGGCCGCGCTGGTACGCAGCCGGCGTCGGGAACAACTGGCGCAGCAGGAGGCGGCCAGGCTGGCGCAGGTCAAAGGGGATTTCATTGCCAACATGAGCCACGAGATCCGTACCCCCATGAACGCCATCATGGGGCTGACCTACCTGCTCGAGCAGGGAGGGCTCGACGATGGTCAGCATGCTCTGGTACGCAAGATCCACCAGGCCGGACAGGCGCTGCTCGGGATCATCAACGACATCCTCGATTTTTCCAAGATTGAGTCGGGCCGGCTCGAGCTTGAGCGGGTGCCATTCAGCATGGAAGAGGTGCTCGATCACGTGGCGGCCATCATGTCTACCTGCGTTGGCGAGAAGCACCTCGAACTGGTGGTGAGCAGTGCCCCCGAGCAGGTTTCCCATCTGATTGGGGATGCCCTGCGCCTCGAGCAGGTGTTGCTCAACCTGACCGGCAATGCCATCAAGTTTACCGAGCGCGGGGAGGTGGAGGTCAAGGTCGAGCTGGAAGCCGAGCAAGATGGCATGGCCACCTTGCTGTTTCGGGTGCGCGACACCGGGATCGGCATTCCGCCCGAGCAGCAGGCCAATATTTTCAATGCCTTCTCCCAGGCAGACTCCTCCACCAGCCGCCGTTTCGGGGGAACCGGGCTTGGCCTGACCATCAGTCGTCGCCTGGTGAACCTGATGGGGGGAGAGATCGGCGTCACCAGTGAACTGGGCAAGGGGAGCGAGTTCTGGTTCCGCGTCCGGCTGGAGCAGGTGGAACGGCCCGAGGCCTTGAACGAGCGTCTGCAACACATCTCGCTGCTCATCGCCGACGACAATCAGGTAACCCGCGATGCCCTGTCGATGACGGTGGGTTCCCTCGGCTGGCAGTCACGGGTAGTGGAATCCGGTGAGCAGGCGCTGCACCACCTGCTGCGCCAGGGTGAGCGCTTCGACGTGATCCTGCTCGACTGGATCATGCCGGGCATGGACGGGCTCGAAACCTGCCTGGCTATTCGCCGTGCCTTCGAGCGGCAGGAGCGTTCACCCATCATCATCATGGCGACCGCCTATTCCCAGGACGAACTGATGCACCGTCCCGGCTCGGAGCAGGTGGATCTGGTGCTGCACAAACCGGTCACCGGTTCCAGCCTCTACAACGCGGTGGCACGCCTCATTCACGAGAAGCGCGATCACGTGGAGCCGCTGGAGAGTGGCCAGCGCCGTCTGCGGCTGCCGGGCGTACATGTACTGCTGGTCGATGACAGCGACATCAACCTGGAGGTGGCGGCCCGCTTGCTGCAACGGGAGGGGGCTGAGGTGATCACCGCCATCGACGGAGAGCGGGCCCTGGCTTGCCTCGCCGATCCGGCGCGGCGCATCGATCTGGTGCTCATGGACGTACAGATGCCGGTGATGGATGGCTACGAGGCGACCCGTCGCCTGCGCCAACTGCCGGGACGGGAGGAGACGCCCGTGCTGGCTCTCACCGCCGGGGTGTTCAAGGATCAGCGCGAGGCGGCGCTGGCCAGTGGCATGAACGACTTCATCGCCAAGCCGCTCGATGTGGAGCAGCTCATCGCGACCTTGTTGCGCTATCTCCCGGACAGCGTCCTGCCGCTCGCCGTGAGCGACGAGCCCCTCGTCCAGGAGCCGGTGGCCGGCATCGATATCGATACCGGACTTCGCAACTGGGGCGAAGCCTCGGTCTATCTCAAGTACCTGCGCCGTTTTCGCGATGACTACATGACGGTCGGCACCGTGTTGCCTGACTATATCGCCCAGCACGAGACCGATGCGGCCGCGAGCCTGACACACAAGATAAAGGGGGTGGCGGGCAGCCTGTCGCTCACCGATGTGGCGCGCGTCAGCGCCGAGCTGAACGAGGCCATCGAGCAGGGAGGCGACACCAGTCAGCTCATCGCTCCCTTCCTCGAGGCGCTGGAGCGGGCGCAACAGTCCATCGATACCTATGCCGGGCGCGAGCCGGGCGCAGTCAGCTCCCCGCAGGCCCAGGGGGAGGCGCGGGAGGCGTGCTTGCACGCCCTGCATCAGGCTCTGGTGAGTGAGGATCTGGATCTGATTGAGCCGGCGCTGAGTCAGGCCAAGAGTTACCTGCCTTGCGAGCTGGTAAGCGAAATAAGTGCGGCTCTGGAGCTGTTCGATATCCCGTTCGCCACCCGCAAGCTGGAGGATTATCTGGAGGAGCGTGAGGAACCTGCACCATGAATCGACCGCGAGTGCTGATCATCGACGACGAGCCGAGTAACCTTGGGCTGCTGCGGCAAATCCTCAAGGAAGAGTACAACCTCTTCTTTGCCAAGGGGGGGGAGGAAGGGCTGGCCGCCGTGGGGCGCCACGAGCCAGCCCTGATCCTGCTTGACGTGCGTATGCCCGACATGGACGGCTACGAGGTGTGCCGCCGGCTCAAGGCCGATCCGGCGTATGCCGGGATCCCGGTGCTCTTTATCACGGCGAGCGACAACGCAGACAGCGAGAGTCAGGGCTTCGAGGCGGGCGGGGTGGATTATATCTACAAGCCGGTCTGCCCGAGCACGGTGCGCGCCCGGGTACGCAACCACCTCTCCCTGGTGCGTCTCGATCAGCTCGAGCGCAGCTACCGTACCGCCATCGTGATGTTGAGCGAGGCGGGTCACTACAACGACACCGACACCGGTGTGCATATCTGGCGCATGGCCGCCTATGCCCGTGCCCTGGCCGATGCGGTTGGCTGGAGCCCGGAGCAGTCGGACCTGCTGGAGCTGGCGGCCCCCATGCATGACATGGGCAAGATAGGGATCCCCGATCACATCCTCAAAAAGCCCGGCCCCCTCACCGAAGAGGAGTGGGCCATCATGCGCACCCATCCGCGTATCGGTTACGAAATCTTGAAACGCTCCGACGGGCTTATCTTCCGCATGGCGGCGGAGATTGCCCTGCATCACCACGAGAAGTGGGATGGCTCGGGTTACCCCGCAGGAGAAACCGGCGAAGGGATCCCCGAGGCGTCGCGGATCGTGGCCATCGCCGATGTGTTTGACGCCCTGAGCGTGCGTCGCCCCTACAAGGACCCCTGGCCTCTGGAGCAGGTGCTGGCGACGATGCGTGACGGTGCTGGTCAGCACTTCGATCCCCGACTGCTCGCACGTTTTCTCGAGATCATGCCGGAGATCTTGCGCCTCAAGACTCAGTGGGACACCCGCGAGGCGCGGGGGGATTACCAGATAGGTTGCGTCAGGTAGGGATTGCTGACCCGCTCGCGACCCAAGGTGGAGCTGGGGCCATGGCCCGGCACGAAGACGATGTCATCCCCAAGGGGCAGCAGGGTCTCGGTGATCGAGCGGATCAGGGTGGCATGATCCCCGCGGGGGAAATCGGTGCGGCCTATGCTGCCGGCAAAGAGCACGTCTCCCACCCAGGCGAGTCGCTCGGCTTGACTGAGCAGCACTATGTGCCCCGGGGTGTGGCCGGGGCAGAAATAGACCTCCAGCTCGCACTGGCCCAACTGCACCTTGTCACCTTGCTCAAGCCAGTGATCCGGTGTGAACGCGGGGGTATGGGCGAAGCCGAACATCTGGCTCTGCTGGGGCAGCATGTCGAGCCAGAAGGCATCCTCCTTGTGGGGCCCCGTGATGGCCACCCCGGTTTTCTCCCGCAGCTCGGCCGCCGCCCCCACGTGATCCAGATGCCCGTGGGTCAGCAGAATATGGGTCAGGGTCAGCCCCCGCCTGGCGATGGCCGCCAGCAGCTTCTGTGCCTCGCCACCCGGGTCGATGAGGGCGGCTTGGTTGGTCTCGTCACACCAGATGAGGGAGCAGTTCTGGGCAAACTGGGTGACCGGGATCACCTCGAACTTCAACATGTGGGACTCTCCTGATGGGTTTGACGGGCGTGCTGTTCGGCGAAGAAGGCGAGGCAGGCCTGTTTGTCACCACGAAACTGGATCCGCTCGCGCTTGTTGTTCAGTTGATAGAGGTACATGGGGTCATAGTAGCGGGTCAGCAGCAGGCGGATCCAGGCGAGGTGCAGTGTGGTATCGCCTGTGCTGGCCTGCTCATTGAGTGCTGCCTGCATCAGCTCATCCAGCTCCCGGTGGTCCTTGTCACCGAGGCGACGCTTGAGGCGGGCCAGGGCATCGGTCAGGTAACCGGCAAACTGTGGCCAACCCGCCTCGCTGCCGTACATTTCCAGATAGCGTTGCCAGAGATCCTGCACGTAATCCACCCGGATCTGCTCGGCCCGTTCCTCCTGAGGCACCTCTACCACCACCAGGGGAGCCTGACACATGGCCTCATAGAGGTTCAGCGGCAGGGCGCAGCGACCGATGAGGCGGCTCTCGTCTTCGACCACGAAGGCATGTTCGCCATTGTGACGGCGCTTGAGCAGCTCGATGGCCAGCCGGTTCTCGAAGTTGATGTTGCTGGGCTGTCCCCCCGGCAACTGGCCAAAGGAGGATCCCCTGTGATGGGCGTGCCCTTCCAGATCCACCGACTGGGCAATCTTCGCCAGCATGTGGGTCTTGCCGGAGCCGGTCATGCCGGTCAGCACACTCCAGTGACACTGGGCGCTGGCGCTCTCCTGGGTATCGATGAGAAAGCGGCGCAGCTCCTTGTAGCCGCCGGCCACCCGCGGGCGGATGACACCTTCATCAGCCAGCCACTGCTGCACTGTCTGCGAGCGCAGGCCACCGCGAAAACAGTAGAGCAGGGCATCGGGCTGCTGGCGCAACTGCGCCAGCCATCCTTCAATACGGGCGGTGCGCACAGCGCCCCCCACCAGTTTGTGGCCGAGCTCGATGGCCGCCGCCTGACCTTGCTGCTTGTAACAGGTACCCACCTGGGCGCGTTCGTCATCCGTCATCAGCGGCAGGCTGACGGCGTTGGGGAAGGCCCCTTCCTTGAATTCGACGGGGGCGCGCAGATCGATGAGGGGCACGTCTTCCAGGAAGATGCGCGCCAGGTTCGTTTCGAGCGGCAGTTCACTCATCGTGCATCCCCCTGACAGGTCAGAACCGTCGGGGCGACAAACCGCAGTGCACTCATTGGATGACCTCGATAAAGCGCGCGCCATCCAGTGGCTGCAAGCGGCCAATGGGGGAGAGGGCCAGCCCGGCCTGCTCGGCAATGGCGAGGAATTCGGCCTCGGTTTCCTGACCGACGGCCACCAGCAGGCCGCCGCTGGTCTGCGGATCGCACAGTATGTTGCGGGTGCGATCACTCATGGCATCGAGCTTGTGACCATAGGAGTCGTGGTTGCGCAGGGTGCCGCCCGGCACACAGCCCTCGCTCAGGTAGTGATCCACCTCGTCTAGCAATGGCAGCGCCTTGAAATCCAGGCGAGCGCACACCCCTGAGCCTTCGCACATCTCCAGCAGGTGGCCCGCCAGCCCGAAACCGGTCACGTCCGTCATGGCATGCACGCCGGGCAGCTCGGCAAAGCGCTGGCCAATCTTGTTGAGGGTGCACATGGCATTCGGGGCCAGCTGCTCGTGTTCGGGCTTGAGCTTGCCCTTCTTCTGGGCCGTGGTGAGGATGCCGATGCCAAGCGGCTTGGTCAGATAGAGTGTGTCTCCCACCTTGGCGGTGTCGTTCTGCTTGATGGCATCCAGCGGCACGATACCGGTCACCGCGAGGCCGAAGATGGGCTCGGGGGCATCGATGCTGTGGCCACCGGCGAGCGAGATACCGGCCTCATGACACACCTGGCGACCACCGTCGATCACCTGCTGGGCCACTTCCGGCGCCAGCGTATTGATGGGCCAGCCGAGGATGGCGATGGCGACGATGGGCTTGCCACCCATGGCGTAGATATCGCTGATGGCGTTGGTGGCGGCGATGCGGCCAAAGGTGAAGGGGTCATCGACGATGGGCATGAAGAAGTCGGTGGTGGAGACGATGCCCTGACCGTTGCCGATGTCCACCACGGCGGCGTCATCCTTGCTGCTGTTGCCGACGATCAGGGTCGGGTCGTCAAAGCCCGGGATCTGGCTCTTCAAAATGGTGTCGAGCACCTTGGGGGAGATTTTGCAGCCGCAGCCAGCGCCGTGGCTGTACTGGGTCAGACGAATGGAAGACATGCTTACCCCTCTTGGTTCAAACTCATGTCGGCGCGCGTGACGCGATAAGGGTGCGACCCCTGTGAGGGTCCACCAGAGACGGGTGATCCGGATGGGCGGCGGGCCGGCAGGGTGTGCCGGATGGCATTGAGAGTCTGGCCCCCAGGGTCGCGCCAACGGAGTCACGGGACGGCGCATTATGCCACAAAGAGGGTGAGGATTCCGAACCCCATTGACGGCAAGAGGGCCAAGAGACTGCTGCCTCATCAGTGTCCTGGATGGCCCAGGCGGCAGACGAGGGCAGATGGGAATAAACTGGCAGGACGCCACCCACACAGGAGTGATCCCGATGAAACTCTATGCCCATCCCTTTTCGTCCTACAGCCAGAAGGTGTTGATCGCCCTCTACGAGAATGACGTCCCCTTCGATTACTTGAACCTGGAGGCGGCGGCGGTGAAGGCCGAACTCGCCAGTCTCTGGCCCCTCAAGCGCTTTCCTGTGCTGGTGGATCAGGGGCGCACCCTGATAGAAAGCAGCACCATCATCGAATATCTCCAATGCGCGCATCCCGGCCCCCATTGTCTGGTGCCTGCGGGGGAGGATGGGATCGAGGTTCACATGCTCGATCGCCTGTTCGATAACTATGTGATGACGCCGATGCAGAAGGTGGTGCTGGACAGGATGCGCCCGGCGGGGGATCACGATGGCTATGGCGTCGCCCAGGCCAGAGAGCTGCTGGACAAGATCTACCCCTGGCTTGACGAACACCTTGCCGGACGCACCTGGGCGGCAGGGGAGGCGTTCACCCTGGCCGATTGCGCCGCCGCCCCCTCGCTCTTCTATGCCGACTGGGCCCATGAGATCCCGCACTCACTCACCAGGCTGCGTGCCTACCGTGCCCGTCTGCTGGGTCAGCCCTCCATCGTCCGGGTGGTGGATGAGGCGAGGCCCTACCGCCACTACTTCCCCCTGGGGGCGCCGGCCCGTGACTGAGCCGGGCGCGAGATCCCGGCAGAAGGCAGCGAACCCAGCACTGATGTCGGACGGGGGAATGGTCGGGAGAGGGGGGCGTGTTATATGCAGGAAAATGAGTTTTGATGCGCTTTTTTCTGATATTTCCCCGAGGATTTTCCAAAGCATGTGATTTTATTTTCATGTTTTTGCATAAAGTAATCGACCATGTTCACTGCTGGTGAGTGCCATCTGCCGATGAGCATGAACCTTGGCTAAAGGCGAGGGCACGTGAGGAGTAGCGGCCAGTTGAGGAGGGGACAGACGGAGTGAGCCTCGTTATCTCTTGGGGACGCAAAACAGAGAAGGCCCGCTATCGCTAGCGGGCCTTCTCTAGGGTATGGCTTGCCATCAAGCCTTGGTCTGGCACTGTGCCAGCGCTGGTTGGCGCGGCTTAGCGGGCGCGCACCACCAGACCCTTGAGGTAGAAGCCTTCCGGATAGGCGGTACCTATGGGGTGATCGGAAGCCTGGGACAAGAGCTCCAGGATCTGGGCATCGCGACCGGCATCGAGCGCCGCATCGGCAACGATCTTCTGGAACAGGCTTTGCTCCATCAGGCCGGAGCAGGAGTAGGTCAGCAGCACGCCGCCCGGCGCCAGCAGCTGGAACGCCAGCATGTTGATGTCCTTGTAGCCGCGGCAGGCACCCAGCAGCTGGGCCTTGCTCTCGGCAAACTTCGGCGGATCCAGCACGATGACGTCGAACTTCTCGCCCTTCTCGCGGTATTCACGCAGCAGCTTGAACACGTCGTGACGCACGAACTGGGTGGTGCTGGTATCCAGCCCGTTCAGCTCAGCGTTCTGGCGGGCGATGTCCAGCGCATTCTGGGAGAGATCCACATTGACCACTTCCCTGGCGCCGCCCTTGAGGGCATAGACGCCAAAACCGCCGGTGTAGCAGAAGCAGTTGAGCACCCGCTTGCCTTCGGTGTACTTGGCGGCGGCCTGGCGGTTGTCACGCTGATCCAGATAGAAGCCGGTCTTGTGACCGTTGCGAATGTCCACCAGGATCTTGACGCCACCGTTCTCCTCGATCACCACAGGCTCGGTCGGGGTCTCGCCATGGATGACGCCGGTGCGCTCTTTCAGCCCTTCCTTCTTGCGTACCGCCACGTCGGAGCGCTCATAGATGCTGCACTCGGGGTAGAGGGTACGCAGGGCCTGGGTGATGAGGTCGCGCTGGAACTCGGCACCGGCGGAGAGGATCTGGCACACCAGGAAGTTGGCGTAACGGTCTATGGTCAGGCCCGGCAGGCCGTCGGATTCGGCGGCGCACAGGCGATAGCCGGTGAGACCCTGACGCTTGATCAGCGGATCCCGGGACTCTTGCGCATATTTGAGGCGGCGGATGAAGAAGTCGAGGTCGACGGTTTCGTCCTTGTCGAAGGTCCAGACCCGGGCACGGATCTGGGAGCTGCCTGACCAGGCGCCCCGGGCGAGCCACTTGCCATCGTTTGAGTAGATCTCGACGGTATCGCCATCGATGGGGTTGCCCTGCACCTTGTCGATCCCCTTGGAGAAGATCCAGGGGTGACGGCGCAGCAGGGATTTTTCGCGGCCTTTGACGAGATAGATGGAAGCGCTCATGGGAGTTGCCAGATGGTCAATAGAAAAGGGGCCACATTCTAAGTGCAACTGCGTTGCTAAGCCAGAGTTTGCGTGCATGGATAAGATGGGCTGTTGCAGATGGTCAATAGCAAGAAAACGCCGTGAGGTGTTTCTCAAGGTGAAAGCAACTGTGGGATGGCAGTCATGATGACCTTTTATCTCATCGCGAAGCGCCATGAAGAGGTCATCGATGCTTGGGAACGTTGAAATTATTAATATTTTGCATCTTGCCAGTCAGTTTTTTATAAAGATTCATATGGTGATGTCGATAGTGATTGAAGACTAAATTGAATCTTATCTTCTTCGGTGGACACATCATGTCACTCTCTGTTCGTACCAATGTTTCCGCGATGACGGCACAACGTCATCTCGGTAGTACATTGGGTACTTTTGACTGTGTATTCAAGCGTTTATCCTCGGGTCTGCGTATCAACAGTGCAGCGGATGATGCGGCAGGACTTCAGATCAGTAATCGTCTGACCAGCGAAATCAATGGTACCAATGGGGCTATTCGCAATGTCAACGATGCCATCTCCGTCATCAATGTGGCCGATGGGGCGATGGATGAATCGATGAATCTCATGCAGCGTATGCGGACGCTTGCTCTGCAAGCGGGCAGTGGCATCAATTCGGCGGATGACCGCGCCGCACTCAATGCTGAATTCCAGCAGATGCGCCTGGAAATGGATAGGATCGCGACCAAGACGACGTTTGCCGGGCAAAGTCTATTGGCCGGGACATATAAGGGGATATTTTCTATCGGGGCTTATGCTGGCCAAAACATGGTCATCACGGATATGAATGCACAGACCAAAAATTTGGGCGAAATGGTCTGGCAGTCCCGCAGCCCAGTCAGCAGCAAACCCGGCGCTCACAGCATTGATGGTTTACAGCTTGGGGTACAGCCAATCACGCTCAATGGTGTGACGTTTGACAAGAACTATTCAACGATGGAAGCCTTTGTCTCCGACATCAATAGCACCAGCTTTCCCAATAATCAGGGTCCGGTGGAGGCTGTACAGCATCCATTTTCGGTAAGGTCGTCAATCGATCTGTCCACTCTTCCCTCCTATATCGATATCGAAGGACAGACGGTGGATTTGACGACGGGCATCAACATGACTGGCTGGGATCCTGTGAACCCAACATCGGAGAATAGTTGGTTGATGGCAACGGTTGTCCATCGGATCAACCTGGCGGCACAATCCGCCGGTCTTGGTTTTTCTGTCAGTGGCTCATATAGCAACGATCCTGCCAATAATCAGCTCACCATCAATAGCTCCCAGGGAAAGAGTCTTACTCTGGCGAATGGCACCACTCATCCACCCCAGCCACCTCAGCCAGCCCCTCCAGCACCCCCAGTTCCACCTATCTCCGCCAATCCGTCACTCTCGGCCTTGCTCACGGATGTGAGCAGCACGACCTATATTGGACAACTTGAGCTCAGCTCATCGGGTACTCAATATTCAAATATTGATATGGAAGGTAACACCTTGGGCTCCCTTGGTTTTTTCCTTCAAGATAAGCAGAAATATACGGTAGACAACATAGACGTACTGAACGAGAGCAATGCCAGTCGTGCCATCAAGACACTGGATGCAGGTATGAAGCAGCTCGGTGTACAGCGTTCCCATATTGGGGCTCAAGCAAATGCACTTGAGGCAAGGGGGCGTAATTTGAGCATCAGCAATGAAAGCCTGAGTGCTGCCCGCTCACGGATCCGGGATGCCGACATGGCCAGCGAGTCTGCACGCATGGTTCGAATCCAAATCTTGCAGCAGGCCAGTACCAGCATATTGAGTCAGGCCAATAGCCGCCCCAACTTGGCGCTGAGTTTGTTGCAGTCCTGAGCTTGTTGCATATGGAGCTGTAACGGCCAAATGAGACTCTTAAATTAAATTCCCCGATGCGGAACATCGGGGAATTTGAGTAACAGAAGGCAAGTTGGAATGATCTCGTCCTATCCCAGGACCGGACATGCTCAGTACTTTAGATCCGCAGGCCCGTCATGGCCTGGCCGAGCTCGGTGGCGGTGGCCTTGAGGCCGGCGGTGCCGGCGACCGAGGCGCTGGCGGACTCTTCCACCCGGCTGGCCTCGTGGCGCACCTGATCCAGGTTGCGGGTGATCTCTTCAGCTACCGAGCTCTGCTCTTCGCTGGAGGTGGCGATCTGGGTGCTCATCTCCAGCACGGCGTCGCTGTGGCTGCTCAGCTTGTCGATGTCCTGCCCCACTTCTGTGATGAGCTGCTGGCTGCTGGCGGCGCGCCCGACCGTCTTCTCCATGATGTCGTTGAGCGCCCCTGTGCCGGCCTGCAACTCTTCAATCATCTGCTGGATCTCCACCGTGGCCTGCTGGGTGCGGCTGGCGAGGGTACGCACTTCGTCTGCCACCACGGCAAAACCGCGGCCCTGCTCGCCGGCCCGGGCGGCCTCGATGGCGGCGTTGAGCGCCAGCAGGTTGGTCTGCTGGGAGATGGCGTTGATGACGTTGACCACCTCGTTGATGCGGTTGGCATTGTGGGTCAGCCGCTCGACGGCGCCTGAGGCGTTGCCTATCTCATCCGCCAGGGTACGGATGGCGGCTATGGTGCGAGCCACCCGCTGGGCGCCGTTGGCTGCCTCCTCGCTGGACTGGCGGGTCTGCAGCAGGGTGTCGTTGGCGTTGCGAGCCACTTCGCGGATGGCCGCCGACATCTGCTCCATGGCGGCGGCTAGGGAGTCCATGTGCTGGCGTTGGGCGCGGGCCAGGGTCTCTCCGTCACTGGCGTGCTCGCGGAACTCGTCGGCGGCCATGGTGAGTGCTTCGGCGGACTCCTCCACCAGTTTCACTATCTTGTGCTGGCGATCGGTGAAGCGGTCTATGCTGCCCGCCAGAATGGAGAACTCGTCCCGCACCGGGAAGAAGTTGAGGCGGAAGGTGAGATCCCCGTTCGCCACCGTCTGCAGCGCCTTGTTGGTGGAGTAGAGGGCCCCGGAGACGAAGGTCATCAGATAGTGGGTGATGAGGGCAAGCAGGGCGGCCAGCACGGCTATGATGGTGAGGGTCGTCCCCTGTCCATCCCACATGGAAAAGTTGCCGGCATCCAGGGTGCCGCTGACAAAACCGGCCTGACCGGCCTGGGCACTATATTGAAAGCGATCGCCCTGCTGGGTCAGACCGGCGCTGCCGGTGGGGGCCAGGGTGAGCTCGGTCGGCAGGGTGAGGGTGGGCTGCTGGGTGATCAGCTGGGCCGTGGTCTCTACCCGTTGCTTGAGTTGATCCAGCCGGATCTGCATCTGCTGATCATGGCCGTCGGCTAGCAGGTACCAGGTGAGAAAGGCGATGAACAACAAGGGGCACCAGAAGGTGATGAGAAATTTTTCGCTGATCGTGAGGTGAATGAGATAACGGTCAACCCACCGGAATTTAACTTCTTTCATAATGGTATTGCGTCCTGCAAGGGAGATAGAGTGTCGTGCTCATTATCGCCTTGGGGGAAAATTTCTTAAGGGGAAGGTGTGATAAATGGGAGAGCAATCGTTTGTCGTGCGGGTGTGGGGCCAGGTACAGGGGGTGGGGTTTCGTTACTTCACCCGGGAGCGGGCACTGCAGCTGGGGCTCAGAGGACATGCCTACAACCTGGAGGATGGCTCTGTGGAGATCCTTATCGCCGGCCCTGAGCAGAAGGTGCAGATGATGCTGGGCTGGCTGGAACACGGGCCCCGAACGGCCACTGTGACCAAAATGGAGTGCACCCGGGCATTGCCTCCTGCGGGATCCGGTTTTCATACCAACTGAGCAGGCAGGAGGCCGGCAGATGATGGATCAGGGCAAGGGGCTAGAGCAGGCACGCTGTCTCATGGATCAATACTGGGCCGCCACCCTGGCCCTGCGCCAGCGGGCGGGCTCGGAAGAGGTCCATGCCTACCGGATTGCGACCCGTCGCCTGCTCGCCCTGCAGGCCCTGTGGCGTCCTCTGATCCATGAACCCGGGTTGGAGCGGCGACTGATGCGTGCGGCGGGCAGACTCTCCGCCCTGCGGGATGCCCAGGTCTATGCGGCGCACTTTGGTGGCAAGGCTCAACCCGAGGTTGTGCCCCGGGTGCCCATGCTGACGGTACGACTAGCGCGCTGGCTGGATCGGCTGCTGCAAGTCCCTGCCGACTTCAATCCCCTGCCGCTTTTTCAGATGCATCTCGCGCTCGGTCTGGCGGATTGCCTGGCCGAGCCCGGGCTGGAGAGACCGTCGGCCGGCAACAGGCTGCGGCTGCGCCACTGGCACAGGTTGCGGCTGGTCCTGAAGCAGACCCGTTATGGGGTGGAGCTGCTGGTGGGACAGGGGGAGGGCGATCCGGCATGGCTCTCCATGCTGATCGAGTGGCAGGACAGGCTGGGTCAGTTGCAAGACGCGCGGCAATGGCGCAGGCGGCTGCGTCGCGAGAAGGGGCGTGACAAGAAAGTACGCGCCCTGCGGGAGGCGATACGTTGCCAGTTGCACCAGCTGGACTGCCGGCAGGCGGAGCTTGTTGGTCTGCGGATGGCGTTGCAGCGCCAAGATTAGCGGGAAGAAAGAGGGATAAAAAAAGAGAGGCGCTGGACCTCTCTTTTCAATGGGATGCCGGCTGCGCTTACTTGACGCGCATACCTGGCTGGGCGCCTTCCTGGGGCTCCAGGATCCAGAGATCCTTGCCGCCCGGGCCGGCGGCCAGCACCATGCCCTCGGACATGCCAAAGCGCATCTTGCGCGGGGCCAGGTTCGCCACCATCACGGTCAGCTTGCCTTCCAGATCTTCCGGATTGTAGGCGGACTTGATGCCGGCAAACACCTGACGGGTCTCGCCACCGATATCCAGTTGCAGCTTGAGCAGCTTCTCCGCTTCCGGTACGGCTTCTGCCTTCTTGATCAGGGCGACGCGAAGGTCAATCTTGGCAAAATCCTCGTAGCTGATGGTCTCGCTGATGGGGTCGTCTGCCAGGGGACCTGTCGCTTTTGGCGCCTGCTCCTTGGCCAGATCTTCCTTGGAGGCTTCCACCATGGCTTCCACCTTGGCGGGCTCGATGCGGGAGAAGAGCGCCTTGAACGGGGCCAGCTGGTGGTTGCTCAGCGGCTTGGCCACGCCATCCCAGGAAAGGGTCTCGCCCAGGAAGGCTTCGGCGCGCTCGGCCAGGTGAGGCATGACAGGTTTGAGGTAGGCCATCAGCACCCGGAACAGGTTGATGCCGACGGAGCAGACGTCCTGCAGCTGTGCATCCGCCCCTTCCTGCTTGGCAATGACCCAGGGAGCCTTGTCATCCACATAGCGGTTGGCTTTGTCGGCGAGCGCCATGATCTCGCGGATGGCGCGGCTGAACTCACGGGCCTCGTAGGCATCGGCAATAGAGGCACGGGCGCTCGCGAACTCGTTATAGAGTTCGGGTTCGCTGCACACATCGGCCAGCTTGCCGTCGAAACGCTTGGCGATAAAGCCGGCGTTGCGGGAAGCCAGGTTCACCAGCTTGTTGACCACGTCCGCATTGACCCGGGAGACGAAGTCTTCGAGGTTCAAGTCCAGATCGTCGATGCGGCTGTTGAGCTTGGCGGCGTAGTAGTAACGCAGGCACTCGGGATCCAGGTGCTTCAAGTAGGTGGAGGCCTTGATGAAGGTGCCCTTGGACTTGGACATCTTGGCGCCGTTGACGGTCACATAGCCGTGCACGTTGACCTTGGTCGGCTTGCGGAAACCCGCTCCTTCCAGCATGGCCGGCCAGAATAGGCAGTGGAAGTAGGCGATGTCCTTGCCGATGAAGTGATAGAGCTCGGCGTCGGAGTCTGCCTTCCAGTAGCTGTCGAAGTCGATGTCGCCGCGCTTGTCGCACAGGTTCTTGAACGACGCCATATAGCCGATGGGGGCATCCAGCCAGACGTAGAAATATTTGCCCGGGGCGCCCGGGATCTCGAAGCCGAAGTAGGGGGCGTCGCGGGTGATGTCCCACTGCTGCAGACCGGATTCGAACCACTCTTGCATCTTGTTGGCCATCTCTTCCTGGATGGCACCTGAGCCGCGCACCCAGTCGGCGAGCCAGGCTTCGAACTGGGGCAGATCGAAGAAGAAGTGCTCGGAGTCCTTCATCACCGGTGTCGCACCGGAGACGGCGGATTTCGGATCGATGAGCTCGGTCGGGCTGTAGGTGGCGCCGCACGCGTCGCAGTTGTCACCGTATTGCTCAGGAGACTTGCACTTGGGGCAGGTACCCTTGACGAAGCGGTCCGGAAGGAACATGGACTTTTCCGGATCGAACAGCTGGGAGATGGTGCGGATCTTGATCTTGCCGGACGCCTTGAGGCGGCCATAGATAAGCCCGGCCAGCTCGCGGTTCTCGTCGCTGTGGGTCGAGTGATAGTTGTCGAAGCTGATGTTGAAGCCGGCAAAATCCCCCTGATGCTCCTGGGATACGGCGGCGATCATCTCCTCGGGAGTGATCCCCATCTGCTGCGCCTTGAGCATGATGGGGGTGCCGTGCGCGTCATCGGCACAGACGAAATGCACCTGATTGCCACGCATTCGCTGATAACGAACCCAGATATCGGCCTGGATGTGTTCCAGCATGTGGCCAAGATGGATGGAGCCGTTGGCATAGGGGAGGGCGCAGGTTACCAGCATTCTACGAGGATCAGTTGCCATAATACGTTCTTGATGTGCCTGTTGGGATGATACAGTGCCGAGCATGTTACCCGAATTGGGGGCGGCCTGCCTAGGGTTGTGGCCCCCGGGGCCTTGGCTGACGGCATCAGCAAGGCGTCGGCAAGCCACTGATTTGTGTGCGGTAACCGTTCACCTCAGGATAACGACAACATAATGGGGAGTTAATGGTGATTGATTCAGTAAAACAGATCCTTGCCGAATTTAAGCCGGCCGGATGGGGCCAGGATCTGGTTGCAGCCGGTTTTGTGCGTGCCGTCGAGCAGCATGGGCAGACCCTGACCATCAAGATGGTGCTGCCCTTTGCCGGTCAGACCCTGTTTGAACAGATGAAAGAAACGTTTGATGCGCGCATCAGGGCCGCCACGGGCGCCGCCATCGTCGACTGGCAGTGCGACATCGAGGTGGCGAGCATGCCTCGCGCCCAGCAACTGGCGGCGGTACAGGGCATTCGCAACATCCTGGTGGTGGCCTCCGGCAAGGGAGGGGTGGGCAAGTCCACCACCGCCGTCAACCTGGCGCTGGCGCTGCAAAAGGAGGGGGGGCGGGTCGCCATTCTGGACGCGGACATCTATGGCCCCTCCATTCCGACCATGATGGGGACCCTCAAGGAGCGCCCCCACAGCCTGGATGGCAAGTTGATGGAGCCCGTCATGGCCTGCGGTCTCAAGACCAACAGCATCGGTTATTTGGTGGCGGAGCAGGATGCCACCATCTGGCGCGGCCCCATGGCGAGCAAGGCGCTGGCGCAGATCCTCCACGAGACCCGCTGGGGCGAGGTGGATTACTTGGTGGTGGACATGCCCCCGGGCACAGGGGACATCCAGCTCACCCTGGCCCAGCAGGTGCCTACGACGGCCGCCCTGATCGTCACCACTCCGCAGGATGTGGCACTGGCGGATGCCCGCAAGGGGATCGCCATGTTCAACAAGGTCAATGTGCCGGTGCTCGGCATCGTCGAAAATATGAGTTATCACGTCTGCAGCGCCTGCGGTCATCACGAGGCGCTGTTCGGTACCGGCGGTGGCAAGAAGATGGCAGAGCAGTATCAAATGGCTCTGCTTGGTCAGTTGCCGCTGCACATCGATATCCGCCAGCACATGGACGATGGCTGTCCCACCGTGTTCGGTTCACCGGAGGGAGGACTGGCTGAGGCCTATCTGAAACTGGCCCGTCGGGTGGGGGCTGAACTCTATTTCAGCGGTAAACCGATTGCGACCCCGCTCTACACGGTGGCGCTGGACGAATAATCGGCTGTCGGCCGGTTGCAATGGATTTGGGGTGGGCATGGCTCACCCTTTTTTATATAATGGATCGGTTTAAACAATCCCCAGTGCTCTTCTCTTTAGGTATTTTCAATGTCTGATACTCAACATTCGTGTGTGATCATCGGTATTGCTGGTGCGTCCGCATCCGGCAAGAGTCTTATCGCTCAAACCATCTACGAAGAGCTGGTGGCCGAGCTGGGCGCAGGTCAGATTGGTGTGATCACCGAGGATTGCTACTACCGTGATCAGACCCACCTGACCATGGAAGAGCGGGTCAAGACCAACTATGACCACCCCAATGCCCTGGATCACGATCTGCTGGTGCAGCATCTGACCCAGCTGGTGCAAGGGGATGCCGTCAATATCCCCCAATACTCCTATACCGAACACACGCGCATGAGCGAAGTCACCGCCTTCGCACCGCGCCGGGTCATCATCCTGGAAGGCATATTGCTGCTGACCGACAGTCGTCTGCGGGAGCTGATGGATGCCTCCATCTTCATGGATACCCCGCTGGACATCTGCCTGCTGCGCCGTCTGGTGCGTGACGTGCAAGAGCGTGGTCGTACCATGGACTCCGTCCTCAAGCAGTATCAGAAGACGGTACGACCCATGTTCATGCAGTTCATTGACCCGTCCAAGCAGTATGCGGACGTGATCGTACCCCGTGGCGGCAAGAACCGCATCGCCATCGACATGCTCAAGGCGCGTATCCGCCACATGTTGATTGGTTGATATGAAACAAGCCGGGTGATGCCCGGCTTTTTTAAATGAAACTTTTGTCAGGAGAGTCGCCGAATGCGTCTTTGTGATACCGATATCGAACGCCATCTGGATGAAGGCAAGATCGTCATTGAGCCGAGGCCCGGTGTTGAGCGGATCAGTGGCGTCAGCGTCGATGTGCTGCTCGGCAACGAGTTTCGCGTGTTTCGCGATCATGCCGCGCCTTATATCGACCTCGGCGGTACCAGTGCCGAGATGGCCGATGCCATCGATCGGGTGATGAGCGACGAGATCCACATCCCGGACGGCGAAGCCTTCTATCTGCACCCGGGGCAACTGGCGCTGGCGGTGACCTACGAATCCGTGACCCTGCCTGCGGACATCGTCGGCTGGCTGGACGGACGCTCCTCCCTGGCACGCCTCGGCTTGATGGTCCACGTGACCGCGCACCGCATCGATCCGGGCTGGTCCGGTCGCATCGTGCTGGAGTTCTACAACGGCGGCAAACTGCCGTTGGCGCTGCGCCCCAAGATGAAGATAGGGGCCCTGAACTTCGAGATGCTCTCCGGCGCCGCGGCCCGTCCCTACAACAAGCGGGAAAACGCCAAGTACAAGAGCCAGCAAGGGGCGGTGGCCAGCCGCATCAACCAGGACTGATGTCCGCCTTCATGCTGCTTATATAGAGGGGGCTTCGGCACCCTCTTGCTTTTTCTGCGAAGGGAAGGGGACGTGCTGTACGGCGCCCCATGCGCTGCCGTGATGGTAAAACGCGTATAAAATCGCTGGTTTGGTGGCCCAATGATGGATGTTTGGTGTTGATTGGCGCCTATCCACAAGGTGTAGACGGCCTTTAATTAATCCATGACAAGCCCCATTCCTGCTGGGCCTAAGACATTTTCTGACGGAATGCCCTTTTTTTTTCTTACTGAAATATTTCAACAACGGGTATGGCACACCGAGCCTTCTGGCATAATCCGCCGCAACTCATAAACAGGTTCGTTTTTTATGTTTGAAATGTTTAGTGGTTTGGGTTTGTGGTGGTCAATCGGTTTGGTATTGGCCGTTTTTTTTGTGCTGGCCTATGAGTTCATCAATGGCTTTCACGATACCGCCAACGCGGTAGCAACGGTTATCTATACCAAGGCCATGCCCGCACACACCGCGGTAGTGGCTTCCGGCCTGTTCAACTTTGCCGGGGTCATGATGGGGGGATTGGGGGTGGCCTATGCCATTGTCCATCTGTTGCCCATCGATCTGCTGCTCGGCATGGATTCGACCCAGGGTCTGATCATGGTGTTCTCCCTGCTGTTCTCGGCCATTGTCTGGAACCTGGGAACCTGGTACTTCGGCATCCCGGCATCCAGCTCTCACACCCTGATCGGCTCCATTCTGGGGGTAGGCGGTGCCTATGCCCTTATCAGTGATCAGCCTCTGAAAGAGGGCATCAACGTCGGTAAAGCGATCGACATCATGCTCTCTCTCATCATCTCTCCCACCGTGGGCTTCATCATCGCCGCCTTGCTGCTGTTCGCCATGAAGCGGATCTGGCTTGGCAGCAAGATCCACAAAACCCCGGAAGAGCGACTGCTGGTGGATGGCAAGAAGCATCCGCCGTTCTGGGCCCGTGTGACCTTGATTTGTTCCGCCATGGGGGTGAGCTTCGTGCACGGCTCCAACGATGGTCAGAAGGGCATAGGTCTGGTGATGCTGGTGCTGATCTGCATGGCGCCCGCCTACTTCGCACTGGACATGAGCAGCCGCTCCTACGATCTGGACAGAACCCAGGATGCCAACCAGCGCATCATGGAGATCTACCAGCGCAACCAGGAGCAGGTATCCACTGTTGTGAACTTCAGCGTACCTGCCCATGCTCAGGAAGAGTTGATGACTCACTGCGAGGCCGGTGAGGCCCTCGAGGCCATGGCCACCCTGGACAACCGTCTGGGCCAGGTGCGCACCTACGAGGAGATGAGTCTGACCGATCGCCGCGAGGTGCGCCGTCTGCTGCTCTGTATCGATGATACCGCTCGCAAGGTCTCCAAGCTGCCGCTGCCAGCCAAGGAGCTGACCGATTTGGCCAAATGGCGCAAGGATCTGACCGCTACGGCCGAATACGCGCCGACCTGGGTCATCGTCTCCATCGCCTTGGCGCTGGGTTGTGGCACCATGGTGGGCTGGCGCCGTATCGTCTACACAGTGGGCGAGAAGATCGGCTCTTCCGGCATGACCTACAGCCAGGGTATCGCCGCCCAGATCACGGCTGCTGCCTCCATCGGGGTGGCCAGCTTGACCGGCATGCCGGTATCCACCACCCATATCCTCTCTTCTGCGGTGGCGGGGACCATGGTGGCGAACAAATCAGGCCTGCAGAGCCAGACTATCAAGACCATCTTGCTGGCCTGGGTCCTGACCCTGCCGCTCACCATGCTGCTCTCCGGCGGGCTGTTCCTGATCAGCAACAACCTGTTTGGTGGCTGATAGCTAAAACACTGCATCAATGACAAAGGGCCTGCGGGCCCTTTTTTCATGGCTGGGATCCGGCCGCTGTTAGCCGTCATGCTCGGCAACCGACAAAACAAGCCTCATATGCCATCAAACAAGAGTGTTCATTTACTGATAATTTCCCGCCAACTTTCCTCTTCCTCATTTACCCCTCTTGTCAGCAGAAGGGGCTGACCGCAGTCCATCTCGTCTGTCAGGGGGCTAGGCCATCGTCTCACCCTCTCATCAGGGCTTCAGCTCTAGCCCTTCATTCCTTGAATCCAGCCCCGCTAGTGACGCTCGCCGCTCGGCATCGATGTGACCGACCATTATTCCTTGTCGAGTTGCGGGGAAACTTGCACTTGCCCTGTGACGGGCTCTCTTGCCACAAAGCGAGAGGGCTGGATAACAAGAGCTAGGGCGGCGCCCCATGGCATTGTCAGTGGTATCTTGGTCGCGACAAAGCAAGAGGGGGAGGGGAGTGCAGAGCAGAGAACCCCGGTACCAGAGTTTGTCTTCCCTGAAAGAGGAAGAGGAGCAAGGGGGCAAGGGATTGAGGACACAGACCAATTGTCAGGCAAAAAAAGAGCCACACGAGGTGTGGCTCTTTTATCAGACTAGACAAGCTAGGGGATCAGGGACGACCCGCCGGGCTGGTTGCTACGTTGACGGCGGCTGTGCTGCCACCGTGGCGGCCTGAGCTCGCGACTTCACGGCGCTCCAGCGGGGCCTGCTCAACCGGCTCACGGGGTGCCGGGGCAGGCACGGCTGCCGGCGTTGCCATGGGGGCAGAAGCCTTGCGGGCACGGGCCAGTACACCAGCGCCTTTGACAACCTGTTTGGTGGCCGGGGCGACCACAGGCTCGGGCTGTGCCACCACAGGGGCAACAGGCTCGGCGGCAGGAATCGCTTCCTCGGCTTGCGGGGCAGGAACCGGCTCCACCACAACGGGGGCGGCTTCTACCACAGCCTGGTCAGCGACGCTGGCCTCGACCACGACCTGAGTCTCCTCGACAACCACCTCGGCCACGGGTTCGGCAGCGACAGGAGCTGCTTCGATTGCTACCGGGGCCGGCTCGATGGCGGCAGGAGCCGCTTCGACTGCAACGGGGGCTTCAACCACCTCGGCGACCACAGGGGCGGCGACTTCGGTCGCAGCCGCTTGAGCCTGCTCATGGGCCTCTTCGGCCACGGCTTCAGCGACCACGTGCTCGGTCAGGGCGGAGGAGGCTTGCAGCGCGGCGGCAACGGCCTCGGCACTCGGGATGGTGATGACAGGCACGGCGGGCTCTTCCACCTTCACCTGAGCAGCATCCGCCTGGGCGGCTGTGGTCAGTTGCACGTCGGCCTGAGGTTCATCATCACGCTGGCCACGGGCATCTTCGTTGATGCGTTTGCGACGCTGGCCTTCGATCCGCTGGCTGCGCGGAGTACGGCGAGAGTGGCGCTGACCTTCGGTCTGCTCCTCTTGCTCACCGACCACGGCCGCAGTCTCGACCAGATCAGGAGCCTGCTCGTCTACCGGCAGGACAGGGGTGTCGGAGGCGGCGACATCGACCCGAACCTGCTTGCGCAGTTGACGACGTTCGCGGCGCTCGGCCACTTTCTGCTCTTTTTCCTGGCGCGGTTCGGCGCTGACGGCGGCAGTCTCGGCGGTTTCTACCGCTTCAACCACGACCTCGGCACGGGGTTCACGAGATGCACGGGGTTCGCGAGCCGGGCGCGGGGCGCGGGGTTCACGTTCCTGACGGGGTTCACGGGGTTCGCGATCCATACGCGGTTCGTTGCGCACTTCGCCACGGGGTTCACGTTCCATGCGCTGTTCGCTACGCACTTCACCACGGGCTTCACGCTCCTGACGGGGCTCGCGCTCTTTACGCGGACGACGGTTGCGGCTCTCGCCACCCTCGCGGTTGGCAGCGCCTTCACGCTTCTCGCCAGCGTCGGCCGGGTTGCGGTTGCTGCGGTTGTCATCGCGACGACCACGCTGGCCACGGCTGCGGGTTTCGTCACGCTGATGACGGTGACCCTCATCCTTGCGCGCTTCCCGTTGGGCGGCCGGTTTCTCGGCGGGTGCTTTCACCTCAACCTGGGCGGTGTCGGAGCCGAACAGACCGGAGATGGCCTTGAACAACTTGCCAAACAGACCCGCTTCGGCGGCGACCGGTGCCGGTGCTGCGACGGGGGCAGGGACGGCAACAGGGACGGTCGGTTGAGGCGCCTGGACGAAGCCTTGCAGCAGCGGCTGCTCGCGCTCAATGACCTGAGCCTGCTTGGGCTGGTAGACCGGCTTGGCAATCTCGGTTTTCAGCTCGTAGCTGGCCGCTTCCGGGATCTCGTTCTGACGGATGCGGGTCACTTCGTAGTGCGGGGTTTCCAGATGCTGGTTCGGAATGATGTAAACACGAACATCATTACGCTGTTCCAGGCTGGCGATGGCGGCGCGTTTCTCGTTGAGCAGATAGGCGGCGACATCGACCGGCACTTGGCCGTGAACCTGCTCGGTGTTGTCCTTCATGGCCTCTTCTTCGATGAGACGCAGGATGGACAGGGCGAGGGATTCGTTGTCACGGATGACACCCTGACCCTGGCAACGGGGGCAGATGTGGCTGCTGGATTCGTTGAGGGAGGGACGCAGACGCTGGCGAGACATTTCCAGCAGACCGAAACGGGAGATCCGGCCCAGCTGGATGCGGGCTCTGTCCTGATGGACCGCTTCACGCAGACGATTTTCCACTTCGCGTTGATGGCGAACCGGCGTCATGTCGATGAAGTCGATGACGATCAGGCCACCCAGGTCACGCAGACGCAATTGACGGGCAATTTCGTCGGCCGCTTCCAGGTTGGTCTGCAGCGCAGTCTCTTCGATATCGCCGCCCTTGGTGGCGCGGGAGGAGTTGATATCGATGGAGGTGAGCGCTTCGGTCGGATCGATGACGATGCTGCCACCGGAGGGCAGACGCACTTCACGCTGGAAGGCAGACTCGATTTGGCTCTCGATCTGGAAGTGGTTGAACAGGGCGACATCACCCTTGTACAGCTTCACGCGATTGAGGAAATCGGGGCGCACCAGCTCGATGTGCGACTTGGCACGTTCGAAGATGACCGGGTTGTCAATCAGGATCTCGCCGACATCGCGACGCAGATAGTCACGAATGGCACGCACGATCACGTTGCTCTCCTGGTGGATGAGCACGGGCGCGGTACGGTCCTGTGACGCCTTGTGGATGGAGTCCCAGTGGTTGAGCAGAACGTTCAGATCCCATTCCAGCTCTTCCGGGGATTTGCCGACACCGGCGGTACGCACGATGAGGCCCATGCCGTCCGGCACGGTCAGTCCGCTCAGGGCTTCTTTCAACTCGGTCCGCTCGTCACCCTCTATACGACGGGAAATACCGCCAGCACGGGGGTTGTTCGGCATCAGCACCAGATAGCTGCCGGCCAGACTGATGAAGGTGGTGAGGGCCGCACCCTTGGTGCCACGCTCTTCCTTGTCGATCTGGACGATCACTTCCTGGCCTTCGCGGACCACTTCTTTGATGTTGGGACGACCCTGATAGGAGTAACCGGAGGGGAAGTAATTGCGGGCGATTTCCTTTAACGGCAGGAAACCGTGGCGCTCGGCGCCATAGTCAACAAAAGCAGCTTCAAGACTGGGTTCTACGCGGGTGATTTTACCCTTGTAAATGTTCGCTTTTTTCTGCTCGTGTCCCGGACTTTCAATATCCAAATCGTAGAGCTGTTGTCCGTCAACCAGCGCTACGCGCAACTCCTCTTCCTGAGTCGCGTTGATTAGCATTCTTTTCATTGAGTTCTCATTATTTTGTCATTTTGATTCCTCCACAGGATCCTGCCGGCGCCGGCCTCGGGTCTTCAGCATGCTTGGGCAACCTCCCGGTTGGGGTATGCATGAGGCGCAAACTAAGGGCACTCTGGTTCAGTCTTCTCGAGAAGGCATGAATTAAGGATACCGGTGTGGAGACAATTAAATCAGTTCTGTTTGCGTTCTCCATGCGTTGTACCTCGCACCCGGGAACCGTCATGTTCTTGTATACACGGTGTTTCGGGATTGGGTGGCATACTTTTTGGCCACTTAGTACAAGGCTTGAACACAATGACAAAACCTTGTTTATTATCCCATTTAAACCACTTTTATAGCAAGACGCCATTTTTTAACAAAGCATGCAGCCAAGGGCTGCTGGCGGTGTTAAAATCCGCGCCATGACACAGATACATCAACAAGTGCAGCTGCTCACCATCGAAGCTGAGCATGAAGGGCAGCGCATCGACAATTTTCTCAAGACTCAGTTAAAGGGCGTCCCCAAGAGCCTGATCTATCGCATCCTTCGAAAAGGAGAGGTGCGCGTCAACAAGAAACGCATCAAACCGGAATACAAACTCTGCGCCGGCGACGAGGTGCGGGTGCCCCCCGTGCGCGTGGCCGAGAAGAACGAATTGCCCTCTGCCAACCTCGGCAGCATCCAGCGTCTGGAGAGCCAGATCCTGTTTGAAGACGAGGCCATGATAGTGCTGAACAAGCCGTCCGGCATGGCGGTGCACGGTGGCAGCGGCTTGAGCTTTGGCGTCATCGAAGGGTTGCGCGCCCTGCGTCCGGAAGCTCGGTTCCTCGAACTGGTGCACCGTCTCGATCGCGACACTTCCGGCGTGCTGCTGGTTGCCAAGAAGCGCAGTGCCCTGCGCAGCCTCCATGAGCAGTTGCGGGTCAAGACCATGCGCAAGCAGTACCTGGCGTTGGTGCGCGGTCAGTGGCAGTCCCACGTCAAGGTGGTCAATGCGCCGCTGCGCAAGAACGATCTGCAATCCGGCGAGCGGGTGGTGCGGGTCAGCAGTGACGGCAAGCCCTCCGAGACCCGCTTCCGCATTGCCCGTCAATTTGCCGAAGCGACCCTGGTGGAGTGCAGCCCGATCACCGGTCGTACCCACCAGATCCGGGTTCATACCCAGCATGCCGGCCATCCCATCGCCTGTGATGACAAATATGGTGAGGCGGCGTTTGATGAGAAGATGCGGACCCTGGGGCTGAAGCGGCTCTTCTTGCACGCCTGGAAACTGAGCTTCACCCATCCGGCCGATGATCGCGAGATGCAGGTGGAAGCGCCGCTCGCCCCCGAGCTCGATGCCTTCCTGAACAAGCTGGCACGCTGATGAAACGCGTCCGACTCGCCATTTTCGATTGGGACGGTACCCTGATGGATTCGGTGGGGCGGATCGTTGCCTGCGTGCAAGCGGCCGCCCGCGACTGCGGTGAGGGGGTGCCCGAGCCGCAGTCCATCCATCAGATCATCGGGCTCAGCCTGGCGGTCGGCATTCCCCGTTTGTTCAATCTGGCAGAGGGGAGTGAGCGGGCCCAGGCCCTGATCGCCCGTTATCGTCACCATTATCTGCATGACAAGACACCCAGCCCGCTGTTTGCCGGGGCTAGCGAGTTGCTTTCTGGCTGGCGGGCACAGGGCATTGGCCTCGCGGTTGCCACGGGCAAGTCCCGCAGGGGCCTCGACAGGGTGCTGGATGAAACGGGTTTGCGTCCTCTCTTTGCCGCCAGCCGTGGTGCGGATGAAGCGAACTCCAAACCCGATCCCCTGATGTTGACGCAAATTCTGGATGAGCTGGGTTTTGCCCCGCACCAGGCGGTGATGATTGGCGACTCGATCCATGACATGGCGATGGCTGAGGCCTTGCAGATGCCCCGCATCGGCGTCACTTGGGGTGTACATGATCGTGCCAGGTTGGCCGAACATCATCCCGTTGCCATCGTCGATACCATGGATGAGCTGAGGCAACTGCTGGGCTGAGTGCGCACCGGGTTGATGAACACAGAAACAACAATGGGAGCCTTGGCTCCCATTGTTGTTTCTGTTTCCTGCTCAGGGCAGATTGAGGCCGTGACGTGCCAGCAACTCGATCAGGCCGATCAGGGGCAGACCGATCAGGGCGTTGGGATCCCGCCCTTCCAGCCCCTGGAACAACATGATGCCCATGCCTTCACACTTGAAGCTGCCGGCACAATCGAGGGGCAACTCCGCCTTTACGTAACGGCGCAAGGCCGCCTCATCCAGGGAGCGAAAATGTACGGTGAAGGGTTCCACGAGCTGCTCGACCCGGCCATTTGCGGCATTCAGCACACACAGACCGGTATAAAAGGTGACGCTCTTGCCTTGGGCCATCATCAGCTGTGCCACCGCGTTATCCACCGTGCCCGGTTTGCCGAGAATGCGGCCGTCACAGACGCACACCTGATCCGAGCCGATGATCAACCCCTGATCATGTTGGCGGGTGATGGCACTCGCCTTGGCATGGGCCAGGCGGCTGACCAGTGCCTCGGCCGGCTCCCCGGGCAGCGGGGTTTCATCGATCTCGGGGGAGGCGCATAGGAACGGCTGGCCGAGTTTTTCCAGCAGCGCCTTGCGATAACGGGAAGTGGAGGCGAGGATCAAGGGCGTGTGCATATGTTGATGATATCCATTTATAAATCAATTGGTTGATTCTAACTGTGGCAGAAGGCCCACGTAAACCACCCCGAGCGCCAGCGCAACACGCATGTTGGTGACCGAGAACGGCGATAACACCGTTTGATGAGGCAGGAGTGCGACATGACAAGATACGGTGTGCTAGCCCTGATGCTGCTCTCCCTCACGAGCTGGGGGCAGGAGTGGCAGCCAGAGAAGGGAGAGGGCGGCGTACAGCTCTGGACCCAGGCACGCCCTCCGTCCCCCTTTCTGGCCTTGCGCCTGGAGATGCGGGTCAAGGCGGATCCCATGGCGTTGCTGACCGTGCTGCGAGACACAGCGCGCCATCGGGAGTGGTTACCGTCCAGTCGCGAGGTACGGTTGCTGGCAAAATCCGGCCCCGATGATGATCTGGTTTACACCCGCTTGGCGTCCCCTTGGCCGGTGCAAGACAGGGAACTGATCACACGCTCCCATCTGAGCCGGCGGGCTGGCTGCGCGCTGGTGCTGGAGGTGTGGGCCGAGCCGGACGCCCTGGCGCCTCGCCCAGGTCTGTACCGGATCCGAGAGAGTGCCGGTCGCTGGGAGGCGCTGCCACAACGCGATGGCAGCACCCTGATCAGGCTCGAAAGCCATACCAACCCGGGCAGCCATTTGCCAGGCTGGCTGGTCAATCCAATGGCCATCAAGGCGGCGCTGGGCAGTTTTCAGGCCATACGTCGCCTGATGGAGGCCCAACCCAGAGCCGCGCCTAGGCAACGCCTGCTCGGCGGTGGAGGCTGTCCTGCCGCGTCCTGAATCTGGAAATGGAGGTCAAGCCGGGCACCTGGCGAGCGGGGCACGGGATGGGGGAGGGACGTGCAACGGCATAAAAGGCTCACTGACCCCGAGATCCTGGCCAAGGGGGATGACTGCACAGGATCCTGTGCGGGATCCCGCGGTTTATGGCATAATCGGCCACCGATGAACACAAGTTCCTGCATGCAGGGGCTTGTGCAGGTAAAATCATCGGCGGTAAGGACTTTTTCCTTTGACTATCCCTTGTTGGACCTATAATATTCGCGCCCTATGCAAAAGGTGAAGTTGCCCGTTAAGGTTGATCCAGTCCGTAATGCCTTGAAGCTACTCGATTATGTCGGGATAGTGGAAAAGTCGCAGATGCCCAGACTGGAAGCATCAACCGAAGGCTTGCGAAGTGATGTGGACGTCACTCTGCAGTTTGGCAAAGATGTCCAGAAGTTGACCGTTATGAAAGGCACTGCCCATGCCAAGGTTGACCTGGTTTGCCAACGTTGTGGAGAGGCTTTCGAGCACCTTTGTGAAGCTAGTTTTATTTACACTCCGCTGTTCGAGAGAACAAACGAGGAAGAGCTGCCGGAAGCTTATGAGCCCATTGAGTTGGACGAAAACGGCGAGATAGATCTTCATCAAATCCTGGAGGATGAACTCATCCTCTCGTTGCCTCAGGTGGCCATGCATCCCATGGATGTCTGCCCGCGAGGAAACATGGAAATGACTTGGGGTGATATCGAGCCTGCTGATGAGCGGCCGAATCCCTTTGCAGTTCTTGAAGAGCTCAAACGTAAGTGAATTTTAGGAGTTAGCCTACCATGGCCGTACAACAGAACCGTAAAACCCGCGCCAAGCGTGGCATGCGTCGTTCCCACGATGCGCTGACCACTGCAGCCCTGGCTGTTGATCAGACCAGTGGCGAAATTCATCGTCGTCACCACGTGACTGCCGATGGTTTCTACCGCGGTAAAAAGGTAATCGCTTAAGGATTGCCTTTGTCTACGCAAACTGTCGCGCTAGACATAATGGGGGGAGATATTGGCCCCTCTGAAACAGTGCCTGCCGCCGTGCAGGCACTGTCTCTTCTGCCTCAACTAAATCTTGTTCTGGTCGGTGACCAACACCTGATCGCCCCTCTGTTGCAGCAACATGGCTTGCTGACTCATCCCCGCGTTCGTCTCGTACATGCATCCCAGGTCGTCGGCATGGGCGAAAAGCCGATCGTGGCGCTGCGTACCCTGAAAGACTCCTCCATGCGGGTTGTGCTCAATCTGGTGAAAGCCGGTGAGGCCGATGCCTGCGTCAGTGCCGGCAATACCGGTGCCCTGATGGCCATGGCCAAATGCGTGCTCAAATCCCTGCCCGGGGTCGACAGGCCTGCCCTCATCAAAGCGCTGCCGACATTGAGTGGAAAACGCACCGTGATGCTGGATCTGGGGGCGAACGTGAGCTGCGATGCCGACACCTTGCTGCAATTTGCGGTGATGGGCTCCGTCGTGGCTGAGCAAGTCGAGGGGATAGCATCCCCCCGGGTGGCGCTGCTCAACGTGGGGGAGGAGGAGATCAAGGGCAATGACCTGGTACGCCACAGTGCCGAGTTGTTGCGCCAGTGTGCTGCGCTCAATTTTGTCGGTTTCATCGAGGGGGACAGGATCTTCAGCGGTGACAGCGACGTCATCGTCTGTGACGGCTTCGTCGGCAACGTGGCGCTCAAGACCGCCGAGGGCGTGGTGAGGATGATGGCCGAACTGGCCGGATATCCTCGCAAAAAACGCAGTTTTCTTGGTCGACTCGCCGGATTTATGTTCAAACGGCGTTTTTCTTACCTGAACCCCGACCAGTATAATGGCGCGAGTCTGTTAGGATTGCGCGGCATTGTGGTAAAAAGCCATGGGCGGGCCGAGCGCCGCGCTCTGTGTCATGCGATTCTGCTGGCCGCACAAGAAGCCAAACACCAACTTCCATTGCAAATTGCAGATCGCCTTGAATCTGTCTTTTCCGACAGGGATTTATAAAACTCTATGCATAGCAAAATTCTGGGTACTGGCAGTTATCTGCCGAGTTCGGTTCGTACCAACGCCGATCTTGAGCAGATGGTTGAAACCAGTGACGAGTGGATCGTGGAACGTACCGGGATCCGTGAACGCCGCATCGCCGGGAGCGACGAGAGCGTCGCGACCCTGTCTCATCAGGCGGCCTTGCGGGCGCTGGATGCTGCGGGTCTGACCGCGGCCGATCTGGACATGATAGTGCTGGCGACCACCAGCGCCGAGAACGCCTTCCCGGCCGCTGCCTGCGAACTGCAGGGGCTGCTCGAAGTACCGGGGATCCCGGCCTTTGACGTGGCGGCGGCCTGCGCCGGTTTCACCTATGCGCTCTCCATTGCCGATCAGTTCGTCAAATCCGGCGCCGCTCGCCACGTCCTGGTGGTCGGTGCCGACGTGCTCTCCCGCATGTGCGATCCGGAAGACCGGGGCACCATCATTCTGTTCGGGGATGGAGCCGGGGCCGTGGTGATCGGCGCGAGCGAGACGCCCGGGATACTGTCTACCCACCTGCATGCTGACGGCCGTTATGGCGAACTGCTCAAGTTGCCGCAGCCTCGCCGTGGCATGCCGGGTGCCGAGCTCGAAGCCTACATGTACATGAAGGGCAACGATGTCTTCAAGGTCGCGGTGACGCGCCTGAGCGAGATCGTGACCGAAACTCTGGCTGCCGCCAATATCGACCCGAGCGAGCTGGACTGGCTGGTCCCGCATCAAGCCAACTTTCGTATCATCAACGCCACCGCCAAGAAACTCGGCATGGGGCTCGACAAGGTGATCCTGACCCTTGACCGCCACGGCAATACCTCCGCCGCCTCCGTGCCCATCGCCTTCGATGAAGGGGTACGTGACGGCCGTATCAAACCGGGCCAGCTAGTATTGCTGGAAGCCTTCGGCGGCGGTTTTGCCTGGGGTTCGGCGCTGGTTCGCCTCTGATACCAAGCGGCGCCGCGCGTCTCGGCGCCCGCTTACCGATTTCGTCTTACCTTAAAGGAATCAATGATGACCCGATTTGCCATTGCCTTCCCGGGACAAGGCTCCCAGAGCGTCGGCATGCTGGCGGAGCTCGCCGAGCAACACGCCGTGATTAAAGAGACCTTCGCCGAGGCGAGCCAGGTGCTGGGCTATGACCTGTTGGCCCTGGTGTTGAATGGTCCCGCCGAGGATCTGAACAAGACCTGGCGCACCCAGCCAGCACTGTTGACAGCATCCGTCGCCCTGTGGCGCTTGTGGCAACAGCAGGGCGGGGCAACCCCCGCCGTCATGGCTGGTCACAGCCTGGGCGAGTATTCCGCCCTGGTGTGCAGCGGCGCCCTGGCGTTTGCCGATGCGGTCAAGCTGGTTGAACTGCGTGGCCTCGCCATGCAGGAAGCCGTGCCGGAAGGCACCGGCGCCATGGCCGCCATCATAGGTCTGGACAACGACTCCATCGCCGCCAACTGCGAGAAAGCGGCGCAAGGGCAGGTGGTCTCTCCGGTCAACTTCAACTCCCCGGGCCAAGTGGTCATCGCCGGTCACAAGGAAGCGGTCGAGCGCGCCAACGTGTTGATGAAAGAGTCCGGTGCCAAGCGTGCCCTGCCGCTGCCGGTCTCGGTGCCGTCCCACTGTGCCCTGATGAAACCTGCAGCCGAAAAACTGGCCGCCGCGCTGGATGGGATCGAGATCAAGGTTCCAACCATCGCCGTCATCAATAATGTCGACGTCTCCTGTGAACAGGATCCGGCCGCCATCAAGCAAGCCTTGGTACGCCAGCTGTTCAGCCCGGTTCGTTGGACCGAGACGGTAGAGCGGATGGCAAACGACGGTATCACCTTCGAGATCGAGATGGGTCCGGGCAAGGTGTTGACCGGGCTGGCCAAGCGCATCGATCCGCGCGTGGAAGGCATTCACGCCAACGATGCCGCCTCGTTCGAGCTGGCGCTGGCCCAAGTCAAATAAACAGGAGCAAGTCATGAGTTTTACCGATAAAGTTGTGCTGGTCACCGGCGCCAGCCGTGGCATAGGCCGTGCGATTGCCGAAACTTTTGCGGCCCGTGGCGCGAAAGTGGTGGGGACCGCGACCAGCGAGAGCGGTGCCGAGGCGATCAGCGCCTATCTGGGCGAGCAGGGCTGTGGCATGGCACTGAACGTGACCAGCCAGGAATCCATCGAAACTGTCTTTGCCGCCATCAAGGAGCGCTTTGGCGACATCGACATCCTGATCAACAACGCCGGTATCACCCGCGATAACCTGTTGATGCGGATGAAAGATGATGAGTGGAATGAGATCATCGACACCAATCTCACCTCCCTGTACCGTCTGAGCAAGCCGGTGTTGCGTGCCATGATGAAGAAGCGCCATGGTCGCATCATCAGCATAGGTTCCGTGGTCGGTACCATGGGCAACGCCGGTCAGGTCAACTATGCTGCCGCCAAGGCCGGTCTGGTGGGCTTTACCAAGTCATTGGCCCGTGAAGTGGCTTCCCGTGGTATCACGGTGAATGCGGTGGCCCCCGGTTTCATCGAAACCGACATGACCAAGGCACTGAATGAAGAACAGCGTGCCGGCATCATGAATCAGGTGCCTGCCGCCCGTTTGGGTGATCCGAAAGAAATTGCTGCCGCTGTGGTATTCTTGGCGTCTGACGACGCTGCCTATATCACCGGCGAAACCCTGCATGTTAATGGCGGGATGTACATGGTGTAATCAATTTGTCGTGAGATCTGTTCAAATTTGCGATAGTACGCCGAAGTTTGGCGAATTTCGTGGTTTGACCAGCGGCAAGTCACTTGCAAACTCACGTCAATTGAATACACTACCCCAACCAGACGCAATAGCGTATTTTTAAAGGAAAATTCAGGTCATGAGCAACATCGAAGAACGCGTAAAGAAAATCATCATCGAACAACTGGGTGTTAAAGAGGAAGACGTCAAGAACGCTGCCTCCTTCGTCGACGACCTGGGCGCTGACTCTTTGGATACCGTTGAACTGGTAATGGCGCTGGAAGAAGAATTCGATACCGAAATTCCTGATGAAGAAGCCGAGAAGATCACCACTGTTCAAGCGGCTATCGACTACATCACCGCTAATCAGGAATAAGTTCCTGTTCTGAAAGAAGCGGCCCAAGGGCCGCTTCTTTTATGTTTACTCCCTTTCAAAATACCTCTCGGAGACTAGCTCAGTGTCAAAACGCAGAGTCGTGGTAACCGGCCTGGGGATGCTTTCCCCTGTGGGCAATACTGCCGAATCCAGCTGGCAAGCCCTGCTCAACGGGCAGAGCGGCATTTCTCTCATCGATCACTTTGATGCCAGCGAGTTTGCGACCCGTTTCGCAGGTCTGGTCAAAGAGTTCGATCCAGAACAATACGGCATCAACCGCAAAGAAGCCCGCAAGATGGATCTCTTCATCCAGTACGGCGTGGCGGCGGGGGTGCAGGCACTGGATGATTCCGGCCTCGTCATCAACGAAGAGAATGCGGAGCGGGTCGGCGTGGCCATCGGCTCCGGCATCGGCGGTCTGGGTCTCATCGAGCAGAACCACAGCAGCCTCGTCAACGGCGGCCCGCGCAAGCTGAGCCCCTTCTTCGTACCGTCCACCATCATCAATATGGTGTCCGGTCATCTCTCCATTATGAAGGGGCTGCAGGGCCCGAACATCGCCGTGACCACGGCGTGCACCACGGGTACCCACGCCATCGGCATGGCCTGCCGGATGATCGCCTACGGTGATGCGGACGTGATGGTCGCCGGCGGCACCGAGAAAGCCTCCACCCCCATGGGGATGGGCGGCTTTGCGGCGGCCAAGGCGCTCTCTACCCGCAACGACGAACCGCAGAAGGCGAGCCGTCCCTGGGACAAGGATCGCGACGGTTTCGTGCTGGGTGATGGCGCCGGGGTACTGGTGCTGGAAGAGTACGAACACGCCAAGGCCCGTGGCGCCAAGATCTATGCCGAGCTGGTTGGCTTTGGCATGAGCGGCGACGCCTACCACATGACGGCGCCTCCCTCTGATGGCAACGGTGGCGCGCGCGCCATGAAAAATGCCATCAAGGATGCCGGCATAGCGCCGGAGGCGATCGGTTACATCAATGCCCACGGCACCTCCACCCCGCTGGGTGATGTGGCCGAGCTGCGTGGCATGAAAGAGGTGTTTGGCGATCATGCCAAGTCCCTGATGATCAGCTCCACCAAATCCATGACCGGCCATCTGCTGGGAGCGGCGGGAGCCATCGAGGCGATCATCACTGTGTTGGCCCTGCGCGATCAGGTGGCACCGCCCACCATCAACCTGGACAACCCGGATGAGGAGTGCGATCTGGATCTGGTGCCCCATGTGGCCAAACCCGGCCAGTTTGAATATGCCCTCTCCAATTCGTTTGGTTTCGGCGGCACCAATGGCTCCCTGATCTTCAAACGCGTATAATTCGCTTTGGGCGAAATGATAAGGCCCGATACGACTGTATCGGGCCTTTTTTATCGGAGGGATCCCCTTGCTGATTAATGGAATACCGACAGAAGCAGTGTCCGCCCGGGATAGAGGGCTGGCATACGGGGACGGCCATTTCACTACCATGCTGGTGAAGCAGGGGCAGGTGATCTGGTGGCCGGCACACCTCGCCAGGTTACAGCATGCCTGCGCCAGACTGGGGTTTGCTGAGCTTCCCTGGGATAGCCTGGCCGCCGAAGTGGCGCAAGTGGCAGCAGGGCAGACGCAGGCTGTCGCCAAGATAGTGCTGACCCGTGGCAGTGGGGGACGGGGCTATGACGGCGCGGGATGGAATACGCCTACCCGCATTGTCTCCCTGGCGCCATACCCGGCCCACTATCTTGACTGGCAGCAAAACGGCATCGCGGCCCTGGTCTGTCAGCAGCAGCTTGGTGATGCTCCCATGCTGGCAGGGCTCAAGACCCTGGGTCGTCTGGAACAAGTTCTGCTCAAAAGCGAACTTGCCGCGCGGGGCGGAGTCGAAGGTATAGTCTTGAACAGCCGTGGATTTCTGGTAGAAGGGGTCAGTGCAAATCTGTTTTGGCGCCGTGGCAAGACGGTGTTCACACCGGATCTAGCCCGCGCCGGGATCGATGGCATCATGCGCAAGCGCGTGATGATGATGCTTAAACAGATGGGTATTGAACTGCGTGTCGTGGAGGCTCCGCTGGAGTCACTGTGGCAGGCTGAAGAAGTCTGGTTGACCAATACCCTGATGGGCATAGTGCCGGTCACCAGCATTGGGGATGTGCACTATCCCAGCCCGGTATTGATCCGCCGTTTACAGGAGCGTTTGGTCATTGAAGTTTAATCGGCTCTACACCCTGCTCGCGGGGGCAGCCCTGACCGTTGCCGTCGCCGGAGGGTATGTGTATTACAAATGGCAAGAGGTGGAGACGCTCACCAACAAGGGGCCGACGCGCCTCTTTACCGTCGAAAAAGGTGCCCATGCGGCGCGCCTGATTGCCGAACTGGGGGAGGGGGAAACCAGCCCCTGGGCGGTGCGGCTCTGGCTGCGTGGCCACCCTGAACTGGTCGCCATCAAGTCTGGTACCTATGAGATCAAGGAAGGGGCCCCACTCAAGGAGACCCTCTCCCTGTTTGCTTCCGGCAAGGAGTTTCATTTCAGCCTGACCTTTGTCGAGGGTTCCCGTTTCGAAGACTGGTTGAAACAGCTCTCGAGCGCTCCTTACCTGGAGCGGCTGACCGTGGAGCAGAGCGAGACTGAGCTGGCGCAAGAGCTTGGCATCGACAACGGCAAGCTGGAGGGCTGGTTCCTGCCGGAAACCTACGCCTACACCACCCATGCCAGCGACATCTCCATCCTGCGCCGTGCCTATCAGGACATGAAAACCTTCTTGCAGGAGAACTGGGAGAAGCGGCAGGCCAATCTGCCCTACAAGACGCCCTATGAGGCGCTCATCATGGCCTCCATCATTGAAAAGGAGACAGGCCAACCGGACGAGCGGGCGCAGATCGCTTCCGTGTTCGTCAATCGGCTGCGCCTTGGTATGAAGCTGCAGACAGATCCCACCGTCATCTACGGGGTGAAGGATCGCTACGATGGCAATATTCGCCGCAGCGATCTCACCGATGTGAACCCCTACAACACCTATGTGATCGATGGCTTGCCGCCGACCCCCATCGCCATGCCGGGCAAGGCTTCCATCGAGGCGGCGCTCAACCCCAAGTCGACCGACTATCTCTATTTCGTCGCCAAGGGGGGCGGGGCCCACTATTTCTCCAAGACCCTCGATGAACACAATCGGGCGGTCCGCGAATACATATTGAAGAAACCCTAATGTCTAAATTTATCGTGATTGAAGGACTGGAAGGGGCAGGGAAGAGCTCCGCGGTAAGCTATGTGACCGACTACCTGCATGCCCACGGCATCGACAGGATTGAGTGCACCCGTGAACCGGGTGGCACCCCCCTGGCGGAGCGGATGCGCGCCATCGTCAAGGAGGTGCACGACGAGCGCCTCACCGTCGAGGCCGAATTGCTGCTGATGTATGCCTCCCGGGTGCAGCTCGTGGAGACCCGGATCAAGCCGGCGCTGGCCGAGGGCATCTGGGTGGTCGGTGATCGCCACGATCTCTCCTCCCAGGCCTATCAGGGGGGCGGTCGCGGCATAAATGCCCAGCTCATTGGCGCCATCAAGCAGGCGGTACTCGGTGACTTCAAGCCGGATTTGACCCTCTACCTCGATATCGATCCCGCCCTCGGTCTGCAACGAGCACGCCATCGCGGTGAGCTCGACAGGATTGAGCTGGAGCAACTCAGTTTCTTTGAGCGCACCCGCGCCCGCTACCTGGAACTCGCGGCCAGGGATGACACCATCCTGGTGATCGATGCGAGTCAGACGCCGGATCGGGTCAAGGCCGCCATCGAGGCTGCACTGGCCGACAACCTGAAAGATGAGTCCCCATGTATCCCTGGCTGATCCCGGACTGGCATGCCCTGAGCCAGACGGCCCAGGCAGGTCGCCTGGGCCACGCCTGGCTGCTGCTCGGGGATCCCGGCCTTGGCAAGGAGCAGCTTGCAGAACGATTGGCGCGCCTGCACCTCTGCCAGCAGCCAGATCGCGGTGAACCCTGCGGTCACTGCCACGCCTGCCAGTTGCTGGACAAGGGCCATCATCCGGATCTCGGCACCATAAGCGCCGACAGCAAGAGCATAGGGGTCGAGGCCATTCGCGAGATCTGCGGCCGCCTGCAGAGCACTTCCCAGCTGGGGCGCGGCAAGGTGGTGGTCATTCCGGACGCGGAGCGGATGACGGAGTCGGCCGCCAACGCCCTGCTGAAAACCCTGGAAGAGCCGGCCGGCGACAGTCTGCTGTTGCTGATCGCATCTCAGGTTTCTCGCCTGCTGCCCACCATCCTCAGCCGTTGTCACAAGCATGTCTGTCAGCTACCGACGGAGGGGGAGACCCTGCGCTGGCTGAGTGAACAGGGTCATCAGGCCACTCAGGCCCAGGTACGGATCTGCCTGGGAGCGCCGCTTCGGGTACTGGGCTATATCGGAGAGCAGCAAGACAGTGCACGCCGGGATCTGTTGGAGAGTTTCGTTTCCCTGTCACAGACGCCGACCCGGGCGGCGAGTGTCTGCTCCCAGCTGGCACAGGAGAGTCAGATCAGGTTGCACTGGTTGCAACTCTTCCTGTGCGATGCTCTCAAGACCCAGGCGGGCTGTGGTCATCACCAGCTGGCGATGCCGGATCTGGCCGCCCTCAGCGAGCAACTGGCACAGCTGCACTCCAGCGAAAGATTGCTGGAGGCGGAGCAGCAGCTCGTCGTCCTGAAAGCGGCCTGCCAGCCGGGCCAGCTCTCCAATCCCACCATCCATCTGATGAACTGGCTCAATCGCTGGTTATGACAAGTTACAAGGTTGTCTATGTTACTCGTTGATTCCCATTGCCATCTCGACCGTCTCAGCTATGGCAGCAAGCAGACCGACATGGCCGATGTCTTGGCCAAGGCCGCGAAACTGGATGTGGGATATTTTCTCTGCGTCAGCGTGACCCAGGCACAGTTCCCGACCATGCTGGCGGCGATCGCCCCTTATCCCCAGGTGTTTGCCTCCTGTGGCGTCCATCCGCTCAATCAGGATCCCGGGGTGGATGCCGCCTTGCTGTTGACGCAGGCGGCGGATGAAAAAGTGGTGGCCATAGGCGAAACCGGGCTCGACTACTTCTATTCGCCGGAAAACAAAGAGGTACAGCAGGCCTCCTTCCGGGAACATATCCGGGTTGCCCGGGCATTGAACAAGCCCCTCATCATCCATACCCGGGATGCCCAGCAAGACACCCTGCAGATCATGCGCGAAGAGGGAGCAGATCAGGTGGGAGGCGTGCTGCACTGTTTCACCGAATCGCTAGAGATGGCCGAGGCCGCCATGGAGATGGGCTTTTACATCTCCATCTCGGGGATAGCCACCTTCAAGAATGCCTCGGCACTGCAGGCCGTGGTCAAGGCATTGCCACTGGAGCGATTGCTGATAGAGACGGACTCTCCTTATCTTGCCCCTGTTCCTCACCGGGGGAGGGAGAACGAGCCTGCCTTCGTACGAGACGTCGCGCAATTTATTGCCGATCTACGGCAGATATCGCTGGCCGAATTGGCAGAGGCCACCAGCCACAATTTCTTTGAGCTATTCAAGCTGGCTAAAAAATAATCCCAAGGAGCCCCGACAGACGGGGCTCTTTATTTAAAATCATCAGCCTGATTACCCACGGCAATATCAACCACCCGCCTCGTTATCTCTCACTACGTATCCGACACGGACCCATCTTCTGGATAACGTTTTCTCCGGATATAGAGTAAGCCAGTTTATTATCTCCGTGAGGTTGGAGGCATTGAATCAATACTCTTTAAGTATCGATAATATTCATTATCGATACTTGATGGATCTGTAAGATCCTGTAAGATCCTCTTAAACTCCATATCGAATCATAGACTTACGTGGCCTACCCAACCATTTCACCACCTGCTCATCAGTCACTGCAGACGGTTTTCGATCCTGAGCTCAATAGCCGGGCGCGGCGTTTCCTGCGCAGCGCAAAAGCGGATTCCACCCTCAATGCCTATCAGGCAGACACTCGTATCTTCGTATTCTGGTGCCAGTTGCATGGGCTGGATCCGCTGCAAACAACCCATCACGACATCATGAACTTTCTGGCGGATCAGGCTGACGGTATATTGGCCGACTGGGTATGGCTGGATAAAGAGGAGGGGAAGGGGGAGCTGCGCAACGGGGAGCCTCGAAAACCGGCCACCCTGGTGCGGCGGCTCGCCGGTATCCGCTATGCCTTCAAGCAGAAGGGCATTCATCCCATGCCGACCGAGCATGCGGAAATAAAGGAGATGATGCGGGGCATAGTGCGCCTTGGGGATAACCGTAAACGCAAGACGGGAGCCCTGACCCTGCAACCCCTGACCCGGGTGCTCGACGAGATAGACACCTCCACCCTGGCGGGGCTACGGGATCACACCTTGCTGCTCTTGATGTTCAGCGGCGCCCTGCGCCGCTCAGAAGCAGCTCGTATCGAGGTGAGCGATCTCGACTTCGTGGGGCAGGGGATCCGGCTTCGGCTCAAGCCGAGCAAGCATCAACTCCATGAAACCGAAATCGCGCTCATTCCCGGCAAGCAGTATTGCCCGGTAACCGCCCTCGGCCGCTGGTTGAAAGCGAGCCGCATAAACCAGGGCCCGCTGTTTCGCCGCATGACCCGCTGGGGGCAGCTCACCGTAGATCCCCTGGGCCCGCAAGGCATCAACCTGATGATCAAGCGGCGAACCGGCCAGGTCATCGACGATCTCTATGTCAGTGGTCATAGTCTGCGCCGAGGTTTCATCACCTCGGCGGTGACCGCGGGCAAGCCTATGAACAAGATCATCGAGGTGACACGGCACAAGGACATGCGTACCCTGCAGGAGTATTTCGACGATGCGCACAAGTTCTCCGATCATGCCCTCGCAGGATTACTGTAAGATAACCGCGCCACGTTGTTTTTTATGTTAAATACCATCTGATTGATTTGATGATATATTTGTCGTACTCCGACGCAGTGCCGGTGAAGGGTCACCATGAAGGGGAAAGAGCCAGGCACAGACGGCGGCTCTCACCCCTGGCAGGGGAGAGTCTCATCCTGCCGAATAGAATGAGAGATAACAAACCAGGAACTCTTAGTTAGCAAGGTCATATGAGCCAGGAAATAAAGATGAATGTGGCGCAAGACAATGCCGAGCGGCAACGCCAACACGTGAAACGCAAGCAGGAAACCCACAGCAGGCTGCAATGCTGGATCAGCAATCGCCATGCCCAGCGGTTGCAAGAACTCGGTCTGCACCTGGAAGACAATCAGGCCTCCCTCATCGAGCAGGCGATCGATCTGCTTTACCAGCACGAGCTGGTGCCCCAGGGGCGACCGGAGAAAGCACTCACGGAGATCAGCGAATAAAAAAAGCCAGGTACGAATTCCTTGTACCTGGCATAGGGGAATTGGCTCCTTGCAGAGCCGTGCGCTAATTGATATGCGGATTGCCTTAAGCTTAGACAAGGTGCGAGGCATTTCAAGAAGTGACTAAAAGTTCAACCAGAGTGTGGGTTTTCCAGACTCGAACAGGTGTCTCAGCATGAACTGGCCACCGGCACCTCACTCATTGAACAGGTTGTTGTCCCGCACCAGCTCACGGGGCAGGGCATTCTTGATGCGGCTCCCCACCCATTTCCCCATACCAAGCGGGTGACCCTGATAACGGACGATCACTTCCCCCGTTCCCGGGGCCAGCTCGGGCCAGACATCCCGTCCCATCATGAATTCACGCCCATTGGCGGCATCCAGCTCGACACACCCCCGGGTAGCCACGCTGCCGTAGGCCAGCGCCCATTCGTGGGTGAGGCGATAACCCTTCTTGAAGGTTTCCGCCAGTTTGATGCCGATGCGATCGAAGCGCAGCTTGCCCTGCACCTGCTCAAAGGCGTGAGGGAAGAGCCAGATCTCGTCATTGCGACCAAACAGCTGACCCCGCGCAGCGACCCCGAAGCTCGCCTCTATCTCCTGCAACATGGGCTCGGCCTCTTTCGCCGGCAGAGGGGAGAAGGGGAACTTGCCGAGCTTGCCCGGCTTGAACATGGTGTTGGGCACTGAGTGGTGCTTGCTGATCCTGGCGACGAAGAAGCCCTCGCTGTCGAAGATTTGGGGCCAGACATGCAGGTAACCCTCGGGGGTGCAGGCTTGCCCGGCACTGGGGAAGAGAGAGGCCAGGGAGTCGACGCTCAGGGCGTCGCCGAACTTGTCTTGCAGCGACTGACAGACCGCCTGGTTCTCCTGCAGGCTCAGGGTGCAGGTGGAGTAGACCAGCACGCCACCGGGTTTGAGGGCGTGGAAGGCGCTCTCCAGCAGCCCTTGCTGCACAGCGGCAATCTCCTCGATGCTTTCGAGACTCCAGTTGCGCAGGGCATCTTCATCCTTGCGCACCGTGCCTTCCCCCGAGCAGGGGGCATCGAGCAGGATGGCATCGAAGGTTTCCGGCAACCACTGGCCAAACACCTTGGCATCGAAATGGGTCATGGCCACATTGGTCACGCCACAGCGCTGGATATTGGCGCTCAGCACCTTGAGCCGGCTGCTGGAAAACTCATTGGCAACCAGCATGCCCTGGTTGTTCATCAGGGCCGCTACCTGGGTGGTCTTTGAGCCGGGCGCCGCCGCCGCATCCAGCAGCATGCCATCGTGCTTTATCCGCTCGCTGGCAAAGAGCGCCGTCACCGGCAGCATGGAGCTCGCCTCCTGGATGTAGAAGAGGCCGCACAGGTGCTCGGCAGTGTTGCCAAGGGGCACGCTCTCGTCGGCCCGGGTCAGCCAGAAGCCGGTTTCGCACCAGGGCACGGGATCCAGCTGCCAGCCCAGTGGCGCCATGCGTGTCACGAAGTCGGGCACGGAGATCTTGAGGGTGTTGACCCGGATGCTGCGCCGCAGCGGCCGCCGACAGCTCGCCACGAACGCATCCATGGAGAGGTGGGTCGGCATGATGTCCGCGATATGACGCAGGAAGTGTTCGGGAAGGTAGGTATTGTCGTGCACAGTGCCGTCTCGCTGACCCAAAAGAGGGGCGACATAGTACCACAGGGGTCGGAATATTCTGAATGGGCGATGGGTAAAACGAACAAGCCCGGCACTGGGCCGGGCTTGGGTCAAAGGGTCAGGGGAGCATCAGGGCTGGATGCGGGGGCTCCACTCCAGCCACTCCTTCTCCGCCTTGCCATGAAGCGGGTAGCTGTGGCCGGCCTTGACGGTCGGCCCCATCTCCCGCTCCGGGGTGTTGAAGGCGATGCCGCCGGTCAGCAGGCTCTGCACGGTTTCCACCTCTATGGTGCCGCCGGTCAGGCCGATGTCTGCCTTGACCCCGGATACGTTCCAGAAGCGGCTGTTGGCGCGCACCAGGTGAGCGTAATTCCTGTCGATGTTCACCTCGATCAGCACCTCGCTGCCATCACGGGCCAGCGCCACACCGCTGACGCTACCCACCACCATCTTGCGAAACAGCAGGGGGCTGCCGACGCTGATGCCGCTCACGGAGGGGCTCTTGAGGGTCAGGGCCAATCCGATGGGGGCGCTCAGACTCAAGGGGAAGTGCTCCTTGCCCGCGCCCTGGCCCGGGCTTGCCTCCACGAAGGCACCCTTGATCAGGGTGTCCAGATGGGAGACGCCCCCCAGCCCGAGCTTGGCCTGCACTAGGGTGTAGCGTGCTCCGCTCTGCAGGAAACGGGCGGCATACTGCCCATCCAGCTCGGCCTTGAAACGCACCTGGCCCAGGGTGGGATCCAGCTCGATCTGCTCCACCTTGCCGATGTCCACACCGCGATAACGGATGGGGCTGCCCACTCCGAGTCCGGGGTTGCTGTCGGCGGTCAGGGTGAGGGTGCGGACCTGGGTACTGGCCTGCGCCTTGCTGTCAAACAGCTGATGGCTGCTGCGGCCGGTGCCGAGCAGGTCAAACTCGATGGCACCCCGCAGCAGGGTGGCGAGGTTGCCCATCTTGACCTGCACGCCGTCGAGCCGGATCTTGCCCTCGATGGCCGCCTTCTTCCAGAACTGGGGCTGCTGCCTGAGCAGGGGCGCATAGACGGCGTCGATCTCCAGGGTGATGGCCACCCCGCGCTCCTCGGCTTTCAACGCCTTGACCTTGCCCGCCTCCAACCCCAGATAGAAGACGGGGGAACCCACGCCAATCCCGTCTGCTTGCTCGGCGTGCAGTGTCCAGCGCTCGGGTTGGGCGTTGCGACTACCGAGCAGGGCCAGTTCCTCGCTCGGATAGAGGCGGTCGATACGATCCCCCCCGGCAGCCTGGACCAGCTTGATCCCACCCGCCAGCCAGGCACTTGCCGGGCTGGTCTCCACCTTGACGCCGCTCAGATCGGCCTGGACCTGCAGAGGGGATGCGCGATAGAAACGGGCCCGTTTCAGCAGATGTTGATAGCGCTCGTTCACCACCAGGCTGACGCTGGCATTGCCACTGGTATCCAGGGTCAGTACCCCCAGCTGGCCTATCTGCAACCCCTTGAACCAGAGCGGGGCACCCTCGTTCAACCCGGCGAGATCGTCCGCCTGCAGGGTGAGCTTGATCCCGCTGATCTGGGCCTGGCTCTCCAGCGTCATGGTCTTGACCTGCTCGCCCGCGACATAATCGAGGCGGATGGCCGGTCCGGTCAGCAGGCGATCCGCGTGCTTGAGCCCGGCCGGGGAGAGGGAGACCGTCTCCCAGACCAGGCGGCTCTTGCCGGTCATGCGAAATGCCTGCTCGGGGTTGATCAGCGCCGTGACGACCCGGCCCTGCTCGGTCAGGCGAATGGGATCAATCCTGCCAATCTCGATCCCTTCATAGAGGATGGGCATGCCATCCTTGACGGGCAGAGAGCCCGCCTGGATGGTGATGCGCTCGCCCCGGGCCGCCTCGGCCAGCCCTTTATAAAGGGTGAAATTGAGCCCCTTTTGCGCGACAGGCGACGCTTTGGGGGAGTCGAACGCAATGCCGCCGCTCAGGATGGAGGTGAGGCTACCTGCCTCCACGCTGACGCCAGCCAGGCTGAAGGAGCCCTTGATGCCGCTGATGTTCCAGAAACGGGTATCCACCTTGACCAGGTGCTCGAAGCGCGGCTCTATCACCAGATCCAGGATCACATTCTGGTTGTCCTCTCCCAGGCGGGTATTGATGACACTGCCGACCTCGATCCCGCGGAAGTAGATCCTGGCTCCGATGCCGACCGAGCCCAAGGAGTCGGCGGTCAGGTGCAGGGTACGCCCCTGGGCCTGATAACCGGGGGGAGGGCCGTCCAGTGCATCAAACTCATCCTCCAGCGGGTTGTTGTCCCGGCCGGGTTGCAGGTTGATGTAGTTGCCGGAGACCAGGGTATCTAAACCGGAGATCTCGGTGAGGGAGGCCTTGGGGCTTACCAGCCAGAAGTCAGAACCCTTGCGAATGAGCGGGCGGGCACGGCTGTCGACCTTGGCGAGCACGGCTATCTTGCGACCGTCCTGAGCCAGCTCCAGTTCCTGAACCACCCCGATGGCCACCCCCTGATAACGCAGTTGGGTCTTGCCCGGCAAGATGCCGTTACCCTGGGCAAAGTTGATGCGAATGAGCTGACCACTGGTTGTCCACTGCTGGTAGATGAACCCCCCTGCCAGCAAGAGGGCGATGAAGGGCAACAGCCAGACTGGAGATAACCAGCGACGTTTCTCAATGACGGGTTCAGCCCCGATCATACCGACTCCTTAAGTTGGCTGTGATGCACAGCACATCCGATACAGAAAAAATGCATTAACGGGCCGCCTTGTCCCATAACAGACGGGTATCTAGCATCCGGGCCGACATCATGGTGAGGATCACCACGCCGGCAAAGGCGGTTGCCCCAGGTCCGGCCCGTACGTTGAGCAAGACCCCGCGGTCCACCAGAGCCACCATCAGCGAGATCACGAACAGATCCAGCATGGACCAGCGACCGATGAAATCGATGATGCGATACATGATGAGCTGACGCTTGCGCCGCACCGGTTTGCTGCGTTGCAACTGCCAGCAGATCCAGCCCAGCCCCAGTATCTTGCCGATGGGGACTATGATGCTCGCGGTCAGCACTATGGTGGCGATGCCCGACATCTTGCTGCGATAGAGCGCCATGATACCGCTGAAAATGGTATCGGACTGCAGTAATCCCTTGTTGTAGAAGTGGGTGATGGGCAGCAGGTTCGCGGGCAGCAACATGAAAGTGGCGAGCGCCAGCAGCCCCCATGACCAGGCGAGCGAATGGGGGATCCGCATCTGCAAAGGGCTGTGGCAGCGGGGGCAACTCATGGCGTTCTGGTAACGCACCAGCAGGCCGCAGGTGTGGCAGCGGCAAAGCCCCAGTTCACGGGCACTGGTCGGGATCATGATCCAGCTCCTGCGAGGCGTTTTGCAGCGGTATCCGCTCCCAATAGGGGGCAGGATCAAAGAGGATCAGCAGCGTCATGTTGAGCAGCATCAAGATTCCCAGGCTGAGCAGGCCACCCCCCAGACGCACGTCGGCGATGTCAATGAGCTTGAACAGGGCGACCATCAGACTGACGATGTAGACCTCCAGCATGGCCCAATGCCGGAACACCTCTACGGCCTTGAGCGTCGGGGCCAGCATGTGCCAGCGCTTGGCAAGGCCGGAGGCGAGCGCAAAGATGCCGAGCAGCAGCCCCACTGGCGCCAGCACGGCGCACCAGAGCACCAGGCTCGCCACCCAGAGTTCGCCCTCCCCAAACAGCATCAGAATGCCTTTGAGCAGGTTGGCATCGGAATTGACACCGGCCAGGCGCAGGTAGAGCAGGGGTTCGAAGAGGGTGGAGGGCAGCAGCAGGAAGCCGGTGATGGTGAGGGCCATCAACTGGGAAGGACGAAAGGCATAGCGCCCATAGAGATGCTGGTGACAGCGAGGACAATGGGCGTGACGACGCATGGGCAACAGCTTGCGTTCGATCAGCAAGTCACACGCCTGGCAGACGATCACGGAGTGGGGATCCGACATACGATTCAACCTGTTGAAGGAATTGATAAAATTTACCCTAAAACGCCTTCGCTGTCTTGCCGGAGCTCCGTCTCTGGCCAAGAAAAGATGGCCCGGCCTGCCAACTCCCAGGGCAATAGAAAGAAACACGGGACAGAGGGCGCGTTGGCGGATCCTGAGTGATATTTGCAACACTGTATATTCATACATATACTTGCAGTCACTATCATGAGGAGGACGCCACTATGGCCGTTGAGATCAAGTATGTTGTCGTGCGTGGGGGAGTGGAGAAGATGACCTTTGCCAGCAAGAAAGAGGCGGATGCCTATGACAAGCTGCTGGATACCGCCGATGAACTGATGACGCTGCTGGCCGGAGCGCCTGTCCAGCTGGCGCCCGAGCAGCAGGAGAGCCTGGCCTTTTACCTGGCCGAGCAGCGGGATCTGCTGCAAAACGTGCTGCGCGGTGGTAAGGGGCAGGGGATCAGCCCCAAGGAAGACAAGGTGGACGCCGAGAAGCCCAAGGGAAAATCCCTCAAGAGTGTGGCCTGACAAGGAAAGGACGGGGCAGGGCATCCAGCCCTGGGCCCCGCACCACAATATTCATGCAGGGCCCATTTCCAGTCACTCTTGTCGCTATTTACCCCTATGAGTTTCCAACAAGAGTGCATATTCATTGAATAAAAACCATGCTCTATCCTGAGCTGTGTCCGCCAGGGAAAGCCTTGAAGACTCATCCCCGGACCATCTGGCATCTCCTGATGCCGATAACCCCATTTATCGGCATCAGGATTGCGCGACACCGGGCCAGCCTCACTCAGCAAGACTCACAAGCACCATCATGAATCATCCGTCACTGCCGCCCGCCATGCCGCTGTTCGACAATCTGCTCCATCTGGAGGCGGGCAATCCCCAGGTCAACCAGTATCTGGCCACTCTCAGCCTGGGCAATGTTCCCGATGCCGGCCTCGTCTATGAGCTGGCTGTCGACTGGCTGCTGGAGCAGCGCCACAGCGAGAACAACTACAAGACCTACCGCAGCGAGCTGACCACCTTCCTGCATTGGTGTTTCTGCGAAGTGGCCATCAGCCCCAAGGATCTCACCAGGCGCATCATGATGCGCTACCTCGACTACTGCCAGGCACCGCCACAGGCGCTGATCGCATACCGAAACGTAGCCCAGTTCGTACTCGACAAGGAGTGGGGAGAGCGGCTGCCCAACCCCTTGTGGCGACCGTTTCTCGGCAAGCGGGAACTGGGCCGCGAGCTGCCATATCGCCTGAGCGAGCAGGCGATGAAAACCAAGCTCGCCATACTGTCGGCCTTCTTTCAATTCCTGATCCAGGAGGAGTACATGGACCTCAATCCTGCACTCTTGCTGCAACGGGTCAAGCGGCCGGACAGCCAGGACGCCGGTGAAGAGGCCCAGTCCTTTACCGAATTGCAGTGGTCCTATGTGATGCAGGCTGCCGAACAGTTGGCAACCGAATGCCCGGCCCAGCATGAACGCAGCCGATTTCTCATCTGCCTCATGTACGCCTGTTATCTGCGTATCTCCGAGGTGGCGGCCAGACCGGGCTTCAGCCCCGTCATGAGCCAGTTTCGCCGCGACAGCAAGACCGGGGTCTGGGGTTATGACATACCGCGCAGCAAGGGTGGCAAACGCCGCACAGTAGCCGTCTCACAAGCTTTGCTGGATGCATTGGCACGCTATCGCACCTTTCTTGGGCTCTCGCCGCTGCCAGCCCCAGGCGAACAGACGCCGCTCTTCGTGCGCCACAAGGCGGCCGCCCATGGCCGTGAGCAAGGCGAGCTCAATGCCAATCTCGGTATCCGCCAACTGCGGGACCTGGTGATGGCGGTCTTCGAGCAAGCAGCCAACCTGGCCGAGCAGGATGGCTTTGCTCAGGATGCCGCCGAGATGCGCACCCTGACGCCACACTCCATCCGCCATACCGGCATTACCCACGACATCAATCTGCATGGCCGGCCGCTGTCACACGTGCAAGCCGACGCCGGACACGACAGCATAGACACCACCTCCAAATACCTGCACACCGGCAACATCGAGCGGCACGAGAGTGCCAACCATAAGCCTCTGAATAGCCTGCATGAATGAGTGCCGGTACGCAGACTGCGCAAAAAGCATCAGTGTATCGGCCAAGTGCCAGATTGCGGGAAAATATGCCTGCCAGTCACCTCTCAACTAAACCGCGCATAATGTCCGGTTTTGTTAAATGCCCATCTGAAACCTGCCGATAAGCCAGCCCACGCAATTTTGCTGGTTTATCAGGTATTTACTTGGATGGAACGAGAGTTGACCAAAAACTTCATTTTTCGCTGGTTCGAGTGCGGTTTATCTGAGGAAGAGACGGCAAATTTATGTTTCGTTTCTGTGAGGCAAGTCACAAAATGGGACAAGGGTAAAGAGATCCCGCCTGTCTGTAAGCGGCTGATGCGGATGGCATCAGGGCGAGAGCTGCCCACCATCTTCAAAGACTGGGAAGGCTGGCGGATGAAGAATGACTGCCTTGTCGCCCCTAACGGTGTGACGTTCGACAGGAGAAGGATAGAGGCATTAGCCGTCATCCATGCAGAACGGTCAGACAAGCAAAAGGAAACCTTCTACTGGAGGAAAAAGCTAGGCATCAACTAGACTGAAGAGGGCGAAAGCCCTCTTTTTGTAATCACAATGAGATACTTGTAACGCATTGATCGTAAATGCATTATCAACTCGTCTGCACATTAGCAACAGTGGGGAGGGTCAATGGGGCTGGAAAAGGCTCATGGACAGCATACAGCTAGCATCTCAGGGCAAATTATCGAAAGCAAACTGATAGGCTCTTTCAATTCTGAGGGATGCAGCATCTGGGTTAACAGCGTCAAATCTCTCATTGGAGGCCTTCAAGACAAGCCCTTCTGCATGCTTATCGACACAAGAGATTACAGAGGGGGTACTGATGATGCCCTTAGTATTGCCAATGATTTCAACCGCTGGCTTAACCACCAGAGACTCATTGCTAAGGCACATGTCATCACATCCCAGGTACTGCATGACATCGCAATAAAGCGAGTACCACAGATAAAACACCAGAAGGCACGAACATTCAGAAACATTGAGGATGCCATGGCTTGGCTGACCGACCAGCTAGATCTAGCCGAGTAGTAGATTCAGACTAAGAGGGGGCGCAGACCCCCTACTTCATACCCGCAGCATAATGTGTCGTGAAAGTTTGACCAGGTACGCCGCTTTGCAGCACAAACCACTAAAGATGTGATCCATGGTGTCATCAGGCTCTGTGCATAGAATTCCCCCCGTATTACTACACGGGGGGGGAGCACGCGCACACCAAGGTGCCCTCAATACCTAAAAATAAACATTGAAAATACTTATTAGATTTGCGTAAGGATTAACTCCTCGGCTTGTTTTACTTGCTCATAAAACTCCCTCTCCTTCTGAGACAGTGCATCTCCTGATAAAAGACGCCTCTCAATATCTAAGATATCAATTTCGGCAGCCCTAACTTGCTCGGCTGTAATATCAATTTTCATTTTGTTCATAACGATTCTCTTGCACTGAATTGGTATAGGGATCATGCCATATAGCTATGTATAAAAAAAGCGCAAAGAGAACCACTGATAGTGTCAACTAACTGATATTCATGCAATTTTTGTCAACTAGCCATAAGTGTGAGGATTCTCCATCCCCAACTCTAAGGCTTGCGAATACTGACTTTTTACAAAAATAAGGAGAAAAAGGAGGTTGGGGGTAAATTCCAAAATGGAATATTTAAACCTATTAAATATGAAAATAAACCATGAAAAGTAACGCAATGGCTCATCCAGTTGGTTTTTGACTTGATGAGCCTCGATAGGCGAAGACCTTAAGAGCAGCTTGTCTGCGACAGGAGGCCCAAGAAGTCACCACACGCGCCCCATAGCCTTCGGCTGGTCGCTCTGACTGGGGGCATTAAAGACGGGTTTAGCAGGGAAGGGGGTGGCCCCAGGTTCAGGGCAAGTTGGGCGTGTTTCGCCGCGAGACGCCTGGAGGCACCATCAGCAGCAGAGGGCGGCTTATAGGGGCTGGCGCCCCTGGGGTTCAGTTGCCAGCCTTGAGACGGGCGGCAGCAGCGCGAGCGCGGCGTTTAGCGCGGCAATGGTGCCGCCATTTAACCTCCAGCGCCATGAGATGCCCCCCAAACAGCCAGAGCAGGGGAGGCAGCGAGAACAGGGCTACCAGGGCAAAGCAAGCCAAACGCTCTTCGGCAGAGTAATCAGGGTTGCTCCCAATCGAGAGCAAGATAGCAATATCAAGAAAAACAGCAACAATACCAATCATATAGACCTCCAGATGAATGCTATTTAACATAAAAAACAGCGTTGCGCGCTTTCAGTTTCGATACCCGGACACCCATATTTTTATGTCCGGTCATCGGTTGGTGCACTTTCGCTATCCCTACCCGCGAAGAGGGCAGCATTTATCCGCTTGCGCAGCGCATCCCCGTCAGGGTCGCAATACACGTCCACAGGCTGCCCCTGGTACTGGATCACCGCATGGCACGCCGTCATGGCCTTTACACCCACGAAATACTGCGGCCACTCCTCGGCATAGATGGCTTGCTCGTCGTCGCCCTTGCGCAGCGCAAAGCAGTATTCGACGTTGTAGACGTCTCGATCACTTTTGGTCAGCACATGGCAGTTGATAATCAGGCGGTATCCAGCGAACGGCCCTACAGCAAGGACGCCATCAGCAGACGCAGCAGGAGCGCCACCAGGACGTACATCAGCAGTGGGCGAAGCACCCACCGCCCCAGGAGCCGGAGCAGTGGCAGAAGCGGGCGCAGAGGCCTTAGCAGGAGCATCAATATATTCAGGCTTGATGAAGCCAAAGAATACACAGAGTCCCCACACCGCCAGAAGAAATAGAATTTTAGGATCTCGCAGCATCGAGCTACCCGCGATTGTATCCGAGACCTTACCGGTTGTAGTCGAGTCATAAAGCTTGAAAACATACTTGGGCACCTTATTGAATGGCTTGGCTTGCAGCACATCAGAAAGCGACGTGCCGGAATTATCGGAGAGGTGGAGCACGGTCTTATAACGGCCACCGATACCCAATATCGCCATATTGGTATGACGAATGGCCGTTTCAGCCGCAGCCCTAATTACCTGGTGCACCTTTTTGATGTTCGGGGTGGTTAATACAAAGTCCCAGTTATGGTGACGGTGCATATCAAATGCCACGTCGATGGTTTCAGGTCGGCCATCTTCCTTGGCCTTATCCGGCCCACCTGGATAATCGAGGCGGTCTAAATCACTCTGGCGCCATGCTGGCGGAAATACCCGCTGCACTTCATCGACCAGGAAGAACGCCCCCTTGGGCGCCCAGTGGTAGAACCGTGCCAGATGATCGCGCCCCTCCTGGGATTCAGTCTCGACATAGAGCACCTCAAAGCCGTCTGGCACATCCTTGCCCAGCACCTCACGGCAGCGCTCAACCGAGAAGCCCCGCACGTTGGTGATGATGTAGCGACCCGCCTTGATGGCCGGGATCACATCGGTATGAATGGCCCCACTGGATTTATAGGAACCAGGAGCGCCATGATGGATTTTAATCGACATGCATCACCACCCGAACATATTCAGCAAGAAGCGCGTCACAAACGCTTGGGTAATAACGGACAGGCCTTTATCAAAATGCAGATAGAGCAAAATATCTCTCACCGAAGCAGGCAGGTTATTAAATGACTGCGAAATTAGATCGCTGAATTGCAGGTTAATCAGGATTTCCCTGGCAACGTCCCAGGAAAACATCAGCATGAACAGTTTAAACTCAACCCATTGAATCGCCAACTTGACCGAAATCCAGGCAGTTACCTGGACAGCAAGATTATATATATCGTTAAACAACCCACCGAACAAATCACCCAACCATTCCATATATCACCTCCTGGCAACGATCATTAACGCGATGAAGTAGAAAATAAACATCATGATAGCCGCCAGGGTTTCCCAATACCCATCGGCCTCTGGACAAACTGAATAGGACTTGCCAAACAGAGAAAACATATCAAAGCATTTAGGTGCCGATGCCGAACCGCTGAATTGGAATTTAAACACCTGGGAAACTTCATCCTTTATCGCCCCGTACTTATCTTTCAACTCGGTTTTCTTGTCATCATACTGTTTATTTATTTTGCCCAGGTCAAAAGCACAGCTATCACCTTCTAGGCACAAATTAGATTCGTATTTTGACTCTGCCACATGCAATGGATTACCCGCTGCACCTGGCATTTTCGAATAATCCATCTCAGAGCCCGTACCCTCACCACCCCCTGCATGCGAATCTCTCAATATGCCCTCAATATCAGACAAATTCTCGGCGATATTCTTTTGCAAGCCAAGCTGTTCACGAGCTATTGTTGTTGACTGATCCCTAAACGCCCCCAACTCTCGATTAACATAGCCTAGAGTATCATTGGTTGAATACGTATTACCTTGAGTAGACGCCCACATCCCCATTGCGCTACCCATCATCGATACAAGGGCCTTGGTATCACCAGATGAACCACCACCACTCGAACCAGCCAAATGCCCGCAATTATAATCAAGGGGTCTAGTTATGCAGAGGGTTAATTCCTGAAGCCAATCCTCAGACCGATTAAGCGTCGAAAGCATCTGATTATTAATTAAGCCCACTTGCTCAGAGCCGATAATTTGAGTATTTAGCGCATCAGTAACCTTTCTCAGGTCTTTACTAAAATCCTTAAATGTGGCGAGCGAAGCCTCACCCTGTTCATAAAACTTAATGGCAGACCAACGAATATCCTCGTCAATCTGTTTTAACGCTCTTGTAGTAGCCTCTTGATATTGACCACCAACGCCAATAGGGCTTACCTGATTTTTAAACGGGTAATAATACGGAGCACCACCATCACCACCTGTCCCACCGTCGCCACCAGTGCCGCCATCACCACCCGTACCACCACCCAAAGAGCATTCGCTCCCCGTCGTCTCGATAGGCCCCTTGGTGCCTTCATTAGGAAACTCAACGCAGACACCAGGACACGCCACCTGACAGCCGCCCAGAGCGGATGACTCCCATTTGACGCAATAGGGCAGCGCGGTACTAATCGGCACGTTGGACAGCTTAAGGCCAGCCGGACAACTCGCAAACGCCCCCAGCGGCACCAGGAACAGCAAATAAAGGACTCTCACACGACCCCCAATAAAAAAGGCGACCGAAGCCGCCTTATGTCATATCGAAAACGATGATCTGTAGCCTTCGACAAAGAACAGAAACCACAGTGTCCCGATGAGCAGGGACATGGCTTAGGCTTTACGCATCAGGCCAATCAGGATGCCGACACCGACGACCGTGGCCACGACCATCATGACCTTGGGCGCGGTGATCGTGACGTCAGACTGGGCCGAATCCAGGGCCGCACCCGCAGCGGCAGCGATGCCACCCGTTTCAGCATTGGCACCAGCGGCAACCAGGGAACCCACCAGAGCGATGGAGCCATTACGGAAATAGTTACGCATATTTTTATCCTCTCTTTGCACCTACGATGATTCGGGCAATTGCGCCCAGTTTTAAACCCAAAGCCCAGATAACAATCCCTGAACTAAAGGCAATTCCGATTTGTGTTACATCCAACTGAAACCAGTTGGATATATCTGTTAATTTGGTGTGCTCCTGGACAGTCAGGAGCACATATTTACAGGCATCCCCCTCGGCAAGGCGGGTATATCCCTCAGAGGTAATATCTAGACAAAGCATTATCGCGCCCTCGTCGTCGCTCGCTGCGCGCTCTCGCTCCTCCTCCTCGTTGCGCGGTGGTTACAGCGGCTTTTTAGTGGGCTGGAAACCAACAACAACGTTACGGGTCGGATTCTGGGGATCGGCTTCCAGGACAAGATCCACAGCCACCAATTTCGGACAGTCGGCCAGCTCTTTAATCGTAGCGGCATCATTGCGCAGGGCCAATTGGCGTACCTCATAGCCCCAGGAGGTGATATTGCACTCCGGCTTGTTGACGTTATTTGCCAGTGCCAGGTATTCCACCTGAGCGAAGTCATAAGGCACCGGAGCACCAGATTTGCGGGAAACACCATAGCCATGGGTCACGCGAGTGACCAGAACACCGGACAGAATAGACATAGTTATTACCTCGTTGAAGAACCTTAGTTAGGTCGAAAATAGTGGCAGCTCGTCCAGGTCAGGAGGGAGCGGCATTCTTAATCGCGCCGGAATATCTGTTTCTTCCAGGTGCGCAGTTAATTGGTTAACAATCTTGTCAGGGGATAGCCCTTCGATGTTCGCTAACCAATTAACAAGGCGGCCTGCCATCCTGGACATATTAAATACAGCGTTGTCCCTGGACGTTTTGAACTTGTTTTTAAAGGTGGTCAGTCTGACGGGTGTTATTTCAGACTGCTGAACAGCCGCCAACCATGTGGCAAACTGCGGATACATCCCCGCAAAATAGGGGTCTGGGTTTACCAGGACATCCAGCGGAATAATCCGGTCTTTGTTGTGTAATTCGCCTTCGGCGCGTACCCAGTTCGGGTACTCTGCCGACTGCATCTGTTTTCCCTTCTCGTATATCCGAGCACACTTACCGTTGATGCGGCTGCCCACGTAGAAGGAGCAGCCCTTGGTCGGCACCATGCCGAAACGCTTGGCGATGCCTTTGGCAAGCTCGGTGATCACAAACTCGCCCGATTCAATCTTCATCCAGGACGGCGCGCGGCCCCGCTGGGGATGGAAGGCGCCGGCTTCAGCGCCGGCAATGGCGCCCTGGTAGGTAATGTGCTCGCCGCCGTAATCGTCCAGGGCGAGATCCACCCGAGTGATGCGCACACCTGGAACGTGAGAGATAACATCGTGCAAAGCCTGGAAGTCCAGGGCCGCACAACCCACACCGGAAAAACTCACCATGCAACCATGGTTCGCCGCACCCCAGCCAATCAGGCCGCAGGGGAGGCCATCACACAGCAGGTCAGCCGAGTTGGCGTAGCCATGCAGACCGGAGCGGCGAGGGCGCATGGTGAAGCGCGGCTCAGGGATAGGGACACCGATGCGGGCATTCAGCTCTTCGAGCCACAGCTCGATCTCATTGCAGCAGAGGGCATCCAGGAACTGGACACCGTAGCAGTCGATCAAGTCGTTGTACGCTTCCCAATACCTGGCACCCTGGACAACCTCAAACTCGGAGAACTCCAGCAGGGCAGAGCAGACGGCCTTGAGTTCCTGGCGCATGTCGGCGCGGGACTTGTACCCAGAGTGCAAGGCCTGCTCCATCATGTCGGTCATGGACGGCGTGAGCACAGGGGAGGGGGCTTTCACGGCCAAGGGCTTGGGCGAGGCTTTCTCACACAAGCGCTCAGTCACCTTGTCAAAGCGGGCGAGGGGAGCGAAGCCAACCGGACGCTTCCACAGGTAGCGCAAGCCTTCCACCGCAGGGGCAGCAAAGGCCGCCTGGATAGCCTTGTTGGCAGTGTCGAACCGCGGGATGGCTTTGAGCAGTGCGCCTTGCTTGGCCAAGTCGGTCATCCGGCGCAGTTCGTCAGGTGCCCAGGTAAAGGACAGATAGTCGATCAGGGTTTTGGCGCCGATAACCCTATTTATCGGCATCACGGAGCTATGACCAGTCATCGAAGAACACTCCCTGGTCATAGAAGTCGCGCCACGTATCCTCGGTGACCTCTACCAGGTCAAACACGGTGTCGGGGTATGTCATCGACAGGTAGACCCGCAGCTCATGCAGATCACGGAACATCTCGACCTGACCCGCGATGCAGGCGGAGTAATCGCCAGTCGGCTCTGCCTGCCAATAGACCTTGCGCTCGATGAGCGCGGGCAGATCCTGATTTTGTGGGCTAGAGTGGGTCATAGGTTAGTCAGCAAGCTAATGAACTGATTGGATTAGATCAGTTAATTAGCGCACTGACAACCGAGGCATTTGGGCAGAAAATGAGTATGATGGGCCGATTGTCTAACCACTCAGGAGACAGAAACATGGACTCTAAAGCGCTGATTCAAGCCTACATGAGGGCCAAAAAGTTTAGCCAGTATCAGCAAGTCGCTGCCGAGCTTGGTTTTACCAAGTCGCATATCTCCAGCCTGACCACAGGCAAGATGCAACTTACTGATGCCACTGCAAAAAAGATTGCCCAGGAAATCGGCCTGGACGTCCAAGAAGTGCTGATAAGTCTGGCGGCGGTCAGGGCCACCGATCCCGAGCTAAAACAGGCTTGGTACGACATCCTGGCGAAGTACTCGAAAGGTGCAGGCACGGCTGTAGCCCTTGCAGCGGCTGTGTTTCTGTCTCCTGTGAACGGGCCTGACCTAACCGCGCATAATGTATATTATGTTAAATGATGTATGCTTGATTCCTGTTACCGCCAATTGAACTGTGTATAATGGAAACAATTGATCCTATCCCCGACCGGATGTCTTAAGTGGCTGAATTAACATCAGAACAATTAAAACCCGCTTTCACGATTGAGCAGTTCCCCACGCTCAGCGAGCTCGAACCCATCCCTTTTGCCGCCCTGCAACCCAGAGCCATTTCTGGCATCAAGCGACTGGCCAGTTTTGATGGTGACTGCCCGGTCATGTTGCTCAACGGATTCCCGGGTGCAGATTATGAGAGTGTCTGCCAGACCTTGATCGCCTCTTCCAATGGCAAGGATGGCGACCTGTTCGATCTCTGCTACACCGAGAACCTCAACAACCCGTTCAAGCCCATCTGGCTACGCCTGCAACCCGGTACCGGGTTTGAATTCTGCGAGATGGTTGGTGAACTGCTCAAGCTGATGAGCCATCATCTGGATGCCGAGCGCCTGGTCACCCGCATCATCCGCAAGCAGGAAAATGACCCCAAGATCGTGGACTTTCTCTCCGATCTGGCGGCGCACGTGGCCCAGGGGCTCGAATTCCAGCACCCGGTGCTCATCAACCTGCTGATCCATCACGAAGAGCAGCAAGCCCCCGTCATCTATGGCCGGGACTTGAACTGGGACACTCTGTTTGGCTCCATCAACTACCAGACCGAGCAAGGCTCCGTCTATGCCAATCAGCACTTGCTGGAGCCGGGCCTGCTGCGGGAAGCCAACGGCGGCTACCTCATCTTGCAACTCGACGAGCTGCTCGATCAGCCCCATCTCTGGTTCAAGCTCAAGAACGCCATGCAAAAAGGCGAGCTGGACTGGAATGCCTATCAGGAAGGCAAGACCCTGACCCCCTTCTTCACCCCAGAGGCCACGCCTATCCGGTTCAAACTGATCCTGGTGGGCGACCGGCTGGATGTGGCCGAGTTCCAGATGCTGGACAGGGACATGTCCGAGCGCATCTTCCTGCGCGCCGATCTGGTGTCCGAGGTGAACATCGAAGAGGACTTGCCCGAGTTCCTGCAATACCTGGCCTGGCTGCGGCTACGCTGGAACCTGCTGGACTTCACTCCGGGTGCCCTCCTCGCCCTGTGTCGCCATGCCAGTCGTCTCTGTGACCATCAGGAGTGGCTCTCCCTCTCGGAGGTGCAGCTCAGCGCCATCATGCGCATGGCCGACAGCCTGGCTCGGGAGCTGGAGGCGGAGAAGGTGACCGACGAGCATATACTGCTCGCCCTGGAGGAGCAGGATTACCGTCTCAACTACCTGGTGGAGCAATCCGATCAGGGGGTCATCGATGGCCAGATCCTGCTGCAGACCGACGGTGAAGAGGTGGGCCAGATCAACGGCCTCTCCGTCATCCAGGTGGCCGGTCATCCCTATGACTTCGGTGAACCGGTGCGACTGACCGCCACTGTGCATCTGGGAGATGGCGACGTGGCCGACATCGAGCGCAAGGCTGAGCTCGCCGGCCACATTCACGCCAAGGCGATGATGATCATCCACGGCTATCTCTCCAACAAGTTCGGCGCAGAGAACCCCTCGCCGCTCTCGGCAAACCTGGTGTTCGAGCAGTCCTATCACGAGATTGACGGCGACAGCGCTTCTCTGACAGGTCTGTGCGCCCTGCTCTCTGCCCTCGCCCGCCAACCGATCTCCCAGCGTTTCGCAGTGACTGGCGCGGTCGATCAGTTCGGCAACGTGCAGGCTGTGGGTGGCGTCAACGAGAAGATCGAAGGCTTCTTCCGGGTGTGCAAGATCCATGGCATCACCGGCAAGCAGGGCATTATCCTGCCCGGTACCAACGCCCAGCAGCTCAACCTCTCCGATGAGGTGATTGCCGCCGTCGAAGCGGGTCAGTTCCATATCCACCCGGTGGATCATGTGGAAGAGGCCATCGAATTGCTGACCGGCTGTGTGGCCGGAGAGCCGGATATGCCGGACACCCTGTTTGGCCGGATCCAGGACAGACTGGATGAACTCAATGGCACTGCACCCAAGAGTGGCGTGCTGCGCAACCTGCTGGGCCGTCTATTCGGCCTCTAAATAAAGTGATCGGAGTTGTTTAGCGAACAACTGTAAGCTAAATTGACCCGGCTTTGACCCATATGAAGGATAAACAGCGTGACCCTAGATAACGACACCACTAATCCCCGCCTCTCCCTGTGTGAACAAGGTAAAGAGTCGTTTACCCGTGAAGAGCTGCTTGCCTGCAGCCGTGGCGAATTATTTGGTGAGGGTAACAGCCAACTGCCCGCCCCCAACATGCTGATGATGGATCGCATCGTCAAGATCAATGACAACGGTGGTGAGCACGGCAAAGGCGAAATCCTGGCCGAACTCGATATCACTCCGGATCTCTGGTTCTTTGACTGCCATTTCCCTGGCGACCCCGTCATGCCGGGCTGTCTGGGGCTCGATGCCATGTGGCAACTGGTCGGTTTCTTCCTGGGCTGGAAAGGCGGTCCGGGCAAGGGACGCGCTCTGGGCGTAGGTGAGGTGAAATTCACCGGCCAGATCCTGCCGACCGCCAAGAAAGTGACCTACAAGATCACCTTCAAGCGCGTCATCAACCGCAAACTGGTGATGGGCATTGCAGACGGCGTGGTCGAGGTGGATGGTCGTCCGATCTACAGCGCGACCGACCTGAAAGTGGGCCTGTTCAAAGACACCACCGCATTCTGATCTGCTCTGACCCGGTCAGATAGTGACAACGTAAAGGGGCCGCCATGGCCCCTTTCCTTTTGTAATGAGTGATGAAGTTTCGGTTACTTCATGAAGAGGCCTGAGCCTCGCCCCTCCATGGCGTCGCGCCAACCACCAAGCCAGTGCCCTCTGGCATCCAGGCATTGATACGGACACGCTTCTTTCTGTTTGCCGACTACGCCAGCCTGATAACCACGAGCGCGAGCTCTCTCCAGACGGTCCCGTTTCTGTCTCTTCATCATCTACGACCCTCTTCGTGGAACAAAAAAGCGACCAAGTTTTCATCGGTCGCTTTCATCTTTACCCCAGGGGGGAAGCAGGGTCAAACAAAAAATTCCATGCTATTCAGACGTTGTGACACAAGATACTGAACTGCATTAATTTTTGATGACGCATTTTTTATCGCTGGTAACGGCGCAGCCAGGCGAAGGGCAAGGCCAGCAGTGTCAACCAGAACAAGCTGCCACCACCGCCATCTTCACCATCCTGACCGGTCTGGTTGTTGACCGGCGCATTGCTGACCACATAGTTGGCCGGTGTGTTGCCCTGATAGTCCGCCACGGTCGGCGTCAGCTTGACAGCGACCACGGTCGCGTTGGTACGCAGGTTCAGATCGCTCTCGCTGTTATAGCGATAGGCGGTGGCGGCTATGGTGCCATCGCTGCTGATACCGCTGGCGTAAGCGATATGGTAATACTTGCCATTCTGGGCACACTGCTTGGCGCCGGCATCATCCAGACCACAGATCAGGTCGTTCAGGTACCAGTTGTTGTTCGGGGAGGCCGCATTGAGCAGGAAGGCTTCCTGCATGCGGTTCGTGCCGTTGGCCACAGGCTGGGTCTGATGACGGGAGTCACGCCAGCCGACCACCATGTTGTGATCGTTGATGGCCGCGCCCTCGGAGCCGGAGCCGGAGAGCGGCTTGTCCTGCAAGGGTATGGTTGCCGCCGAACTCGGATTGTTCAGATTGAAGAGGAACATCTCGGTCGGACGGTTCTGACCCTTGTTGATGCTGTAACGCTGGTTGCCGATCACATAACCATTCTCGTTGACAGACACCGCCCAGCTATTTTGCAGCACACTGTCATCCTTACCCGGCTCGCCATCGGGCAGCGGGATTATCTTGGTGGTACCCACAGTGCCGGCATCGAGGTCCAGGGTCCAGTAACTGGCCAGGTTGCGGCCGTCGAGATCCCCCGAACCCACTTCACCGGTGGAGCTGTAGCCCACGCCGTACAGGGCGCCATTGAACGTCGCAGCACCGAAAGCAGAGGCCGTCTGCAGCACTTCGTCGCGTTGACGGCCATAGGTACTGGCCTGCATCAGCTTGTTGAAACCGCCTGAGCCATTGAGCAGCCAGAAGCTGGCCTGGGTATCGACCCCGGGGCAGTAACGGAAGTCGCCGTATTCGTCGTCATTGCCTGCGAAACACCAGTTATAGAAGTCACCCCCCACGTTGTGGCGGTACTTGCCGCTGGCGGCCGTCCCGGTCACCAGGTACTGACCGTTGTCCAGTTTCTTGATGCTGGTCGGGACACTCAGGCTGTGGGTGCTGGCGGCATCTTTCAGCTCAACCGTGTTGCCATCCCCCGCGACCGCAAAGGCGGTGCGCAGTTTGCCATTCATCTTGTAGCCCACCTGGGTGTCCGGTATCTCACCCAGTGCCGTCACCAGACCATCTGTCTCACTGCTGACGACATAACCGACGCCGCTGCGCTGATCGACACCATCGAGGAAATCGCGGCGCCACTGGTAAGCAAACCCGGGGTTGTCATTCCAGAAGGAGTCACAGACGGAGCTTGAGAGGAAACAGCCCTGCTCAAAGCGGAAACGATCGACCAGGAAGTCGGCAGAGCGCACGGTCGAGAAGTACTCGGCCATGTTGTTCTTGGTGTTGATCCCGATGAGTCCGCTGCCATCGGCACTGATCCCGCTGGCATATCCTTTGACTTCGTCATCGACAATGGTGAAGAAGGAGCTTTGTGCCGCCTGCGCGTTGAGGCTGGCGCCGACCAGGATGGCCAGCATGGATAATTGCTTTTTCATCTACTTCCTTAGTCTTGATGTTTCAACGCTTCCAACTCCTCCCAACGGGAGAAGGCGTGTTCCAATGCGGACTCTGCCGCATGCAATGCATCGAGTTTGGACTGGGTCTGCTCCGCTGGCAGGGAGAAGAACCCGGGATGGTTGATCTCAGCCTGCAGGGCATCGAGTTCCGTTTCCAGCTGCTCCAGCCGGGCTGGCAGATTATCCAGCTCCAGTTGCAACTTGTAAGAGAGTTTGCGTGTTTTTTTCGCCGGCTCCGCCGCCAACGCGACAGGCTCTGCCACCTTGGCCGCAGCTGCCTTGGCCGCCTGTTGCTGACTCTGCAGGGCGCGGGTGGCCATCATGTCTGCATAGCCGCCCACATAATCGCTGATCCGCCCATCCCCTTCAAACAGCCAGCAGCCGGTCACCGTATTGTCGATGAAGCGACGATCATGACTGACCAGCAGCAGGGTACCTGGATAATCGGTCAGCAGTTCTTCCAAAAGTTCCAGCGTTTCGACATCCAGGTCGTTGGTTGGTTCATCCAGAATCAACAAGTTACTGGGTTTGAGGAACAACTTGGCCAACAGTAGACGGTTTTTCTCGCCCCCTGACAAGGCCTTGACCGGAGTCCGCGCCCGTTTGGGTTCAAACAGGAAGTCCTGCAGGTAGCCCAGAATGTGACGGGAGCGGCCGCGCACCATCACTTCCTGCTTGCCCTCCCCCACGTTGTCCACCACAGTCTGCTCGGGATCGAGCTGCTCGCGGTACTGATCGAAATAGGCCACTTCCAGATTGGTGCCGCCCTTGACCCGCCCGCGGCTCGGCTCGAGCTGACCCAGCAAGAGCTTGATGAGGGTGGATTTGCCGCAGCCGTTGGGGCCGACCAGGGCAATCTTGTCGCCTCGCAGCACCTGCAGATCCAGCCCCTGGAACAGGGTGCGATCGCCAAAGTCCAGGCCCAGCCCTTCGGTCTCGAACACCAGCTTGCCGGAGCGGTTGACGTCGTCCATCTGCAGCTTGGCCTTGCCCTGCAGCTCACGGCGCTGGCTGCGCTCCATGCGCATTGCTTCGAGGGCGCGCACCCGGCCTTCGTTGCGGGTGCGGCGGGCCTTGATGCCCTGGCGTACCCACACCTCTTCCTGGGCAAGCTTGCGGTCGAACTCGGCGTTTTTCAGCTCCTCGACCCGCAGCCACTCCTCCTTCCCTTGCAGGTACTGATCGTAATTGCCGGGCCAGGAGGTGATGGCGCCCCGATCGAGATCGATGATCCGGGTCGCCAGCTTGTGAATGAACTCCCGATCGTGGGAGATGAAGACGATGGCGCCGCGAAAATCCTTGAGGAACTCTTCCAGCCAGTTGATGGCGTCGATGTCCAGGTGGTTGGTCGGCTCGTCCAGCAGCAGCAGATCGGGGTCGCAGGCGAGCGCACGGGCCAGGGCCACCTTGCGCAGCCAGCCACCGGATAAACTGTCGAGCGTCACGTCGGGATCCAGCCCCAGCAGGGTCAACACCTGATTGATGCGGGTCTCGAGCTGCCAGCCGTTCTGGTAGTCGAGCTGCTCCTGCAATTCGCTCATCTTGCGGATGTTGGCGTCGGAGGGATCGTGACCCAGCTCCAGGGAGATGTGGTGGTACTGCTTGAGCAGCTCCCCCACCCCGGCCAGCCCTTCAGCGGCATAGTCGAACACGGTCAGCTCGCTCGAGGCGGGCGGATCCTGCTCGAGACGGGTCACCTTCAAGTCCTGCTGCAACACCAGACGGCCGTCATCCAGAGACAGCTCGCCCGCGATGACCTTCATCAGGGTGGACTTGCCCGCCCCGTTGCGGCCCACCAGACAGAGGCGCTCGCCGCGCTCTATGGTCAGCTCGGCGTTGTCGAGCAGCGGGAAATCACTGAACGACAGACAAGCGCCGTGCAATGTCAAAAGTGCCATGTTTGTTCCTTGTTACTTATGAAAAAACGGGCGGCAGACTCTGCCCCCGTCTCATCGTCAAATCAGTCTCACCCCTGACGGGCAAGCCAGCCCTTGAGCTGTGCCAGGGTGAAGGGCCAGCCCAGTTCGCGGCCAGCGTCATCCCGCAGCACCGGGATGCGCACCCGGTAGGCTGCCAGCCACTGTTCGTCCTCCAGGATGTCACACTGGCGAGTATTGGCGGCAAAACCAGCCTCCTCCACCAGCGCCCAGGCCTGTTCGCACAGGTGACAGCCGTCGGTGTGAAACAGGGTCAGCATCAGGCCTGCGTCTCGGCGTGAGTGATGATCCAGCAGTTGTGGATATGCTGGTTGCGCTCAAAATCCTTCGGCCGTGTCTTGCTGGTGATGTTCTGGGCCTTGAGGCCTGCGGCCTCGAGACCGGCCAGATCCATCTTGAAGTGACGCTTGTTGTTGGAGAACACCAGGGTGCCGTCCGCCGCCAGCAGGCGTTTGAGGTGCTGCATCAGCAGCAGGTGATCCCGCTGCACGTCGAAGCTCTCGTCCATCCGCTTGGAGTTGGAGAAGGTGGGTGGATCGATGAAGATGAGATCGTACTGATCCTCGGCCTCGGAGAGCCACTTCAGGCAATCGGCCTGGACGAACTTGTGCTGACGGCCCACCAGCGAGTTGAGACGCATGTTGTCCTGCGCCCAGTTGAGGTAGGTGTGGGACATGTCCACCGTGGTGGTCTCGCTCGCACCGCCAAGACCTGCGTGCACGGTAGCACTGCCGGTATAGGCAAACAGGTTCAGGAAGCGCTTGCCCCTGGCCATCTGACCCAGCATGCGACGGGTCTGACGGTGGTCGAGGAAGAGGCCGGTATCCAGGTAGTCGTAGAGGTTGACCCACAGACGGGCACCGTACTCCTGCACCTCCATCCGGTGCTGCTCTTCAGACAGCTTCTGGTATTGCTGCTTGCCTTCCTGACGCTCGCGCACCTTCAGGATCACCTTCTCGCCGTCCATGCCGGTCACCTTGATGGCGGCCTGCACCATGTCGAGCAGACGCTGACGGGTCTTCTGGGCGGGGATGTCCTTGGGCGCGGCATACTCCTGCACCACCAGGTAGTCCCGATAGCGGTCGATGGCAGCATTGTATTCCGGCAAGTCGGCGTCATAGAGGCGATAGCAGTCGATCCCCTCCTTGCTGGCCCACTTCTCCAGGGTCTTCAGATTCTTGCGCAGGCGGTTTGCAAAGTCCTGGGCCACCTCTTTCTGGGAGGCCACGGAGTCGAGCGCAATCTGGTAGTTGCGCAGCTGACACTCGAGCGCCCCGTTGAACAGGCGATACTGCTTGTCGGCCCGCAGGCGCAAGCAGCTCAAGAGCTCAGGGGAGGCAGACAAAATGGTGACCCTCCAGCCCTGGAAGCTGCGGCGCAGGGCATCGCCCAGGGCCTGATGCACTTCCAGGAGCGCCGGGAACTCGCCAAGACGCTCGCCATAAGGCGGGTTGGAGATCAGCATGCCGATCTCGCGGGCCTCCCCTTCCACAGCAGGCATCGGCAGTGGGTTTTCCAGCGCGGTGACATCGGCCTGCTTGAAGGTGATGAGGTGGGCCACACCGGCCGCCTTGGCGTTGTCACGGGCCTTCATCAGCACGCGGGGGTCCGCATCGCAGCCAAACAGCTTGGCTTCGCAGCGCTGCATGCCGCGCTTGGCGCGCACCTGGGCTTCCATCATCAGGCTCTGCCACAGTTCGCCATCGTGTTGCAGCCAGCGATCGAAACCGAAGCGTTCGCGGCGCAGGGCAGGCGCCATGTCGGCGGCGATGAAGGCCGCTTCGATGAGCAGAGTACCTGAGCCGCACATGGGGTCCATCATGGGCTCGCCGGTCCAGCCGCTGCGGGCGATCATGGCGCAGGCCAGGTTCTCTTTGAGCGGCGCCTCGCCTGTGCCCTGACGGTAGAAGCGCTGGTGCAGCGCCGGGCCGGACAGGTCCAGGGTGATGTTTGCCTTGCCCTTGCCCAGGTGCGCCATGATGCGGATGTCCGGCGACTTCTTGTCGACGTCCGGGCGCACATGGCCACGCTTGGTGAAGCGGTCAACGATGGCATCCTTGATCTTGAGCGCGCCGTACTGGGTGTTGCGAATGGCCGGGTTGGTACCGGTAAAGTCCACAGCGATGGTGGCGGTACCGGGGAAGTGCTCTTCCCAGGGAATGGTGTGGGCGCCGAGATAGAGATCCAGATCGTCGTTCATCTGGAATTCGGAGAGCACCAGCACGATGCGGGAGGCAAAACGGCTCCACAGGCAGGCCTTGTAGCCGATGGCCAGTTCGCCTTTGAAGTGGACGCCGGCCACGGTCTCACGGACCTGCTCCGCGCCCAGGGTGGTCAGCTCGACGGCCAGCAGGTTTTCCAGCCCCTTGGGGCAGGTTGCAAAAAATTCTTTCATCACGCTCACGGGGATGCCATAAAAATAGTGCCGCATTATACCTTATCGGCCCGCACTCGGCATCCGAACCTTGGGGTTCGCGCGAATATAAAGGGGCTGGCCGGCGCAATCCCCTCCGTTCTTGCTCTTGTCGCCGGCACAGAGGCGCGGGCAAGACGATGCAACGCAATATCCAGCGCAGAAGGGCATGCGCCAAACGGCGACGAATTGACTCAAGGAAGGTGCCGCAACGGTATGGGAGAGACGAGCGATAAATAACCGCTGTCGGTTATTTCGAGGGCGTATGAATATCAACCAAAAATAACGAGCAGAGGCAGTATCAGCTGACCTGTCGATATTGTGCCTGGGCACGAGTCCTGGTCTGCATCCGGTTATTCATCACCTTGATCACCGCGAACCTTGGCAGGATCTTGCTGGCGGTCAGCACCAGTTCCTCGGTCAGGTTCAGGCAGACGCTCGCCTGATCGCCGGCCTCGATGACCATGAACTCTCCCCGCCCATGGGGAGTCTCCATCCACACCAGGGAGCCCATATCAGGAATAAAGTGAGTCTGCTGTTCATGAAAGAACCAGCTTTGTGGCATCAGGGGTTTATAAAAGCGGCTGACGGCGATGGCATTGAGTACCAGCTGAACCTGATGGGGAACACTCCAATCGAGTTCGGCGGCCTTGTCCATCAGCTGGTAATAGAGGGCGGCATCGTCCACGCAAAAAGGCTGGGTCGTGAAGGAGCTGGGAACGAGCTGTCGCCCCTTATATTCGGTGGCGAATATCATGCGATCGGATAAATCCAGCATCAGACGGTCATCCTGAGCATCATAATGCCACTGCCAATTGTCATTGGGTTGGATACACATGGAGTTGCCCTTACTTAAGCCGTTCCTCGACTTTATTCCATGTCGAGAATTTGAGCAACTTTAAATAAGGGCAACCGGTTATCTTTTAAATATGGGTAACGATCTCTTTGACCAGACTCGGGCCCTTATAAATAAAGCCACTGTAAATCTGGACCAGACTGGCACCCGCCGCTAATTTCTCCCGAGCGGCCATGGCGCTGTCAATACCACCCACCCCTATGATAGGCAGAGCCCCATTGAGGGCCTTGGCCAGCAGGCGGATCACCTCGGTGCTCTTGTGCTGGAGCGGACGACCACTGAGGCCCCCTGCTTCACCGGCATGGGGCATGTCATAAATCATGTCGCGCTCAAGAGTGGTATTGGTGGCGATGACGCCATCGATCCCGTTTTTGATCAAGGAGGCGGCGACCTGATTAATTTCATCCAGGCTGAGGTCGGGGGCAATTTTAACGGCTAGCGGCACGTACTTCTTATATTGCGCGGCCAGCTCCTGCTGGCGAACCTTGAGGGCAGCCAGCAATTCATCCAGCGCCTCTCCATATTGCAGCGAACGCAGCCCCGGGGTGTTGGGGGAAGAGATATTGACGGCAATATAACCGGCATGATCATAAACCTTGTCCATGCAGATCAGATAATCGTCCTTGCCCTGCTCTATGGGGGTGTCCTTGTTCTTGCCGATATTGATGCCGATCACCCCCTGATATTTGGCCTCTCTCACCTTGGCCACAAGATGATCGACACCCTTGTTGTTGAATCCCATCCGGTTGATGATCCCTTCCGCCGGAATTACCCGGAACAACCGCGGCTTGTCATTTCCGCTCTGGGGCTTGGGGGTCACAGTGCCTACTTCAATAAAACCGAACCCCATGGCACCAAATGCGTCGATACACTCCCCGTCTTTATCGAGACCGGCCGCCAGTCCCACCGGATTGGCAAAATTAAGCCCCATGACAGTGACGGGGCGTTGGGGCAGTGAATGACGGAAGAAACAATCGAGCGGTGTACCGAGAAGGCGGGGCAAATACTTGATGGAGAGATCGTGTGCCTGTTCGGGATTGAGTTTGAACAGAAAATGCCTGGCGAGGGGGTACAGCATGTTTGCTCCTTAAAAAAGCCCCGGCAACTGGCCGGGGCTTTTGGGGTTATGCCGAGGTTCGGCAATTCAACTGGAGCAGGTTCAACTCTCGCAAGGCCACCGAGAACTTGGCGAACTCGTGAGTGCTCGTGGTCTTGAAGTCGGCCAACATGTGGGTCCAACGGGACAAGAGTTGCTCATGCTCCGAAATCCAGTCGGCCAGTATGGTAGCGCATTCTCCCTGCTCTTTGCACCCTTCCAGTACTACTGAGGTAAGGCTGCGTTGCTGCCAGTCCAGATCCTCGCGGAAGGAGGCCCGGGCCATCGCCTGCCAGTGGTTGCCCACCGGTTGATGGTTGATCTGCTCGAGGAACCAGTGCAGATCGAGCTTGGCGCCGAGGCGGTAGTAAACGTTGGCGGCGCGCAGGATGTCGGTCTTGTGCTCCGCGGCAATCTGCGCCAGATCCAGGCTGGAGAACAGGCTGCTCATGTGGGCCACCTGACGAGCGATGGCTTCCGGCACCTGTTTGGCCACCAGGGCGGCGACGGCCTGGCGATGTTCGGCCACTTCGCTCTCGTCCATCACCTCGTAGAGGTGCTCCCCCAGGGTCTCGAAGGCCGGGCGGAAGAAGGCGATGTTCTCGCCGATGCTCCAGCTGCGGTTGCGGGCACGCAGGAACCAGCGAGTGGCCCGGCGCACGATGCGGCGGCTGTAGAACATCAGCTCGAGCTGGGTCTCGGCACTCACCAGGTTGTCACACCCTTCGATGTCGCGCCACAGGGTACCCAGACCGAACACCTCCCGGGCCATGGCGAAGCAGCAAGCCACTTCGGCCACCGAGGCACCGGTCTCGTCCTTCATCCGGCTGGCGAAGTTGAGCCCCATGTCGTTGACCAGCATGTTGGCCACCCGGGTCGCGATGATTTCACCTCGCAGCGGGTGCTGAGCCAGCTCGGCACCGAACTGCTGCTGCAACTGGGCCGGGAAGCTGGTGACCAGCATGTTGGCGAGGAAGGGCTCCTCGGTCACTTCCGGGCAGTTGAGCTGCTCTTTCAGTACCATCTTGCCGTAGGCCACCAGCACCGCCAGCTCGGGACGGGTCAGCCCCTGCCCTGCCGCCATCCGCTCGGAGAGCTCCTCGTCGGAAGGGAGGAACTCCAGCGCACGGTCCAGCTTGCCTTCGCGCTCCAGCCCCTGAATGAAGCGTTGCTGCTCTTTCAACTGCTCGGCGCCACGGAAGGCGGTGACCGAGATGGACTGGGACTGGCGATAGGCGTTGGTGATGACTATCTGGGCTACGTCGTCGGTCATCTCGTACAGCATCTGGTTGCGCTGCTTGAGGGTCATGTCGCCTGCGGCCACCAGCTGGTTCAGCAGTATCTTGATGTTGACCTCGTTGTCGGAGCAATCCACCCCGCCCACGTTGTCGGTAAAGTCGGTGTTGATGTGACCGCCCTGGCTGGCGTACTCCACCCGGCCGAGCTGGGTGAAGCCAAGGTTGCCGCCCTCTCCCACGATGCGGGCACGCAGGTCACGGCCATTGACCCGCAGCACGTCGTTGCTGCGATCCCCCACGTCGGCGTCGCTCTCGCGGGCGCTCTTCACATAGGTGCCGATGCCGCCGTTCCAGAGCAGGTCCACGTTGAGGCAGAGCAGCGCCTTGATCAGCTCGTTCGGGGCCATGCTGGCCTTGTCGGTGCCGAGCAGGGTCTGAATTTGCGGGCTCAACTTGATGGACTTGGCGGAGCGCAGGAAGATGCCGCCCCCTGCCGAGATGAGCTCCCGGTTGTAGTCATCCCAGCTCGAACCCGGCAGCTCGAACAGCCGCTGCCGCTCGACGAAGCTCCTGGCCGCATCGGGCGTCGGGTCGATGAAGATGTGCATGTGGTTGAAGGCGCCCACCAGCTGGGTGTGCTCGGAGAGCAGCATGCCATTGCCGAACACGTCGCCGGCCATGTCACCTATCCCCACGCAGGTGAAGTCGGTGGTCTGGCAGTTGACGCCAATCTCCCGGAAGTGACGCTTGACCGACTCCCAGGCGCCGCGCGCCGTGATGCCCATCTTCTTGTGGTCATAACCGACCGAGCCGCCGGAGGCGAACGCATCGCCCAGCCAGTGGCCATACTCCTGGCTTATCTCGTTGGCGATGTCGGAGAAGGTGGCGGTGCCCTTGTCGGCGGCCACGACCAGGTAGTAGTCATCCTCGTCGTGACGCACCACGGATTTCGGCGGGATCACCTCCCCCTTGATGATGTTGTCGGTGACATCAAGCAGGCCGCGGATGAAGAGACGATAGCAGGCCTTGCCCTCTTCCTGGATGACGGCGCGGGGCGCGCCCACCGGCATCTGCTTGCAATAGAAACCGCCCTTGGCGCCGACCGGCACGATGACGGTGTTCTTCACCTGCTGCGCCTTGACCAGCCCCAGCACCTCGGTGCGGAAATCTTCCTTGCGATCGGACCAGCGCAGGCCGCCACGGGCCACCTTGCCCCAGCGCAGATGCACCCCTTCCACTCGCGGCGAGTAAACGAAGATCTCGAATTTCGGCAGCGGCAGCGGCATGTCGGTGATGCTGGAGGGGGCCAGCTTGAAGGAGATGTAGGGCTTGGGTTGACCCTCCTGATCCGGCTGGTAGTAGTTGGTGCGCAGGGTGGCGTCGATCATCTCCATATAGCGGCGGATGATGCGATCGTCGTCCAGGTTCGCCACCTGATCCAGCTTGGCGGCGAGCTGCTCGTGCAGCTTGGCTAATGCCTTGGCATCTTGCGATGGCGCCTTGGCATCCTGCTTGATCGCAGGGTTGAGTCGCTGCTCGAACAGGGTGAACAGCAGCTCTGCGATGTCGGGATAACGGGTCAGGGTCTCCTCGATATAGGACTGGCTGAAGGAGACGCCGGTCTGGCGCATGTATTTCGCATAGGCGCGCAGCACAGAGACCTGGCGACCGGTGAGACCGGCCCCCAGCACCAGGCGGTTGAAACCGTCATCTTCCAGGGTCTTGTTCCAGATGGCGGCGAAGGCCTGCTGGAAGCGCTGCTGGCTCTGGGCCAGATCGAATGGCTGATCGCCGCGCAGCAGCATGGAGAAGTCGAGGATCCAGAAGATCTCGCCACTCGGGGTGCGCACCTGATAGGGCGTCTCACCGATGACGCGCAGCCCCATGTTTTCCAGCATGGGCAAGACGTCGGAGAGGTGGATGGGTTCGGTGCGGTGGAACAGCTTGAGACGCACCCGGCGATCGTTCTCTTCTTCCTGGGCACGGTAGAACAGCATGCCCAGCGGCTCGGCTTCACTCAGGCCATCGAGGGCCATGATGTCGGCCACGGCAGAGCCCGGCAGCACGTCTTCCTTGTAAGCACGGGGGAAGGCAGTACTGAAACGGCGGCGCAGTTCGTTGCCTCGGGCTTCCCCATAATGGGAGAGCAGCACGGAGTCCAGGCGGTCGTCCCAGCTGCGGGCCGCTTCAATCAGGTTGTTCTGTACTTCGTTCACATCCACATCCACGTTGTTGTTGTTGACCCGCACTATGTAGTGGGTCCGTGCCAGCACGCCTTCGGTGAAGTAGACGTTGAACTCCACATCAAAGCTGCTGCCAAAATACTTCTGCAAAATTTGCTGGGTCTTGACCCGCAGCGCCGTGTTGTAGCGCTCCTTGGTGACATAGACCATGCAGGAGAAGAAACGGCCGTAGACGTCGCGACGCACGAACAGGCGCAGCATGTCACGCTCTTGCATCTCCAGCACGCCGAGGCCGGTGGCCAGCAGCTCCTCTTCACGGGCCTGAATAAGCTCGTCGCGGGGATAGGTCTCCAGCACGTTGAGCAACGCCTTGTAGGCGTGGGAGCCCTTCTCGTGACCGGAGGCGGCCATGATGCGCTCGAGGCGGTGGCTGATGAGGGGGATCTGGGTGGCACTGGTGTTGTAGATGGAGGAGGCGTAGAGACCGATGAAGCGGTCTTCCCCCACCACCTTGCCGTGTTCGTCGAAGCGCTTGATGCCGATGTAGTCCACATAGGCCGGACGGTGTACCCGGGACTTGGCGTTGGACTTGGTGAGGATCAGCAAGTCAGAACTCAGGGCCGCGTGACGGGCGCTGGCGGGCATGTTGCCCAGGCGCTGGCCTTCGTCCTTGATGGAGTTCTTCATCAGACCCAGGCTGGATTCCGGCTGGGGCAGGATCTCGTGATCCCCCTCCACCGCCTTGACGTCATAACGGCGATAGCCCATCAGGGTGAAGTTGTGAGCAGCCACCCATTTGAGGAAGGCGACGCAGGAGTCCACCTCGGCCTGGCTGACCGGGTTCTTGCGCTTGGGCAACTCCTCGATGATCTCGTTCAGACGACCCAGCATGGGCTGCCAATCCCCCACCGCCAGGGCCACTTCCCTCGCCACCGAGTTGAGCTCGGCGGTCAGGGCATCCATCTGTTCCTCATCCGTAAGATGATCGATCTCGATGAGGAAAGCGGTCTCGACCGAGGTCTGGGAAGCCGTGTTGTCGAGATCCAGGATGGCGCCTATCTTGCCTTCGCTGCCGCGAATGAGGTGCAGCGGCTGGTGTAGCATCATGTGGGCCGTGATGCCCCGACGCTTGAGGGCCATGCGGATGGAATCCACCAGGAACGGGGAGTCCTGCAGGATGATCTCGACGATGGTATGGGGAGACTGCCATCCGTGGCGGGTCAGCTCGGGGTTGTAGACCCGGATATAGGGCTCTGTGCTGGTGCGCTGGTTGAGCGCATTCCACAGGCTCAGCGCCGCCCCGTAGAGATCGCTGTCATTGCGATCGTGCAGGTCGGTGCTCGCCATGTTGCCGTAGAACTTGGCGACGAAGCATTCGACCAGGGAGGCGCTGTTCTTGGGCAATTTCTGATGGATCAGGCTGAGAACGTTTTCGAGCAGAACTGAGGTAGGGGCGTCTTTCAATGCCATTGCTAGTTTCCTTATCGGACGACATCACAGACACGGCGACATCCACCCAGGATGTGCGCCGGTACAGAGTTGCTGCGAAGTGTAATGAGTTGGATCAAGGAAGGCGAGCAAAGGTGATAACGGGATGTTAAAAACAAGGGGCAGATCACGGCTTGGGTTGTGATAAATTTTGCCAAGTCGCTAAAATTTAGAAAATCGCACTGGCTGTTAGTCGATTAACCGGATAGATAGTGACTTAAAGCAGATATTTACCCGGAATTGTGTTCATGTTTTGTTAATTTATGCGTTTCGGGCTAACCAGGCGTTCATCGTCCTGTATTTGGCGTCGCAAGCAGGCGTATTCCCCTATATAGGAAGCTCACACGAGTGGTTCGACTACGGCAAGCGACCCTTTCGAGGCAGAAACCTACGGAATGATCCAAGAAGAACACAGCTCTCTTAGATAGTGAGCGGTACCTCAGGAGAGCCTCTCCAGGCGAACAAAGCGGTGATCTTCCTGGGTGACCAGCCGAAAGTAGCCGTGCACCCCGTTGACGCTGACGAAGGAGCGGATCTTTTCCAGGCCCAACTCTATGGTCAACCCCTGCTCGGTGCGCACCACCAGCCGTCTGGCCTGGCCCTGGTACATCAGCATGATCTCGTCGCGGCTGAGGGCCAGCCGAAAGGTGTACTGCCTCATTCCCCCTCCTCTTGATGAAAAACGGGCAGGAGAGCCTGGCTCCCCTGCCCGTGACCTGCACCCTTACTGCGCCAGTGCCTTGCTTACCTTCTCGAACAGATCCCGCGCCAGCCCCTCGAGGTTGGCCAGACGGGTCAGCTCGGCGCGGATAAGCGTCTTGCGCCCTTCATCCAGTCGCTTGAACTGAATGAGCGGGGTGATGAGGCGGGACGCCACCTGGGGATTGACCTCGTTGAGCGCGATCAAGAGGTCGGTCAGGAAGCGATAGCCGCTGCCATCCACCGCGTGGAACTGCACCTGGTTGTTCATGGCGAAGCTGCCGATGAGCGCCCGCAGCCGGTTCGGGTTGCGGATGCTGAAGGTGGGGTGGCTCATCGCCTGTTTCACCTCATCCAGCACGTCGGCGGCAGGCTTGCTGCCCACCAGCCGCAGCCAGTTGTCCAGTACCAGGCCATCATGGGCCCACTTGCCTTCGAAGTCGGCCATCAGTGCGGCGCGGCATGGCAGCAGATAGCCGTTGGCCACCTGCAGCGCCGCCAGGGTGTCGGTCATGTTGTCGGCCGCTGCGTACTGCTCGCGCACCAGTGCATCGGCCTGCTCTGCATCCAGCGCCGCCAGATAGCCGAGCACCACCCCCTTGAGGGCACGTTTGGCGGTGTCGCCATGGATCACCCTGTACCCCGTCAGCCGCAGGCGCTCATAGGTAGCCGCCAGATGCGCGCCCAAGGCCTCGGCGAGCTGGCCATGGATGGCATCCCGCACCCGATGGATGGCATCGATGTCGGCCACCTCGAACAGCTCGGCCAGGGTCGCCTCACCAGGCAGCGCCAGGATCTCCGCCTTGAGGGCCGAGTCCAGCTCGGCCTCGTCCAGAATGGCGACGAAGGCCGCCAGAAGGGTTGGGGAGAGCTCAACCCCCTGCCCTTGCTGCACCCGTGCCACCCCGTCGATGACCGCCTTGTTGATCAGCATCTGGGCCGCATCCCAGCGGGCAAACTCGTTGCGGGCATGGCGCATCAGGAAGGCCAGGGCCTCGTCGCTGTAGTCATAGTGCAGCTTGACCGGGGCGGAGAAGTCCCGCAGCAGGGAGGGCACCGGCTTGGCCTGAACCCGATCGAACAGGAAGGTCTGCTCTTCTTCCAGCACGTCGAGCACGTTGCCGATGGCCTTGCCCTGGTACTGCAGCGCAATGACGTCACCCTGCTCGTCATAGAGTTCGATGTCGAGGGGGATATGCAGCGGCAATTTTTGCGGCTGATCCTGGGTCGGCGGCGTGTGCTGGCGCACGTGCAGGCGATAGACGCCGCTTTCGGCATCGTAGTCGTCGGTCACGGTCAGCTCGGGCGTACCGGACTGGCTGTACCAACGGCGGAAACGGCCGAGATCCACACCGGAGGCATCCTCCATCGCCTGCACGAAGTCATCGCAGGTGGCGGCCGAGCCATCGTGACGCTCGAAGTAGAGACGCATACCGGCCTGGAAGGCAGCTTCACCCAGCAGGGTGTGCAGCATGCGGATCACTTCAGAGCCCTTCTCGTAGACGGTCAGGGTGTAGAAGTTGTTCATCTCGATCACCACATCCGGGCGAATGGGGTGAGCCATGGGGCCGGCATCTTCGGCGAACTGCGGCCCGCGCACGGTACGCACGTTGTTGATGCGGTTGACGCCGCGTGAGCCCAGATCAGAGGAGAACTCCTGATCCCGGAACACCGTCAGCCCCTCTTTGAGACTGAGCTGGAACCAGTCGCGGCAAGTGACGCGGTTGCCGGTCCAGTTGTGGAAGTATTCGTGGGCGATCACCCGCTCGATGCCGTGGTAGTCGCTGTCGGTGGCGGTCGCCGGGTTGGCCAGCACGAACTTGGAGTTGAAGATGTTCAGCCCCTTGTTCTCCATGGCGCCCATGTTGAAGAAGTCCACCGCGACGATCATGTAGATGTCGAGGTCATACTCGAGGCCGAAACGCTGCTCGTCCCAGCGCATGGCGTTGATCAGGCTCTCCATGGCGAAACCGGCGCGATCTAGGTTCCCCTTGTCGACGAAGATCTCCAGAGCCACCTTGCGGCCACTACGGGTAGCGTAGCTACCCCGCTCCACGTCGAAATCACCTGCCACCAGGGCAAAGAGGTAGCTCGGCTTGGGGAAGGGATCCTGCCACTGCACAAAGTGGCGACCGCCATCCAGCTCGCCGCTTGCAACCTTGTTGCCGTTGGAGAGCAGATAGGGGTATTTCGCCTTGTCGGCGGTGATCCGGGTGCTGTAACGGGCCAGGATGTCGGGCCGGTCCAGGTAATAGGTGATACGCCGGAATCCTTCTGCCTCGCACTGGGTGCAGTAGGCGTCGCCGGACTTGTAGAGCCCTTCCAGCGCCGTGTTGGCGGCGGGATCCAGATCCGTGACTATGGTCAGCACACATTCGGCAGGCAGGTTGAACAGGGTCAGACTGCTCTCCCCCTGCTCGAACTGGGTGAAGGGGACACCGTCCACGCTGACGCTGTGCAAGACCAATCCTTCCCCATCCAGCACCAGCGGCTCGTTGTGCTCGCCGTTGCGGCGCAGGCGGGAGATGGCGGTGACCCGGGTCAGGGGCTCCTGCAGTTGAAAATCGAGATCGATGCTGTCGATCCAGTAGAGGGGCGCCCGGTAATCCTGGCGATACTTGGCCGTCATGGCCTGGGAGTGATCGGTCATTATTGTGTGCTTCCACGCTTTGTTATTGACGTGTCAGAGGCTGTCACAACGATTCGGCAGGGTCAAATAGTTTGCATTCCGCCAAAAGAGAGGGCGACCGAAGTCGCCCTTGTATTCATGCTGATGCACCCTGGATTCTCAGCCCTTGCTGAGCCTTGCCAGATCCGCCGTGATGTTCGCGGCTTCAATCTGATACTCGTCAGGGGCCTCGAAATCGGTCGGCAGTTCATCCAGGCTCTTCACCGTCGGCTTGCCAAGACGGGTCAGTCGCTCGTTGGCTCGCGCCAGCGCCTTCTCGTCCTGCTTGGCCTGATCCGCCAGTCGCTCGGCTTCGTTCAGAGAGACCGACTTCTTGTCCTGATCCGCCTGATACTCCTTGATGTCCTGCAGCACGTAGGCAAATTCAGGATCCTTGGCGATCCGCGCATCGTGAGCCGACTTCAACCTGGGCAGCAGACTGGAGAAGTCCCCCAGCTTGTCGTAACTGGCCGAAGCTATCTTGTCCCAGGGCAAGGCGTTGAACTCCCGGCTCTCCCCGGTCTCGTCCGGCGAAACCGCGGTCGGGAAGCCGATGTCCGGTGCCACCCCCTTGTTCTGGGTGCTGCCACCATCGATCCGGTAGAACTTGGCGATGGTGTACTGCACGTGACCCAGCGGCTGCTCGTAGAAGTCGTAGACCTTGGCGAGGCTGCGATGCTGCTGCACCGTGCCCTTGCCGAACGAGTTCTCACCGAGGATCAGGGCGCGGCCGTAATCCTGCATGGCGGCGGCGAAGATCTCGGAGGCCGAGGCGCTGTAACGGTCGATCATCACCGACATGGGGCCGCCGTAGTAGACGTTGCCGTCGTCGTCACCATTGACCGTGATACGGCCCATGTGATCACGAATTTGCACTACGGGACCGCTGGCGAAGAACAAACCACTCAGGGCCGAGGCTTCGGTCAGGGCACCGCCGCCGTTGCCACGCAGATCGACGATGAGACCATCGATCTTCTGCTTGTTGAGGCTGGAGAGCTCCTTGATGACGTCGTCATGGAGATTGACGTAGAAGCTCGGGACCTCGAGCACCCCTATCTTCTTGCCTTCGGCGGTGATCACCTTGGACTTGGCGGCCCTGTCTTCCAGACGCACCTTGTCACGGGTCAGCTCAACCAGCTCGGTCTTGGCGGTTGCGCCCTTGCCGCGCTGGATCTCCAGCTTCACCTTGCTGCCTTTCGGGCCCTTGATGAGTTCGACCACATCATCGAGACGCCAGCCGATCACATCGACAATCTTGCCGTCGTCCTGCCCCACCCCGGTGATCTTGTCATCGGGCTTGAGGTGGTTGGACTTGGCTGCCGGGCCGCCGGGCACCAGGGAGCGGATGACGGTGAAGTCATCTTCCGCCTGCAGCACGGCACCTATGCCCTCCAGCGAGAGGTTCATCTCGGTGTTGAAGCGATCGGCGCTGCGCGGCGAGAGGTAGCTGGTGTGCGGCTCGATGGCACGGGCGAAGGAGTTCATGAAGAGCTGGAACACATCCTCGCTCTCGGTCTGGGACATCCGCTTGATGGCGTTGTTGTAACGCTTGCCAAGCAGCTCCTTGATCTCGGGCCACTCCTTGCCGCTGAGCTTGAGACTCAGGGCATCAAACTTGACCCGCTGACGCCACAGCTCGTCGAGCTCAGCCTCGTCTTTGGGCCAGGGAGCCCCTTCCCGATCGAAGATGTAATTGTCGGGCTGGGTGAAATCCAGGGGAGTGTCGAGCAGTTTGAGGGCGTATTCGAACCGCTCGTAACGCCGCTGCTGACTCAGGTTGAACATCTCGTAGGCCGGAGCCAGACGCCCTCTCTCGAGGTCGGTGTCAAAACCGGTACGGTACTTTTCAAAACGGCTGATGTCAGAGGCCAGAAACAGGTTGCGGCTGTAGTCCAGATTCTCCAGATATTTGTCAAAAATCACGGAGGAAAAGGCATCGTCCAGCTTGAACTGTTTGTAATGAGAGCGGGTAAACAGATTGGCAATTCGCTTGCTGGCCGTAGCATGTTGGCTCTCCTGAGCCAACACAGGCAAATCACTTTCCTTGAGCACCGGCTCGATGGCCTGTGCGAGTCCGGCGAGCGCCAGGCTACAGGCAACGAGGGAAAAACGAATCACGCCATGCTTCAACATTCGTCTCCTTAGAGAACCAGATGCTCGAACTTGACCCGCAACATCATGCCGGTCTGCAATTGAACCTGTACGTCATCCTTGGTCACTTCCTTGATGGTCGCAGGCACGGGAGATTTGCCCAGCACGACGCGCACGCCTTGATCCACTTTCAGGGTGGCGGCATCCACTTTGACCAGGGGAGCATCGGCTACAGGTGCGGCCTTGGGGGCAGCAGACTTGGGCTTGTCGGAGCGGGGCGAATCGGCCTTGCGCGGCGCGTTGCGGCGCGGCTGCTTGGGCTTGTCTTCCTTCTCCTTGGTGTTGGTGCGGCGGCTGGCAAAGACACGCTCTTTGCTCTCCTTGAGCGCCTGTTTGGCATGCTCGATGTGCTCTTCGGTCAGCAGCTCACCGGGGTTGCCATCCAGATCGACACGGGCCTGGCCAGCCTTGAGGCCATGCAGGTAACGCCAGCTGGAGGTGTATTGACGCAGAGCAGAGCGCAGCATGGTCTTGGAGACTCTCTCGTCATCAGCAAGACGCGCGGCCAGATCCTGGAAGATGCCAATCTTGAGTGGCTTGGCCTCTCCTTCAGCGATGAAGCAGGCCGGGAATTTCTCGACCAGGTAGGCAACGATCTCTTTACTGTTCTTCAGCTTTTCAGTGTTTTCCATGTATAACCTTGGCTTTCATATAGACGCACGGGCATGCCCGAACACAACAAAGGCCCTATTATAGAGAGCTTGGGACCTTTTGCGAACCATCTAGCAATGACTTAGAGCATGCTTTCCAAAATTTGCACCGTTTCTTCGAGGCCAATCCGGTCCTCCTGGTCGAAACGGTTAAAAATCGGACTATCCACGTCCAGCACCCCGATGATCTCACCACCACGACGCAGCGGAATCACGATTTCCGAATTGCTGGCGCCGTCGCAGGCGATGTGACCCGTGAACTGGTGTACGTCGTCCACCAGCTGGGTCTTGCCCTCGGCCACCGCCGTGCCGCAGACGCCGCGGCCCACCGGAATGCGCACGCAGGCCGGCTTGCCCTGGAAGGGGCCGAGTACCAGGGTTTCCCCTTGCAACAGATAAAAACCGACCCAGTTGATGTCAGCCAGCTCCTGATTGAGCAGGGCAGACAGGTTCGCCAGGTTGGCAATCAGGTCGGGTTCACCCTCCAGCAGCGCCTGGGCCTGTTGGTTGAGGGTGCGATAAAATGCTTGTTTTTCAATCATGATTAAATGAACTTCACTCCTTGATAATGAATGCAAGGTACCGACCTGCCTGAAAAATTCAAATCAAATTTCACTTATCCCCCCTCCTGGGCCACAAACGTCAGCCTCCTGTCAGGGGGAAATTCCCAGTGTCAGTTGCTGGCGCTGGCCATTGCTCCACTCGATATTGAGCAGCCACTCCATGGTCTCAGTGGTGCAACTCCCCACCTGAGCGGCCCCCTGCCAGCCTCCCTCCTTCGCCTCGAATTGCACGGGAATGCGTCCCATGAACATGGTTCTGCCCTCCAGCCAGGCTTTGATGGGGGTGATGGCGGGAGAACCTCCCTGAAGACGCAGCACAAAGTCATGTTCAGGGCGGATCGGCAAGCCGTCTACGCTGGCCGTCAGGGGCTGATCGCCGACGAGAAGGGAACAACTGCTGTGGGACAGATCACAAATCTGATCATTTGTTGCCTTCGCCTCCCCGCTCGGCGGGCCCGAAAACCAGGTCCGATAGGCCATCAGGGAGAGCAAAATGGCCAAAACGATCGTCAAGTGCACGATTTTGCGTGAAGTGAGTCTCTCTTTCATGAAAAAACAGCCCTGTAAGGTACTTTAAAAATGCGATTTTCGTGATCTTGCGCAAGGTAAAAACTGGCGGGCACCAGACCCGCTGGAGCCAAATATATCACTGTTTGTACTGTTATTTTACCGGTCAGTTCAGTATCATTCTCAATGAATTTTCATTTAACCACCTTTTGCTTTTCCTTTTATTAACAGATGTTAACGAGAGGATTTTGCAAATCAGGGGTGAAAATGGCCCCGATTACCGGGCGAAAAACAAACAACAGCATCGGAAGCGGAATACAACGATGAGCCATACAACAAACCACCCTGAGTACAACTACACCGTTGTGCGCCAGTTCACCGTCATGACGATTGTCTGGGGAATTGTCGGTATGTCGGTTGGTGTACTGATCGCAGCCCAGTTGATCTGGCCTGCCCTCAACTTTGATACCCCCTGGCTGACCTACAGTCGCCTGCGTCCCCTGCATACCAACGCGGTCATCTTTGCGTTTGGTTGCAGTGCCCTGATGGCCACCTCCTTCTACGTGGTACAGCGCACCTGCCAGGCAAGACTGTTTGGCGGCCCGCTCGCCTCCTTCGTGTTCTGGGGCTGGCAGGCGATCATCCTCGCCGCCGCCATCAGCCTGCCACTGGGATACACCACCTCCAAGGAGTATGCCGAGCTGGAATGGCCCATCGACATCGCCATCGCCGTGGTCTGGGTGAGCTATGCCATTGTCTTCTTCGGCACCCTGGTCAAGCGCACCACCTCCCACATCTATGTGGCGAACTGGTTCTTCGGTGCCTTCATCATCACGGTGGCCGTGCTGCATATCGTCAACAACATGGAAGTGCCACTCTCCGGCATGAAGTCCTACTCCATGTACTCCGGCGCCATGGATGCCATGGTGCAGTGGTGGTATGGCCACAACGCGGTCGGCTTCCTGCTCACCGCCGGCTTCCTGGGGATGATGTACTATTTCGTGCCCAAGCAGGCGGGGCGTCCGGTCTACTCCTACCGCCTCTCCATCGTGCACTTCTGGGCGCTGATCTCCCTCTATATCTGGGCCGGTCCGCACCATCTGCACTACACCGCGCTGCCTGACTGGGCCCAGTCCCTGGGCATGGTGATGTCCCTCATCCTGTTCGTCCCCTCCTGGGGCGGCATGATCAACGGCATCATGACCCTGTCCGGTGCCTGGCACAAGCTGCGCTATGACCCCATCCTGCGCTTCCTGATCGTGTCCCTGTCGTTCTACGGCATGTCCACCTTCGAAGGCCCCATGATGGCGATCAAGACGGTCAACGCCCTCTCCCACTACACAGACTGGACCATAGGTCACGTCCACTCCGGTGCCCTGGGCTGGGTTGCCATGGTATCCATCGGCGCCGTGTATCACTTGATCCCGAACCTGTTCGATCAGGGCCGCATGTACAGCATCCGCCTGATCAACGTCCACTTCTGGCTGGCGACCGTGGGCACAGTGCTCTACATCGTCTCCATGTGGATTTCTGGGGTGATGCAGGGTCTGATGTGGCGTGCGGTCAATGATGACGGCACCCTGACCTACAGCTTCGTGGAGGCGCTGCAAGCTTCCTATCCCTTCTACTTCGTGCGCTTCCTGGGTGGCTGCTTCTTCGTCACCGGCATGCTGCTGATGGCTTACAACGCCTATCGCACCGTCACTGCGCCCAAGGGTTCCCTGGAACCCGTCGCACAGCCAGCCTGATCTGAAGGGGTTTAAAGCATGAGCAACAATAACCGTCACGAAATTTTTGAAAAGAGCGTCCCCATGCTGGTGATAGGCATCATCTTTGCCATCAGCCTGGGGGGCCTGGTCGAGATCACGCCACTGTTCTTCCAGAAGCAGACCAACGAGCCGGTGGAGGGCCTCAAGGCCTACACCGCCCTGCAGATGGAAGGACGCGACATCTACATCCGCGAGGGCTGCACCGTCTGCCACAGCCAGATGATCCGCCCGTTCCGTGCCGAGACCGAGCGCTATGGCCACTACTCGGTCGCCGGTGAGAGCGTGTGGGAGCACCCCTTCCTGTGGGGCTCCAAGCGTACCGGTCCGGATCTGGCCCGGGTCGGCGGCCGCTACTCCGACGACTGGCATCGCGCCCACCTCATCAACCCGCGCGACGTGGTACCGGAATCCAACATGCCCGCCTTCCCCTGGCTCGAGACCAACGTCCTGACCGGTGAGCTGACCGGCAAGAAGCTGGCGCTGTTCCGGGATCACTTCGGGGTGCCCTATACCGATGCCGACATCGAGGGTGCGTCTGAGGCAGTCAAGGGCAAGACCGAGTTGGATGCCCTGGTGGCCTATCTGCAATCACTGGGTCATGCCCTGAAATAAGGAGTCGGGATATGGATTACGGCACATTTCGCGGCCTGTACACCCTGCTGCTGATGATCATCATGATCGGCATCATCGTCTGGGCATACAGCAAACGCCGCAAGGCCTCCTTCGATGAGGCTGCCAACCTGGTCTTTGCCGATGACGAGCAACCCAGTGCTGATAACAAGAACGCAGGAGCGAAGCAATAATGAGCACTTTGTTTAGCATTTTTGTGACCGTCATAAGTCTGGGCACCATACTCGGCTGCTTCCTGCTGCTGATGTGGTGCATGAAGGACAAGATGGGGACCGAAGAGGGCAAGCCCATGGGGCACACCTTCGACGGCATAGAGGAGATCAACAATCCCCTGCCGAAGTGGTGGTCCTATATGTTCCTCTTCTTCATCGTCACCGGTCTCATCTACCTGCTCGCCTTCCCGGGTCTGGGCAACTTCAAGGGTCTGCTGGGCTGGCAGAGCTCCAACCAGGACGTTCGCTCCCTGGCCGAATCCAAGGCGGCGGCTGCCTCTGCCAAGGACGAAGGGCGCGCGGTGGAGTATGATCGGGAACTGGCCAAGGCCGACGAGGTCTATGGCGCCAAGTTCCGTGAGCTGACCTACCAGGCCGACGGCAAGAACTACAAGGAGATCACCGAGATCGCCAAGGACCCGGAAGCCCTGAAAGTGGGTCAGCGTCTGTTCCTGCAGAACTGCTCCCAGTGCCACGGCTCCGATGCCCGCGGTGGTCGCGGTTTCCCGAACCTGACCGACAGCGAATGGCAGTGGGGCGGAGCGCCGGATCAGATCAAGACCACCATCATGGGCGGTCGTCAGGGGATCATGGCCGCCTGGGGCGAGATCCTGGGTCAGGACGGGGTCAAGGAAGTGGCCTCCTACGTGCTGAGCCTCTCCGGCCGCAAGGTGGATCTGGTGGAAGCCAAGAAGGGGGAAGCCCGTTTCGCCATGTGCGCCGCCTGTCACGGCCCGGATGCCAAGGGCGGCATCGCCTTCGGCGCGCCGGATCTCACCAACAACACCTGGTTGTATGGCGGCTCCCGTCAGGTGGTCGAGCAGACCATCACCCATGGGCGTCACGGCGTGATGCCAGCCTGGAAGGATATCCTGGGAGAAGACAAGGTCCACCTGCTGGCGTCCTATGTCTATAGTTTGTCCCACCAGGCGCAGTAAAATAAGCAGTAACATGTGATAAGCACGTGATTACGCAGCAAAAAGCCTCGACTCTTCGAGGCTTTTTGTTATCTTGTGTTGGCTAGAATCCCTCCATTTCGTTAACCATTTGTTTCGGTAGCACCATGACTCAACCTTGGTATCGCCAATTCTGGCCCTGGTTCATCATCGCCCTCCCCTGCGCCGCCGTGGTAGGCAGCATCGCCACCGCCATCATCGCCAGCAAGGATGGGGTCAACCTGGTGGCGGAAGACTATTACAAGCAGGGCAAGGAGATTAATCAGGATCTCAGCAAGTTCGATCGCGCCGAGGCCCTCGGCATCCGCGTCGAGCTCTCGGTCAGCGACAAGGAGCTGACCCTGAAGCCCCTGTCGGGTGAGATCCCCGCCGGTCAGGCGCTGCACCTCTCCCTGTTCCACCCGACCCTGGCCGGTCTGGACAGCGATCATCTGCTCACTGCCGATGGCAAGGGAGTCTATCGCCTGATGCTGGACAAGCCCCTCACCGGCAAGTGGCACATCCGGGTCGATGCCTTCAACCACGAGTGGCGCCTGCAAGAGACGGCGCAGTTGCCGACCAAGGCCCCGGTGGAACTCGATCCCAGGGGACGCTGAACCCGGAATGAGCGGCAGCGTTCATCCAGGCATGACGGCGTCCTCCCTTTTCTCGCCCACGCGGGCAGCTTCCAAGAGGGATAATGACCATGACCGGCTGTTTTCACTGTGGTGAACCGGTTCCCACTGGCAGTGACTTTACCCTGGAGATCAAGGGGATAGTGCAACCCATGTGCTGTCCTGGTTGCCAGGCCGTGGCACAGACCATTCTCGAATGCGGCCTTGCCAGTTACTACGAGCACCGCACCGCCCCCGGCATCAAGGGGGAATTGGTGCCGAGCGAGCTGGCGGCCCTCACCCACTACGATCTGGCCGAAGTGCAGCAGGAGTTCGTCACCGAGACGGGCACGCTGCGGGAAATCCAGCTCAGCGTGGAAGGGCTGACCTGCGCCGCCTGCGCCTGGCTCATCGAGCGCCACCTGATGGGGCTCGCGGGCCTGCATTATGTCAACGTCAATACCACCACCCACCGCGCCCGCATCAAGTGGGATCCGGACAGGCTCTCGTTAAGCGACATCCTCAAGGGGTTCGCCAAGATAGGCTACCGCGCCTACCCCTTCCAGACTCATCAGCAAGAAGCCCTCTACGCCCGCGAGGTGCGCAGCTACATGTTCCGCATGGCGCTGGCTGGTCTTGGCTCCATGCAGGTGATGATGTGCGCCGTGGCGCTCTACATGGATTTCTTCATCAGCGTGGAAGAGGAGTTCATGATCTACTTCAAGTGGATAAGCCTGCTGCTCTCCACCCCCATCATGATCTACTCGGCCCAGCCATTTTACGTGGGCGCCTGGCGCAGCCTGAAACAGGGCCACCTCTCCATGGATGTCTCTGTGTCGCTGGCCCTCATCGGTGCGTTCGTCGCCTCCATCTGGGCCACCGTCTTCAACACGGGTGAGGTCTATTACGACTCCATCACCATGTTCGTTTTCTTCCTGCTGCTGGGGCGCCTGCTCGAGCTGAGGGCCAGGCGCAAGGCGTCCGAGTCCAGCTCCAACCTGGCACGGCTGGTGCCCATCATGGCCACCCGCATCGATGCAGATGGCGAACACGAGGTGCCCGCCAAGACACTGCGGGTGGGGGACAGGGTCCGGGTGCTGGCCGGTGCCACCCTGCCCGCAGACGGCATCATCACTCAGGGGCAGGCCAGCCTCAACGAAGCCATGCTGACCGGCGAGCAACTGCCCCTGCTCAAGCAGGCGGGAGATCCCGTCTTCGCCGGCACCATCAGCACGGATGCGCCGCTGGAGATCCGGGTCAACCACCCCATCGAAGAGTCGCGCCTCGCCCAGATCATGCGGTTGCAGGACAGCGCGCTGGATGACAAACCCGCCATCGCCCAGCTGGCGGATGTGCTCTCCCGCCATTTCATCCTGGTGCTGCTGCTCATCGCCGCCGCGGTCTGGACCTTCTGGCACTTCCATGCCCCGGAGCGGGCCTTCTGGGTCACCCTGTCAGTGCTGGTGGCCACCTGCCCCTGCGCCCTGTCACTGGCGACCCCGACGGCGCTCACCTCGGCCACCGCCCACCTGACCCGCAGCGGCATCCTGCTGCGCCGCGGCCACGTGCTGGATGTGCTGACCCGGGCCAACCGGATCGTGATGGACAAGACAGGTACCCTGACCACCGGCAATATCAGCCTGGTGGGCGTCCAGCCCCTGGCGGAGCTTGGCGAAGACGAGTGCCTGGCCATCGCCCGCGCGCTGGAAGCCTACTCCGAACACCCCATAGCCCGCGCGTTTCGCAGCAAAGGAGCTGACGATGCCGTGCTGCTGGCAGCCAGCGGGGTGACGCCCGTCATCGGCCACGGCATCGAGGGCAGGATCGCAGGCAAACATTACCGCATCGGTAGTGCCCGCTGGCTCGGGCTGAGTGACAAACAGAATGCCGCTCAGGGGCTGGCCATCTATCTGGCCGACGAGACCAGGCCGCTGGCCCGCTTCACCCTGGCCGATACCGTGCGTGCGGATGCAGGGGCCTTGATCCAGGCCTTCAAGGCGGCCGGCCTGCAAACCACCATTCTCACCGGCGACAGCTCCCCTCAGGCCGACACTGTTGCCCGTGAACTCGGGGTCGATGAGCTGGTGAAAGGGGTCACCCCAGATGGCAAGCTCGCGTACCTCAAGGCGCGGGAAACGGCCGGGGATATCAGCATCATGGTGGGCGACGGCATCAACGACGCCCCCGTGCTGGCCGGTGCCCATGCCTCCTTCGCCATGGCAGGCGGCACGGATCTGGCCAAGAACAGCGCCGACGCCATCCTGCTGGCCGATGACCTCTCCCGCCTGCTGACGGCGCGCACCCTGGCGCTGCGCACCCGCCGGATCATCCAGGAGAACTTTGCCTGGTCCATCGGTTACAACCTGCTGGTGTTGCCACTCGCGGCAAGCGGCTGGCTGCCCCCCTATCTGGCAGCGGCAGGCATGTCCCTGAGCTCCCTCATAGTCGTCACCAACTCGATGCGTCTCAATCGATGAGCAAGCAGGGAAAACGCTGAACATGTGGCCTGCCTCCGATTCAGGCCACATTTCTCACTGATAGCGGCTGGCCCCCTGCCCGAACAGGGTTACCATGGGGGTCGATTGCCACGGATAAATGTCAAGGTAGTTTCCATGAACATCATTTTTGTCCTCATCCCCATCGCCATCCTGTTCGTCATCATCGCGGGGGCCGTCTTCTTCTGGGCCATTCGCTCGGAGCAGTTCGAGGATCTCGACCGCCAGGGCTCCAACATACTGTTTGACGAGGAGCAACCCGCCACCAAGAGCAAGGATAAGCCGCGCGATGACCAGCAGCCTTGACCTGATGGGGGCCCTGCTGGTGGGGCTGGCAGGTTCAGGCCACTGCATCGCCATGTGCGGTGGCGTCTCTGCCGCCCTCTCCATGGCCATCCCCGCCGAGAAACAGCACTTCTGGGGGCGCCTTGGCTACCTGCTCAACTACAACCTGGGCCGGATCCTGAGTTATGTGCTGGCTGGCGCTCTGGTAGGCGGGCTACTGGCCACCACCAGCGAGCTCGGGGCCGGCAAGCATGCCATCGCCGGCTTGCGCCTCATTGCAGCCCTGCTGATGATAGCCCTCGGCCTCTATCTGGCGGGTTGGTGGCAAGGGATCCTGCTGCTGGAGCGGCTCGGCGCCAAGATGTGGCCCTTCATCAAGCCGCTGGCGGGCAAGTTCATTCCCTTTACGTCGGCCTGGCAGGCGCTCCCCTTTGGCATGGTGTGGGGCTGGCTGCCCTGCGGCCTAGTCTACTCCATGCTGACCTGGAGCGCGGCAGCGGGCTCCGCTGGCGACGGGGCGCTCATCATGCTGAGTTTTGGTTTTGGGACCCTGCCGACCCTGTTTGCCCTGGGCGGGCTGGCAGACAAATTGCGTTACTGGCTGACCCTGCGCAGCCTGCGTCTGGGTGGAGCCTTGCTGCTCATTGCCTATGGGCTGCATACCCTCTGGATCGGGCTGGCGTCCTTTTGAAACCCTATCCAAAACGGATGAGTTGGTGGTAAACTTGTTTGATATAAATCAATTATTCATATGAGCCTATGATCCCGGACAAGAAACCTGGCAGACGTGTTCAGAGCGGTGGCTGTGCAATTCATTGCCAGGATTGCAGCATCAGCCAGCTCTGCATCCCCTTCACCCTGAACGACAGTGAGCTCGATCAGTTGGACAGCATCATCGAGCGCAAGAAGCCGATCCAGAAGGGTGAGGAACTGTTCAAGGCTGGCGATGAACTGAAATCGCTCTACGCCATCCGCTCCGGGACCATCAAGTCATACACCATCACCGAGCAGGGCGATGAGCAGATCACCGCCTTCCACCTTGCAGGGGATCTGGTCGGTTTCGATGCCATCCACAAGCAGGCGCACCCCTCCTTCGCCCAGGCGTTGGAAACCGCCATGGTGTGCGAGATCCCGTTCGATGTACTCGACGATCTCTCCGGCAAGATGCCCAAGCTTCGCCAGCAGATCATGCGACTGATGAGCAACGAGATCATGGGGGATCAGGAGATGATCTTGCTGCTCTCCAAGAAGAATGCGGAAGAGCGCCTCGCCGCCTTCCTGCACAACCTGTCGGTACGTTTCTCCGAGCGCGGCTTCTCCGCCAAGGAGTTCCGTCTCTCCATGACCCGTGGCGACATCGGCAACTATCTCGGCCTCACCGTCGAGACCATCAGCCGTCTGCTCGGTCGTTTCCAGAAGTCCGGCCTCATCAGTGTCAAGGGCAAATACATTACCGTGCTGGATCACGTGGCCCTCGGCGTCATGGCCGGTGCCACTCGCCCTCCCTGCGGCTGATCACGCCCTTTCCCACTGTATTGCCGGATCGGTTCACCCTGAAATTTGATCCGGCACACCTTCCCGTCTCCCCCCTTGGGCTAAGCTGTAATGGCTAAAGAGTTGCCATCATTGGCGTTTTTGCCAAGGAGGAGAACATGGTCAAGTACCGAAATATTCTGGTGGTGATCAACCCGGAGGAGGTGCGCCAGATCGCGCTCGAGCGCGCGGTCAAGGTCGCCGAGCTGGACGAGGGCGCCCAGCTGACCCTGCTCCTGACGATTTACGATTTCTCGTACGAGATGACAGCCATGCTGTCGGTGGATGAGCGGGAAGAGATGCGCCACGGCGTCATTGCCCAGCGTCGGGAGTGGCTGGACGAGATACTCCAACCCTATCGCGCCAGAGGCCTGGAGTGCGAGATCAAGGTGTTGTGGCACAATCGTCCCTTCGAGTGTGTTATCCAGGAAGTGCTGGAGCATCGCCACGATCTGGTGGTCAAGGCGACCCACAAGCATTCCTTCCTGCAAACCTTCATCTTCACCCCGACCGACTGGCACCTGCTGCGCAAGTGCCCCTGTCCCGTCCTGCTGGTCAAAGAGGGTCACTGGCAGCGGGGCGGCAACATCATCGCCGCCATCAACTGCTCGAGCGATGACCTGGAGCAGAAAGTCCTCAATGAGCGCATCACCCGCGAAGGCGTCGCCATCGCCGATCTGCTTGGATCCAACCTCTATCTGGTCAACACCTACCCCGGCACACCGGTGAATGTGGCCATCGAGCTGCCCGAGTTCGATCCCAACGCTTACAACGATGCCATCCGCAAGCATCACGAAGATCTGCTGCGAGAACATGCCGATCACTTCGGCATCAATCACATGTGGACCAAGGTGGCGGAAGGATTACCGGAGGAGGTGCTGCCTGACATGGCGGACGAGCTCAAGGCCACTTTGATGATCATGGGTTGCGTCGGCCGTACCGGCCTCTCCGCCGCCCTGCTCGGCAACACGGCAGAGCATGTGGTCGATCGGCTCGACTGCGACATCCTGATCCTCAAACCGGACGATTACAGCTGCCCGGTGGATGACAAGCGTCATCCTGCATAAGCGTTTCTTGCCCTCCCCCGGGACATGGCTATAATAAGCCGCTTATTTTTGTCCCGGGTTTGAGGCCATGCTAGAAGAGCTTAACGCCAAAGAGAAATACAGTTTCAACAAGCTGCAGAAACGCCTGCGGCGCAACGTGGGTCAGGCCATCGCCGACTTCAACATGATTGAAGAGGGTGACAAGATCATGGTGTGCCTGTCTGGCGGCAAAGACAGCTTCGCCATGCTCGACATCCTGATGAGCCTGAAGGCCAGCGCCCCCATCCATTTCGATCTCGTGGCCGTCAACCTGGATCAGAAGCAACCCGGCTTCCCCGAACACGTGCTGCCGGAATACCTGGCCACCCTCGGCGTCGACTTCAAGATCGTCGAGGAAGACACCTACTCCATCGTCAAGGACAAGGTGCCGGAAGGCAAGACCACCTGCGCCCTCTGCTCCCGCCTGCGCCGCGGCATTCTCTACCGCACCGCCCAAGAGCTGGGTTGCACCAAGATTGCCCTCGGCCACCACAGGGATGACATCCTCGAGACCCTGTTCCTCAACATGTTCTACGGCGGCAAGCTCAAGTCCATGCCCCCCAAGCTGGTGAGCGACGATGGCAAGAACGTGGTGATCCGCCCCCTGGCCTACTGCAAGGAGAAGGATCTGGTGCGCTATGCGGAGGTCAAGGCCTTCCCCATCATCCCGTGCAACCTGTGCGGCTCGCAGGAGAACCTGCAGCGCAAGGCCATCAAGCAGATGATGCAGGACTGGGATCGCCGATTCCCCGGCCGGATAGAGACCATGTTCACCGCCATTCAGGACGTGATCCCGAGCCACCTGCTCGATCACAAGCTGTTTGACTTCAAGAGCATCAACCGCGACTCCGGCATCATCGACGGCGGCGACAAGGCATTCGATCCCCCCGAGCTGCCGACCGCGCCCCTGCTCAACATCGACGAGATGGACGTGCTGGATGTGATCGAGGTGCGCTGAGCGCCCTGCCAGCCACCACGAAAAAGGAGCGCCATGCGCTCCTTTTCTTTATCTGTCTTTCACCCGGCTTTTTCAGCCCTTGTGCAACCAGGGGGTCAGTCGCAGTATCTCTCCCGCAAGCTGCAACCTGCCCGCCGCGAAATCGGCGAGTTGCTCATTGCGAAGCAGCAGCTGGCCATCCTGCCAGGGGAGTGGTTGCTGACGGGCTCCATCGATGAGGTAGGCGGTGCCGCTCGGCTGCACCAGGGTCACCCGCACCCCCGCCATCTCCGGCAGGAAGTACTTGCCCACCATGCCTGCCAGCTTGTCCAGCAGCGACTGCATCTCCTGCTGGCGTGTCACCACCTCGCTCACCCTGAACCCCTGGCTATCCGACGCTGGGGGCGCATCGGCCATCACCTGCACCGACATGTCACAGGTGGCATGTGGTTCGGTCAGCGTCACCACCACGGTCGCCTTGTCGAGATTGAGATCGTCGTCATAGGGCAGACGCAGCTCGCTGTCGATAGTCACCTCGGCGGCAACATCCCGATCCAGGGTCGAGACCCTTGCCGAGGCGAGCCCGCAGCGCTGGCCACTTTGCGGATCGGTCAGATAAAACCCCAGCCTGGCATCACCAAACTCGCCCTTGGCAAAGGTCTTCATCTGGCTGTAGAAGGTGCTGTATTGCAGATCCAGCGAGGGCGCCGCCACGCACAGCGCCGGCACTATCAGCAGACTTGCCGCCATGCCATGTCGAACCAGCTTCATATGCCATCCTTTTGCATCACGCGTTGAAATGATCGGGCCCCTGCCCGGAGGCGGCATTGTCCGCCACTTCGGTCACCTCCACGGCAACCCCGCACAGATCCCGATAGAGGATCCCCTTGAGGTTGAAATAGAGGGGGGCCACCCAGATGAGGCCTATGCCCATGGGAATGAGGGCCAGGAAGAACAGCGCCAGCATGACGCCATGCAGCAGCACTATGCTGGGCCAGCCTCGGGCGAACAACTTGAGGGAGACCAGGATGGCCTGGGCCGGCGACAGACCGCGCTCCAGCACCAGAGGCACGGTGAACACCAGCCCCATGCCCACCAGGGCAGAAGGAACAAAAGCCAGCATCACCGGCAGCCCCAGCAGCTCGAACAGGGGGCCAAACAGGCTGGTGATGAGGCTGCCGAGCAGGCTCAGGGAGCCCAGACGCAGAAAGTGACGGAAGAAGTCGAACACCTGGTTAGGACGGGCCCGCACGCCCACCGACTGCTGCAGTCCCAGCATGTCGAGGGAAGAGGTCATGGGAGACATGATGACGGTGATGAGCAGGCTCAATATCAGGGCCATGTCCATGTCACCCCCTTCTTGGCTGACATAGGGGGCCAGCAGGGTGTTGCTCAGCAGGATCCAGATTGCCATGACCCCGGCGATGGCCAGCGCCAGACCGAAACCGGTGCGGCGAGTCTGTTGCCAGGCCTCTTTCAACACCCCTTGCAGCTCCAGACGGTATCCCTGGCTGAGGGACTGTTCGAGGGTTCCACCGATCCGCATTCTATTACTCAATTGACTATCCAACATTCAAATACGACTGTTCCAAGGTGGCACATTATAGCGGTTTGACCGGGCATGCGTAGTCGTTTTTCCTGTTATCTTCCGTTCAGAAAGCTGTTGATTTCACAGACAAGGGCACTGTCGCCAGCCCGGTATTCGTGCCCCGTGGTTGCCTAGCTTGGCCCTCGCCCGGCATGGGCGTAGGATGGATGACCAAGACTCGACAGACTCGCACTCTCGCGCAGTCCATCCCGGATAACCCATACAAGGAAAGCTGCAATGTCCGAACTGACGCTCTATCTCGCCCCCGGTACCTGTGCCATGGCGGTGCGCATCGCCCTGGTGGAAGCCGGTGCCCCGCACCGGATCAAGCGCCTCGATCTCGCCGCCGGGGAGCAACGCACCCCCGCCTATCTTGCCATCAACCCCAAGGGGCGGGTGCCGGCCCTGGTGACCGAGCGCGGCGTACTGACCGAAACCCCGGCCTTGCTGCTGTACGTGGCCCAGCGTTTCCCGGATGCCGGGCTGGCGCCCCTGGATGACCCCTTCCTGCTGGCCAGAATGCAGGAGGTGCACAGCTTCCTCGCCTCGACGGTGCACGTCGCCCATGCCCATGGCCGTCGCGGTAGCCGCTGGGCGGATGATGAACACGCCATCGCTGCCATGAAGGCCAGGATGCCGCAAAACATGCGCGACGGTTTCGCCGAGATAGAGCACCACTATCTGGCCGGTCCCTGGGTATTGGGGGAACGTTTCAGCCTGGCCGATATCTACCTGTTCGTGGTGGCCAGCTGGCTCGCGAGCGACGGGGTCGCCATCGACGAGTTTCCCAAGGTGGCGGCCCATACCCGACGCATGCTGGCACGCCCCGCCGTGCAGGAGGCCCTGATTCTCTGATCCCCTCCTCTGGTTGTACGGGTGCTCTTCTGGCACCCGTTTTCCTGCTGTCAGCCACTTCATTGAGATCGTTTTCACATTTTCGTCATCTGTTCCTAGACCCGTTAACGGTTAGCGCCTATCTTTCACCTCAACGACGCAACCGGTTGCGTAACCGGTTGCCCAGATAAATATCGACGATGCGGTCACAGGCCGCCGAGGTGTTGTATGAAACGAGGCAAGCTGCTCAATGCTCCCCTGAGTGCTCTGGTGGCACGAATGGGTCACACCGACGAGATCACCGTCTGCGATGCAGGCCTGCCCATTGCGGCGGGGCCTGAGCGCATCGATCTGGCACTGATGGCGGGCACTCCCAGCCTGGACACCGTGCTGACCGCTCTGCTCACCGATCTGGTGGTGGAGAAGGTGATCATGGCGAGCGAAATAAAATTGATCAGCCCGGATGCCCATCAGGCGCTGGTTGCGCAGATCGAGGCTCACGCCCTGGCCCAGGGCAAACCCATCGCCGTCGAATATTGCCTGCACGAGGCGTTCAAAGCCCGCTCCCACCAGAGCAAGGCCATCGTGCGCAGCGGCGAGGTCACCCCCTACGCCAATATTATTCTCTGCGCCGGTGTGGCGTTTTAAGCCTCTTCAAGGAAGCTGCAAATGAGCACAACCTCCCCCCTCTCACCCCTTGTTGGGCTCACCGGGAGCGTTAACACGCCCCCCTCGCCCATTCTTGAGCTCACCGGGATCGTCAAGACCTTCCCCGGGGTGCGCGCTCTCGACGAAGCGGGTCTGCGAGTCTACCCGGGTCAGGTGATGGCCTTGCTCGGTGAGAATGGCGCCGGCAAATCCACCCTGATGAAGGTGCTGACCGGCATCTATCAGGCCGATGCTGGCACCGTCAGCTATCGCGGTCAGCCGGTGCACTTCAAGGGACCGCGCGACTCCCAGGATCAGGGGATCAGCATCATCCACCAGGAGCTGAATCTGCTGCCGGAGTTGTCGATTGCAGCCAATATCTTCCTCGGCCGTGAGCCGCGCACCCGCTTTGGCAGCATTGACCACAAGCAACTGCGCGAGCGGGCCAGCACCCTCCTGGCACGCCTCGGCGTCAAGCACGGGCCGGACACCCGGCTCGGGGATCTCTCCATCGGCGAGCAGCAGATGGTGGAGATCGCCAAGGCGCTGTCATTCGATGCCAGCGTCATCATCATGGACGAGCCCACCGACGCCCTGACCGACACCGAGACAGAGCAGCTGTTCGTGGTCATCCGCGAGCTGCGCGAGCAGGGTTGCGGCATCGTTTACATCTCCCACCGCCTCAAGGAGATCTTCCAGATCTGCGACCGGGTCACCGTGCTGCGCGATGGCAAGTGGATAGGCGAGCAGGCGGTGAGCGAGCTCGACGAAGACAGGATCATCGAGATGATGGTGGGTCGCCGGCTGGAGGAGCAATACCCGCGCCTCGCGCGCGAGCTCGGCCCCGTCAGCCTGCAAGTGAAGGATCTGGCCGGCCCCGGCGTGCACGGGGTGAGTTTCTCCCTGCGCCAGGGGGAAATTCTCGGCTTCAGCGGCCTGATGGGGTCCGGGCGCACCGAGCTGATGAAGCTCATCTACGGCGCCAGCCCCATCAGCAGCGGCGCGGTCGAAGTCGATGGCAAGGTGCTGGTGCCACGCACCCCCGCCGACGGTCTGGCCGCCGGTATCGCCTACATCTCCGAGGATCGCAAGGGGGATGGCCTGGTGCTGGAGCTCTCGGTACGCGAAAACATGAGCCTGTGCGCCCTCGACGAGTTCATCACTCACGGCAAGATAGACGGCAAGGCCGAGCGCCAGGCGGTGGGTGACTATGTGCGCCTGTTCAACATCAAGACTCCGAGTCAGGATCAGCTGATCAAGCTCCTCTCCGGCGGCAACCAGCAGAAGGTGGCCATCGCCAAGGGGTTGCTGACAAGGCCCAAGGTGCTGATCCTCGACGAGCCGACCCGCGGCGTCGACGTGGGGGCGAAGAAGGAAATTTATCAACTCATCAACCAGTTCAAGAAGGAGGGGATGAGCATCATCCTGGTCTCCTCCGAGATGCCGGAAGTGCTCGGCATGAGTGATCGCATCCTGGTGATGCACGAAGGGCGCATCAGCGCAGAGTTCAACACCCGCGAGGCCAATCAGGAGAAACTGATGGCGGCGGCAGTCGGCAAACAGTGGCAAGCAGAGCAAGAGGCAGCACAATGACAACCCAAACCCTTTCCCGCCGTGGCGTCATGAGCAAGGCCTGGTGGATCGAGAACAAATCCCTGGTAGCGCTGCTGGTGCTGATCGGCGTCGTCTCTTTCCTGAGCCCGAACTTCTTCACCGCCGACAACCTGCTCAACATACTGCGTCAGACCTCGGTCAACGCCATCATGGCGGTCGGCATGACGCTGGTCATTCTCACCGCCGGTATCGATCTGTCGGTCGGCTCTGTGCTGGCCCTGTGCGGCGCCCTGGCAGCCACCATGGTGGCCATGGAGCTGCCCATCTGGCTGGTAGTACCCCTCACCCTGGGGGCCGGTGCCCTGCTCGGCGGCGTCAGCGGCCTCATCATTGCCAAGGGCAAGGTACAGGCCTTCATCGCCACCCTGGTCACCATGACCGCCCTGCGCGGCGTGACCATGGTCTACACCGAGGGGCGTCCCATCTCCACCGGTTTCAGTGACGGCGCCGATCACTTCGCCTGGCTGGGGACCGGTTACCTGTTCGGCCTGCCGGTGCCCATCTGGCTGATGGCCATCGTCTTCCTGCTGGCCTGGTACCTGCTCAACCACACCCGCCTCGGTCGCTACATCTATGCCCTCGGCGGCAACGAATCGGCCACCCGCCTCTCCGGCATCAACGTGGCCAGGGTCAAGCTCGCGGTCTATGGTCTGTGCGGCATGTTGTCGGCGCTGGCGGGGCTCATCGTCACCTCCCGCCTCTCCTCGGCCCAGCCGACTGCCGGCATGGGTTACGAGCTGGATGCCATCGCCGCCGTGGTGCTGGGTGGCACCAGTCTGATGGGCGGCAAGGGCCGCATCATGGGTACCCTGATCGGTGCCTTGATCATCGGCTTCCTCAACAACGCCCTCAACCTGCTCGACGTATCCTCCTATTACCAGATGATCGCCAAGGCCAGCGTCATTTTGCTCGCCGTGATGATCGATAACAAAAGCAAGTAAGCACACACAAGGAATGAAATGATGAAAAAGCTCAATACCCTGCTCGCTGCCGCCATCATGTCCGTGCTGGGTACCGCCCAGGCCGCCGATCAGACGCTGGCCATGGTGGTCTCCACCCTCAACAACCCCTTCTTCGTCACCATGAAGGAGGGTGCCGAAGCCAAGGCCAAGGAGCTTGGTTACGAGCTGGTGGTGCTGGACTCCCAGAATGACCCGGCCAAGGAGCTCTCCAACGTGGAAGATCTCACCGTGCGCAAGGTCAACGCCATCCTGATCAACCCGACCGACTCAGAAGCGGTGGGCAACGCCATCCGCCTGGCAAACAAGGCCAACATCCCGGTGCTGACCCTGGACCGCGGCGCGGCCCAGGGGGAGGTCAAGGCCCACATCGCCTCCGACAACGTGGCCGGTGGCAAGCTGGCTGGTGACTTCATCACCGAGAAGCTGGGTGCCGGCACCAAGGTGATCCAGCTCGAAGGGATCGCCGGCACTTCTGCCGCCCGTGACCGTGGCGAGGGCTTCGCCCTGGCCGTGGCCGCCAACAAGTTGCAGGTGCTGGCATCCCAGCCCGCCGACTTCGATCGCACCAAGGGTCTGAACGTCATGGAGAACCTGCTGGCGGCCCACCCGACCGTACAGGCGGTGTTCGCCCAGAACGACGAGATGGCGCTGGGTGCCATCCGCGCCGTGCAAGCCGCCGGCAAAGAGGTGATGATCGTCGGCTTCGATGGCACCGACGATGGCAAGGCCGCCGTGGCCAAGGGTAAACTGGCCGCCACCGTGGCCCAGCAGCCGGCGCTGATCGGTGCCATCGGCGTGGAAACCGCCGACAAGGTGCTCAAGGGCCAGCCGGTGGAGCAGTCCATCCCGGTACCGCTGCAAATCGTCAGCAAGTAAGCATGACGGGGGAGGCTCGCCTCCCCCGCTCTCTTACCATGCCTCCCGGCCTGGGTGCTCCAACCCGAGCGTCCAAACCAAGATGCATCAGGAGTAGTCAACATGAATCGTCTCGTCGTTCTGGGCAGTGTCAATGCAGACCATGTGCTGCGCGTTCCCCACTTTCCTCGCCCGGGTGAAACCCTGACCGGTCACAGCTATCAGGTGGTGCCCGGCGGCAAGGGGGCCAATCAGGCGGTGGCCGCCGCTCGCCTCGGTGCTGCCGTCTCCTTTATCGCCCGCATCGGCGACGACGCCATCGGCCGCCAGATGAAGGCGGGCTTCGCCAACGATGGCATCGACGTGAGCGCAGTGGCGCAGGACGAGCACCTCCCCACCGGCATCGCCATCATCTATGTGAGTGACGAGGGGGAGAACAGCATCGGCATCTCCGCCGAGGCCAACGGCGCCCTCACTCCTGCCGTGGTGAAATGCCACGAAGCCTTGATTGCGGACGCCCACACCCTGCTACTGCAACTGGAAGTACCGCTGGAGAGCGTCTTAGAGGCTGCCCGTCTGGCCCGCACCCACGGCACCCGGGTGGTACTCAATCCGGCGCCCGCCCGGCCGCTATCGGCCGAGCTGTTGGCGCTGGTGGATCTCATCACCCCCAACCAGACCGAAGCCGAGCTGCTGACCGGGGTCAAGGTGAGTGACGAGGCGAGTGCGGCACAGGCGGCCGCCCGCTTCCACCAGATGGGCATTGGGGAGGTGATGATCACCCTGGGCTCTCAGGGCGTTTATTGCAGCAACGGCCGACAACAGGCGCTCATTCCAGGCTTTCGAGTCGAGGCGGTGGACACCACGGCCGCCGGAGATACCTTCAACGGCGCCCTGCTGGCGGCGGAGCTGGCTGGCGCTGACTTCCATGAGGCGGTGCGCTTCGCCCACGGAGCGGCGGCGCTTTCCGTCACCCGGTTCGGCGCCCAAAGCTCCATTCCGAGCAAGCAGGAGGTCGACACCTTCCTGCAGGCACAAGCGGCGCAGGGGCACTGATGGCCAATATCAAGGAGGTGGCGGCGCGAGCGGGCGTCTCCACCACCACCGTCTCTCACGTCATCAACGAGACCCGCTTCGTGGCCGAGGAGACCCGGGAGCGGGTCTTCAGTGCCATGCGCGATCTCAACTACGCCCCCAGCCTGGTGGCCCGCAGCCTCAAGGTGAAGGAGACCAACAGCATCGGCATGCTGGTCACCACCTCCAGCAACCCCTTCTTCGCCGAGGTGGTGCGCGGGGTGGAGCGCTACTGCTTCGAGCAGGGCTACAACCTGATGCTGGGCAACACCGAGGGGCAGGCCGAGACGGCCCTCTCCTACCTGAAAATGATGTTGCGCAAACGGGTCGACGGTCTGCTCATCATGTGCAGCGAAGGACAGCAGGAGGTGTTCAACCAGCTCGACTGGCTCAAGAGCCTGCCGGTGGTGGTGATGGACTGGGGCATGGAGAGCAAGGAGGTGGATCTCATCGCCGACAACTCCCATCGCGGCGGCTATCTCGCCACCCGCCATCTCCTTTCACTCGGTCATACCGACATAGGCTGCATCACCGGGCCCCACCGCCGCGCCCCAGCCAACCAGCGCCTGGCTGGCTTCGAGCAGGCCATGCAGGAGGCCGGACGGGCCATCAATCCGGCCTGGATCCAGGAGGGGGATTTCGACTGCGCCAGCGGCTTTGCCGCCATGACCCGCCTGCTTGCCCTGCCTGCACGCCCCACCGCCCTCTTCGTCTGCAATGACATGATGGCGATGGGGGTCATCAGTGCCGCCCATCGAGCCGGGCTCGTCATACCGCGGGATCTCTCCCTCGTCGGGTATGACAACGTGGCACTGGCCGAGTTTATGTCCCCCTCGCTGACCACGGTCAATCAACCGAAAGAGGAGCTGGGTCGCCTCGCCGTCACACGCTTGCTGGCGCGGATCAACGGTGAACGGATAGATAATCGCATGATCACCGTGGACCCAGATCTGGTGATCAGAGACTCCTGCGCCCCCTTCCCGCCCCCCGCGGCCCTCCACCCGCAGTGATTTGCTCAAAACGACAAGGGCGGCCTCGGGCCGCCCTTGTCGTTTTTCTTCATCGCCACCGAGTCAACAAGGCTCCCGCTGTCTCCTCATCTCCCCTTCTTGCTCTTCTGCCGAGCGACCCAGACGCAACAGCCCCAATTGCCGCGCCAGGGGCTGCAACAAGACATCGTGATCCGAGGGGTCGGGCAGCCAGTAGCGCACCGGCCAGCCCGCGCGCAACAGTGCGGGGGCGCGACTGCCCAGCTCACGCAATGCCAGTACGCAGCCGCGCTGGCTGACTTTTTCCAGCAGGGCGGCATCCTCCGTCAGGGTCGGCAGCGCCAGGATGAGCACTTTCTCTTCCAAGGGGGGCAGGTAGGCCAGGACATGAGCCAGCTGAGACTGCTGATGGAGCACCAGCAGCAACGGCTGCTGATGCTCGACGTCCGTCAGCAATCGGGCCACCACTTGTCCCAGCACACCGCGCTCCTGCATCCAGTCCATGTCGCACCCCTGCTGTCCCACCCGCCAGCGCAGGCTGATGTTCAGCACCCGCTGCCCCCGCTCATCCTCCAGGGTCTGTGATATCGTCTCCAGCGGCGAGGGTGCCATCCCTGCCAACCACTCCCGCAACTGATGCAGCTGACGCTGACTCATGCTCAGGGAGGCCTTCATCGCCGGCTGGAACCAGATCAGGGTCGCATTGTCCCGCTTGGCCTGATTCAGTGCCAGTATGGCCTGCTCCAGCAGCTGATCCGCGTCCTCCCCTTCCATAGCCCTGGCTACCCCGAAACGACAGGCAAGATCGAAGCTGCTCTCCCGGGTCACGAACTCGAACTGCAACAGGCTCACCATGGTATCCATCTGGGATTCGAGGCCGGGCTGCTCGCCGGCCAGGACCACCGCAAATTCGTCCCCCCCCAGCCGGTAAGCCCGACCAGGATAGGCTTGCCGCAGCCGGGCGGAGACCGCCTGCAGCAGGCGATCGCCGACCTGGTAACCGAGCAGATCATTGACCTGCTTGAACCGTTTCAGATCCAGCACCACCAGGGCCTGGGCATGATTGCGTTGCAGGGATTGTCTGAGCTGTCCCTGCAAGGCGCGGCGATTGCCAAGCCGGGTCATGGGGTCGAGCAGGGAGAGGCGGCGATTCTGCAGATTGGTGCGGATCAGGGCAAACACCAGCACGCCCCCCATCACCAGCAGGATCAATTGCCAGATCTGGATCCAGAACAGGCTCTGGCGCAGTTGATTGAGCGAGGCTTCCCGCTCCTGCCCGGAGAGAATATGATCCCCTATCTGCTCCACCTGGCGGGTCAGTGCTGCAATCCGGGCCTGCGAACGGACAAGGGCCTCGCCCTCTTGCAGCTTACCGGCCTGCATCTGGGGTTCGAGTGCCTTGACCTCCTCAAACAACCTGGCCAACACGCTTCCCAATCCATGACGAGTGCGCGCATCGGCGGTTTCGCTGCTGACCAGAAACACATCCAGCCGATTCCACAGCAGATCGTAATCCAGGCTCAGGGTCTCCATCTCGAGGGCTCCCGCCCGATAGAGGCGCAAATCGTAAAGGAAACGCTGGGATTCCAGCATGACCTGGCTGATGTTCCAGTGGGTGTTGCGATAGAACATATCGACCAGTTGCTCGTGCCGATTCTGCAGCAACAGCCCCCAGACGGAAGAAAAGAGAAACAGCAGAGAGATGGCCGCGAGCAGCAGATTGTGGCGCTGTCGACGAGTCACGGGATGACCTCGATGCGCACCAGTTGCCACACCATGTAGCTGTGGATGGAGGAGACATCGAGTTCAGGATATTCCGAGAAGGGCATCAGCAGCCAGACTGGCCCCTTGTTGCGACGGGTCAACGGCTTGTCATCCTGATAGCGCACCAGAGTCAGCGGCACCTGGGCAAACCGGGCAAGATTGAACTGTTGTTGATAGTCATTGAGGCCGGTCACCCGGACTTGAGTGACATCCTTGAGCCCCTGAGCCACCAGCATCGCCTTCAGGGTCGGGCCACGATAACGGTGAACCCCGACGGTCCAGGGGGTCGCCGTCTCGAACTCTGTCTGCGGCAAGGCGGCCAGTGTCGCCTCATCCAGAGGGATCTCCCGCTTGTCTGGCAGGATCAGCAGCAACAGAGGTGAGGAAGCGGCGGCCTGAGTGCTGAACGTTGTCAGCACCAGCAGAAGAAAAACGGTCCCACGCTTGAAAATGTCCATATACCTTGCGCCAGCTGCGTCCTCTATTTTACGGGTCAGTGTGGCGGCTTCATTGAGCCAATGCAACTATGTTGTGACTCAATAGGCTATGGTCCACGCATCTCCATCCAGTTATGACCGTCGATCTGTTTGGGCTGGTGTATGCCGCAACTTTGCAACAATTCGTCCACGAAAGCCGGCACCAGCAGGGAGGCAGGGCCATAGCGCTTCTCGTCAAACTGGCTGCCAACCTCGCTCGGCTCCAGGTTGAGCTCGACCGTGTGAGCACCGTTGAGGCCCGCCTCATGCACAAACCCCGCCGCTGGATAGACGGCACCCGAGGTGCCGATGGAGATGAAGAGATCGCATTGCGCCAGCGCCGAGTAGATGCGATCCAGTCCGAGTGGCATCTCGCCAAACCAGACCACATGAGGCCGCAGCGGCTGGGGCAACTGGCAGCAGGAGCAGAGCTCCTCCTGATGAAGCTCCCCGCGCCACTCGATCACCTGCCCGGAAAACGGGCAACGGGCCTTGAGCAGCTCTCCGTGCATGTGAATGAGGTTCTTGCTGCCGGCGCTCTCGTGCAGGTTGTCGATGTTCTGGGTGACCAGGGTCACGCGACCCGGCAGCAGGCGCTCGAGGCGTGCGAGGGCATAATGGGCGGGATTGGGGTGGATCTCGACTCGTTGCAACTGATGGCGCCGTGCGTTGTAAAAGCGTTGCACCAGCTCAGGATCCCGTGCGTAGCCCTCCGGGGTGGCCACGTCTTCCACCCTGTGCTCCTCCCACAGGCCGTCGCTGGCCCGAAAGGTCTTGATACCGGATTCGGCCGAGATGCCGGCGCCGGTGAGGATCACGATATGTTTGGCTGACTGCACCATGGTTGATTTCCTCCAACGGGTGACAGGCTGACCTTAGCACAGCAGGTCGGCCCGGCACATTCGCCCTTGGTCTTATGCATGTCGGGGCATCAGGGTATCGAGGACGCTCAAGTCCAGCCGGACAAACACCATCTCCCGGCCCGTCACCAGGGTGAGCGGGAGCCCCAACCCCTTCAGCAGGGCCAGCATGGGACGATTCTGTCCGAGCACCTCAGCGGTCCACTCGCGGATCCCCTCCCCGCGCGCCAGCAGGGCCAGCGCCAGCAAGAGGCGGCGCCCGGCGCCCCGATGCTGAAAATGATCCGCAACAATACAGGAGAACTCAGCCCTGTCGGGATGCAGGCGCCGTCGGATGGACTGGGCCATGGCCAGCGGCCGCCCCTGTTCGTCGGTGAGCAGCAGCCCTATCTGGGGCGCTCTGGGATAGTCGAGAAAGAAGGCGAGCTGCTCGGCGGTGACTGGCTGTTTGGCGCGCATGAAACGCAGGTAGACACTCTGTTCGCTCAGCGCCTCATAGGCCGCCTTCAAGCGTTCGGGATCGGACCCTGCCAGCTCCTGCAACCGGCAGGGGATGCCGCCCACGTCCATCATCAAGGGCAAGGATGCCCGTGAGCCGGGATGCACCCAACCCGCCAGGGCCCGGTGCAGGCGCGCCTCATCGGGAGGCCAGCAAAGATAGCGCGGCACGGGCTACCAGCGCCCCGCCATGCCGCGATCCTGCCACTGGGCGGCATCCTGCAGGTTGAAGGGATCGTCGAGATAGAGAGCCATGCCCAGTTCGCGGGCCCGCTGGATGAAACGGGCCAGCAGGGAGTCCGCAGCCATGGCCTCCAGCTCCGGCAACAGATGCTGCCCCAGCAGCAGGCTCTGGAGCGGCAATCGCTCCAGTTGATCGAAAGGCAGATGCTGGGCACTGTCGAGCAGCAGGGCGAGCCTGGCCCCCGCCAGACTCGCCTGCAACACCAGGGCGAAGCGATCCGCCTGGCTCAGCAGGTGATCCCGCCGGTGGATGACCAGGGTCAGCTCGCTCGCCTGCCGGCCATGCTGCTCCAGCCATGCCTTGAGGGGCTCCCAGTGCGGGGGCAGGCTGCTCACGGCCAGCCAGACCGGCAGAGGGCAAGAGGCCGCATCCGCCAGCAAACCAAGCTGACCCCGCGCCTCTCCCTGCCAGCTGCGAATGGTACGCTTCAAGCCACCCAGTCTGCGTTGACGCTGCGGCCCCAGATAGAGCGTCTTGAGCAGACGCAGCAGATCGTCGCTCTGCAGCGGTTTGGCCAGCGCGGCCAGCACGTTGAAGCCGGCGTCGTGCAGCAGGCGTCTGGCCCCGTCAATCAGGGTCTGATCGTGGGCGGACAGCAATATGATGGGCAAACGACGGTACTGGGGGTGGTTCATCAAGAGACTGATGGCATCTTGCTCCGCCAGACTGAGATCGCAGACCAGCAGTCCCACGTCCCCCTCTTCCAGCACCTGCAGGCAGCCCTCGCCGTCCTGCACCCAGTGGCAGGGCAGTCCAAGCGCCTGGATCTCCTGCTGGATGCAGGCTCCCTGGAAGGGATGATCCTCGAGCAGCAGGATCTGGAGCTGGGCGAGCCACTCCCGCCACCCCTGCTCCCGAGCCTCCACCCCCTCAAGCCAGGGATCCGACAGGCGATAAATCCCCACCCCTGGGGTCTGCAGCCGCGGCAGATAGTCGGCTCCCGCATGGGAGGCGGGATCGAACAGGGCGATGGCCCCGGCGGCGAACAACCCTTCCCACTGCCAGCTCGCGTCGGGTCGGGTACGGTGCAGGCTGGCATAGGCCGGCAAGCCTGCTTCCTTTGCCGCCCGGTGTGAGACAGCGTCCAGAGCATAGACGCTGACGGGGTGAAATACGGGTTCCTGGCTGACATCAGACTCCAGCAACGCCAATAACTCTTCATCTGTGATGATCATCTCATGCTCTCTCGCCCAGTTGCCGGCAGACTTCTTCCACGGCCTGCTTCAATTCTTCCACCAGGGGTTGCCCGGGGGCTCGCTGCCAGCGTTCGATCACCTGAACCAAGGCGGCGGCCCCCACCATTTTGGCGGCCCCCTTCATCTTGTGTAAAGCCGTATTGAGGGCGCCTTCATCCCCTGCCGTGACGCACCCCTCAATGTCGGCCAGATCCTGGCGAGCCGACACCAGGTAGAGATTGATGAGTGCCGGATTGAGCAGGGTCGTCATGGGTGTGGCATTGACGGCCGCCTCCTCCGCCAGAGGCACACTGCTGCGACCCGAGACGGTGCGCAGCAAGGTGGCCAGCTCCTTCAACAGGACGGGTTTGTCCAGATGGCCCTGGCAACCACAATCGGCCAAACGTTGCGCCGCCTGCTCGCTGAGATCGGCGGTGATCACATAGACGGGCAACTGCTGCCAGCGCGCCGAAGCCCGCAACTGCCGGCACAGCTCGGCACCGTCCATCACCGGCATCTGCAGGTCGGTCAGCACCAGATCCACCGATTCCGATTGCAGGATGTCCAGCGCCAGACGGCCATTGGCGGCGCTCAATACCCGGGCTCCCAGCTGACTCAGCTGCATGCTGATCAACACCCGGTTCACCTCGTGATCTTCCACCAAGAGGACACGCATACCGGCTCCCGGCAGATCCGCGACCTCCCCGCCCCCCTGAACCAACCTGGGTTGCAGCAGGCTCACCACAGAGCCCGGGATCCAGGGCTCTCCCTGCCAGGACCAGGCACTCAACCCCTGCTCATCCAGGGTGACGGCAAGAACGGGCGCCATCGCCTCCTCGGTCACGCCAAACTCGGCGAGCCAGGCCCGCATGTATGCCAGCGCCTCGGGGGGGAGCTGCAGAGAAATCTGTTTGAACCTTGGCTGCCAGGGCGCCTTCTCCTGCACCTGCCTGAGTGGCCAGGCGCAAATGAAGCGGCTGCCGCCGGTGGCCACCGGCTCGAACCGGATGTTCCCTCCCATCTGCTCCATCAACTGACGACAGATGGCCAGCCCGAGACCAGTACCCTGGGCCCTGAGCTGTCCCAGCTCCTCCCCCTGCTCGAAGGGCAGGAACAGCCGAGGCAACAACTCGGCACTGATGCCGGGCCCCTCGTCATCTACCCCGCACCAGATCGACTCCCCGTGCCGGCGGGCCCACAGCACCACCTCGCCCCGCTCGCTGAACTTGATGGCGTTGGAGAGCAGGTTGTGCAGCACCTGCTGCACCCGGTGAGGGTCCAGCGCCATCAGGGCGGGCAGCGTCGGGTCCAGGTTGAGACGCAGTTGCAGACGTTTGGAACGCGCCTTGGACCAGTGCACCGCCGCCACATGCTCGCACAGCTCCACCAGATCGGTCGGCTGCAGGGAGAGCCGCAGCTGGCGACTCTCGTTGCGGCTGAAGTCGAGCACGTCGTTGAGCAGCCCGAGCAATTCGTTGCCCGCCTGCCTGACGTGCGCCAGCACCGAGGCCTGCTCCGCAGAGAGCTCGGTCTGATCCAGCCATTCCAGCAGACCCAGGATGGCGTTCATGGGGGTGCGGATCTCGTGGCTCACGGCGGCGAGGAAGCGCCCCTTGGCGAGCACGGCCTGCTGGGCCTGCTCGTGGGAGAGTTGCAGGGAGTGCTCCTGCTCGACCCGGTTGGTCACATCCTGCACCACCCCAAAGACACGCCACCCCTCCCCCTGCCGGCGCCCTCTGCCGGAGAACTGCAGCCAGCGCGTGCCCTTGCCCGGATGCTGGTAGCGCAGCAGCTGGGAGAAGGGGCGCCCGGCCTGCAACATGGCCAGCATGGGAGCCCGCATCTCCCGCCTGTCCTGGTGCGAGATGCGGGTGAGCGCCTCGTTGGGATTGAGGCGGATCTGCTGACTGGCCAGCCCCAGCAGCTCATGGCTGCCGCGACTGACAAACTCCACCCGGGTGATGGCCCCTCCGAGCAGGGTGAACTGCAGCACCACTCCGGGCACCGTATTGGTGAGGGCCCGCAGGCGGCGCTCCGCCTGGCGCAGCAAGCGGGTGCGCTCGCGCAAGGCGCTGATGTCGGACAGGGCGATGAGGTCCCCGGCGGGCGCCTGGGGTCCCAGGCGCAGCGGGATCTGGGCATAGGAGTAAACCTGATCTCGCAAGGCGATCTCCCCTTCAGCCCCTTGCAACTGGGGAGACGGCAGGACGAGATCGGTGGCGTAACGCGCCTCCATCCGTTTGGCCCGCTTGTTGCGCTTGATCACCTCCCCCTTGTCATTGCGCAAAAACACGGGAACGGGCAACGCCTGGAACAGGGACTCCCTGAACTTGCTCTCCAGCGCCAACGCCTGCTCGGCCTTATGACGCTCGCGCGCCTCCTGGGCCAGCTGCTGACGGGAGCGCCAGACTGACCAGATCACTGCCGCGCTGATCAAGAGCGCCAACAGGACAGAGCCAAGCCAGAATCCGTAACTGACCCCCTCTTGCTGGTTCAGGACGAGGCGCCGCCAACGTTGTACCAGCTCGCTCACCTGCCTGTCGTTAATCGTCATCAGGCTCTGCTCCAGCACCCCGGCGAGCCTTGGCTGATCCCGCCTGATGGCAAAGCCGAGGCCAAACACCTCCGGCAGCTCCGTGATGCTCAGCTCACTCAGCTGGTTGTTGCGCAGCGGATATTGCAGTTGATAGAGCTCGGCAAGCATGGCATCGGCCTCACCGCTCTGCACCGCAGCCAACCCTTGCTGCAGGTTGTCGGTCACCGCCCAGTCGTGTTGCCCGAACCGGGCCAGCAGGCTGGTGTCGTAGAGCATACGAGGCACGACCACCTTGCCCTTGACCTCGGCAAGGGCTTGATAAGCCCCCCGCTTGCGGCTGACCAGTGCATAGCGACTGGTTGCCACCGCACGGGTGAACTCGAACTCCTCGTGCAGGGTCGGAGACTCCAGCAGACCGGCCATCATGGCGGCCTCACCGCTGCGCAACCTGGCCAGCGCCTCCTCCTTGCTTGTCACGGGGATGAGCTCGAAATTCAGCCCCGTCTGGCGGCTCACTTCCCGCAGCACATCGCCGCTCCAGCCGACGAGCTCACCCTGCTGATTGACGCCGCTATAGGGCATGAAGCCGGGATCCGCCACCAGCTTGATGGTGCGCGCGCTACCGACCAGCCAGGCCTGCTCCTTGTCGGTGAAGTGCAAGGGATTGATGTCCTGCTCGCTCTGGGGCAGATAGCGCCCCAGATCCCGGTAGAGGTTACCCGGTGGCAGGAAGCGGATCGCCGTGTCTATCAGCTCGTGCAATTGCGGCCTGTCGCCCATCATCAGCCGGTAGCTGATCACCAGATCGTCGCTGCGCAACCGCCGCAGGCGCAGCCCCTCATCCGGAAACTCCCGCATCAGATAGCGCAGTTGCAGATAGTCGCCGAGGTAGGCGCTGCCTCTGCCCGCCACCAGAGCCCCATACCAGTTCTCCGCATCCGTCAGGCGCAACTGGGAGGAGTGGGGATAGAGCCGCTGCAGGGTCTCCTCTGCCTGCCAGATGGGCGAGACCAGGAAGGTCGCCTGCTCAAGCTCCCCCCGATAAAGGATGGCGGACTCCGCCTCCAGCATGGCACGGCTCAAGGCCGTACCGGGCAGGGTCTCCCTGGCAGGTCCCACATGGGGGATGAGATCGCACTGCCCACGCTGCAAGCCCTGCAGAGTTGCCGTCCAGTTTGGCAATTTTTCGAAGCGCAGCGGCACCGGCAGTTGCAGGGCCAGTCGTTTCATCTGATCGATGAGCAACCCCCCCTGCTCCTCCAGATAGGGAGGACGCTGCAGGACCGGGTAACAGAAAGTCAGCTCGGTGAGCGTATCGGCATACGCCTGGGTCTCGGCTGACAGAGGGAGCATGGCGGCACGCAGCGGCAGAGCCAGCAGCGCACCGAGCAGAAATAGGGTCTTTATCATAGAAACGCAAAAGCCAGGCATCTGCCTGGCTTTTTATCACTCGTTGGGTTCAACATTTTCTACCCTGGCCTTGAGCTTCTGGCCAGGCCGGAAGGTCACCACACGACGGGCGCTGATGGGAATATCCTCACCCGTCTTTGGGTTACGTCCAGGACGCTGGTTCTTCTCACGAAGATCAAAGTTACCGAAGCCTGAAATTTTGACTTGTTCACCGCGCTCGAGCGCCTGTCTGATTTCCTCAAAGAAGGCTTCCACCATGTCTTTGGCTTCACGCTTGCTCATCCCGAGCTGGGTGAACAGGTGCTCTGCAATGTCGGCTTTGGTAAGCGCCATAGATCAATCCCTCAAGGATGCATTCAACTCTTCACCAAGGGCCCGCACGACATTGTCTACGGTCTCGGCAATCTCTTTCTCCTCCAGGGTGCGCTGGGTGTCTTGCAACACTAGACTGATGGCCAGGCTCTTCTTGTCCTCTGCCATACCAGCACCCTGGTATACGTCGAACAAGTTTATTCCAACTAACTGATTTCCGCCAACTTTTTTAATTACTGCCAGTACGTCGCCTGCCAGAACTTGACGATCTACCACCACGGCGATATCACGACGGTTGGCCGGGAAGCGGGATACTTCGGCTGCAACCGGCACCTTGGCAGGGGTCAGCTTGTCCAGCTCCAGCTCGAACATCACGGCGCGGCTCTTGAGTCCCAGCTTCTTCTCGAGGCTAGGGTGGATCACGCCGATATGGCCGATGACGGCGCCATTGCGCAGGATAGCGGCACTCTGACCCGGGTGCAGGGCGCTGTGCTCGGTACGCTCGAAGCTGAAGGTGGCCCCTTCGGCGGTGAGATCCAATACCGCTTCCAGATCCCCTTTCAAATCAAAGAAGTCGCTGCCACGGCTCTTGACGTCCCAGTGCTCGTCGCTCTGGTTGCCGGTGATGATGCCGGCCAGCATGGGCTCCTGGCGGATGCCGTTTTCGGCGCTTTCGTCCTTGATGAAACGCAGGCCCTGCTCGAACAGACGCACACGACCCTGCTGGCGGTTCTGGTTGTAGACGACGGCCTGCACCAGACCCGGGAACAGAGACACGCGCATGGCGGACATCTCGACCGAGATGGGGTTCGGCAGCACGATGGCGTCGCTCTGGGGGAACAGGGTCTGCTGAGCCTTGGGATCCACGAAGCTGTAGGTGATCGCTTCCTGGAAACCGCGATCGACCAGCAGGTCGCGCACCCGCTTCAGGGTCACCTGCCCTTCTGCCTGCTCAACCATGGCCAGAGAGGCCGCCGGTTTCAGGTTCGGGATGTTGTTATAGCCGTAGATGCGGGCCACTTCCTCGATGAGGTCTTCCTCGATGGCGATGTCGAAACGCCAGGAGGGCGCCAGCGCGGTCCAACCGTCAGCATCCACTGTGACCTGCATGCCGAGACGGGTCAGGATCTCGACCACCTGTGCATCTGCCACGCTGATGCCGATCACCTTGTCGAGCTTGGCGCGACGCAGCTTGATGGGGGCAGACTTGGGTAGATGGGCATCGGATTTGACCTCGATGACCGGACCGGCTTCACCACCGCAGATATCCAGCAGCAGACGGGTAGCACGGTCCATCACCTTGGCCTGCAACTCGGGATCCACCCCGCGCTCGAAGCGGTGGGAGGAGTCGGTGTGCAGACCGTAAGCACGGGCACGGCCTGTGATGGAGAGCGGCGCGAAGAAGGCGCACTCCAGCAGGATGTCGGTGGTGGTCTCGGACACACCGGTGCGATCGCCGCCGAAGATGCCGGCCATGCAGGCAGGGCCTTGGGCGTCTGCGATAACGAGCGTGGTCTCTTTGAGCTTCACCTCGTTGCCATCGAGCAGAGTCATCGGCTCATCGCTACGGGCGCGGCGCACCACCAGTTCCCCTTCCAGCTTGGCCAGATCGAAGGCGTGCATCGGCTGACCGTATTCCAGCAGCAGGTAGTTGGTGATGTCGACGATGGCGTCGATGGAGCGGATACCGCCACGGCGCAGCTTCTCCTGCATCCAGAGCGGGCTCTGGGCGTGCAGGTTCAGCCCCTTGATGACGCGGCCCAGATAACGGGGGCAATCGGCGGTTGCTTCAACCCGGATCGGGAAGGTCGCATCAATAGTTGCAACAGCCGGCGCCCAGGTCGGCTCGACCACATCCACGCTGTTGAGCACGCCGATTTCGCGGGCAAGCCCCGCGATACCGAGGCAGTCGGCACGGTTCGGGGTCAGATCCACGTCGATGCTGACGTCGTTGAGTGCGAGGTATTCGCGAATATCGGTCCCGATGGGCGCATCAAGCGGCAGCTCGATGATGCCATCGGCTTCGACGTCGATACCCAGCTCGCTGAAGGAGCAGAGCATGCCGTGGGACGGCTGGCCACGCAGCTTGGCCTTCTTGATGGTGAAATCGCCCGGCAGGGTCGCCCCGACCTTGGCCACGCACACTTTCAGGCCGGCGCGGCAGTTCGGCGCGCCGCAGACGATGTCCAGCAGCTCGGCCTCGCCCACGTTGACCTTGGTCACCCGCAGCTTGTCGGCGTCCGGATGCTGGGCACACTCGACCACTTCACCCACGACCACATTGTTGAACTGGCCAGCCACCGCTTCCACGGCATCCACTTCCAGACCGGCCATGGTGATCTGCTCGGCCAGTGCGTTGTCACTCAACTCGGTGCGGACCCACTCCATCACCCAGGATTTACTGAATTTCATGTTCTCTCGCCCTTACTTGAACTGCTTGAGGAAGCGCAGGTCGTTTTCGAAGAAGGCACGCAGGTCATTGACCCCGTAGCGCAGCATGGTGAGGCGCTCAACGCCCATGCCGAAGGCAAAGCCGGAGTATTTTTCCGGATCGATGCCGACCGAACGCAGCACGTTCGGGTGCACCATGCCGCAGCCCAACACCTCCAGCCACTTGCCGTTCTTGCCCATCACGTCCACTTCGGCGCTCGGCTCGGTGAACGGGAAGTAGGAAGGACGGAAGCGAATGGTCAGGTCTTCCTCGAAGTAGTTGCGCAGGAAGTCGTGCAGGATGCCCTTCAGCTCGGTAAAGCTGGCATGCTCGTCGACCAGCAGGCCTTCGACCTGGTGGAACATCGGGGTGTGGGTCATGTCGTAGTCGTTACGATAGACACGGCCCGGCGCTATGATGCGGATCGGCGGCTGTTGCTGCTGCATGGTGCGGATCTGCACACCGGAGGTGTGGGTACGCAGCATCAGATCAGGATTGAAGTAGAAGGTATCGTGATCGGTACGCGCCGGATGATGAGCCGGAATGTTCAGCGCATCGAAGTTGTGGAAGCCATCTTCAATCTCGGGACCGCGCTCGACCTTGAAACCCATCTCGCCAAACAGGCGCTCGATGCGTTCAATGGTGCGGGTCACCGGGTGCAGGCCACCGTTCTCGATGCGACGACCCGGCAGGCTGATGTCGATGGTCTCGGCGGCCAGCTTCTGGTTCAGCACGGCAACTTCGAGGGCGTCACGACGCGCGTTCAAGGCATCTTGAACCAGCTGCTTGGCCTGGTTGATCACGGCGCCCGCGGCGGGACGCTCTTCAGCAGACAGAGCACCCAGTCCCTTCATCTGCTCGGTAAAAAAGCCCTTTTTACCCAGATATTTGACCCGGATTTCGTCGAGGGCGGCGATGTCGCTCACGCCCTCAATTTCGGCCTTGGCCTGGCCGACTACTTCTTCAAGCTGTTGCATGTCTTCCTCGTCACCACTCCCGAAACAGGAGCCTGTAGGCTAAATAAGGTCAAGAGGGGAATAATACAAAAAAAGCCCCTTCGCTGACCATAGTTACGGCGGGCTTTTCTCCCTATAAATCATTTTGTTATATCAAGCGAGTCTCAAGTCGTCCTTCTCACTCGCTTAAAATATTGAATATCTGTAGCAGTTTGTTGGCATATCAGACATTTTCACGTCAGCAACCACAGCTGATGCGCTGTGTGGCAAACAGGGTCGAATGTAAAAAACGGGCAACAAAAAAGGAGGCCTGAGCCTCCTTTTATCTTTCATAACAGAACCGGATTAAACCAGAGCTGCTTTGGCCTTTTCAACCAGGGCGGTGAAAGCCAGCTTGTCGTGAACGGCGATATCGGACAGGATCTTGCGATCGATCTCGATGGAAGCCTTCTTCAGACCGTCGATCAGACGGCTGTAGGACAGACCGTTCTGGCGGGCTGCAGCGTTGATACGCGCAATCCACAGCTGACGGAACTGACGCTTCTTCTGGCGACGGTCACGGTAGGCATACTGACCAGCTTTGGTTACCGCTTGTACCGCTACGCGGTAGACACGGGAACGGGCGCCGTAGTAACCCTTGGCGGCTTTCATTACTTTCTTGTGACGAGCGCGAGCAGTCACACCACGTTTAACTCTTGGCATTTTTCACATCCCCCTTATGCGTACGGCAGACAAGCGACAACACGTTTGTGGTCGGCAGCAGAAACCATGAACTTCGGCCCCAGCTTACGCTTACGCTTACTGCTCTTCTTGGTCAGGATGTGACGCAGGTGGTTGTGCTTGCACTTGAAGCGACCTGAGCCAGTCTTCTTGAAGCGCTTTGCAGCACCCCGGTTGGTTTTCATCTTCGGCATTTCATACTCCGCATTGTGAGTGACAACAAAATCGCAAGGCGAACCGACTCATGGGGCGAACCCATGAGTCAATTTCTTGTGGGCCTTAAGATTTCTTCTTGGGTGCGAGGACCATCACAGCTTGACGGCCTTCGACTTTCGGGAACGACTCGACTACGGCCAACTCTTCCAGATCGTTCTTGACTCGCTCCAGAACCTTGATACCAAGATCCTGGTGGGCCATTTCACGACCACGGAAGCGCAGGGTGACCTTCGCCTTGTCCCCGTCTTCCAGAAAGCGAACCAGGTTGCGTAGTTTTACCTGATAGTCGCCTTCGTCAGTGCCAGGACGGAATTTGATTTCCTTGACCTGGACGACTTTCTGCTTTTTCTTCTGTTCTTTGGTGGTCTTGCTCTTTTCGTAGAGGAATTTGCCGTAATCCATGATTCGGCAAACGGGCGGCTCAGCGTTAGGACTGATCTCGACCAGATCCACTCCGGCTTCAAGGGCCAAGTTCAGGGCATCCTGGATGGTGGTGATACCAATGGCCTCACCGTCCAAACCAGTCAGACGAACTTCTTTCAGACGGATCTCTTCATTGATCCGGTGAGCGCGGGCTTGCGGTTGCTTGCCCAGTTTTTTTCCGCCTTTTATAGCTTATTCCTCCACTTTCTTTTGTCCGCGGGTCTGAACTTCCTGGGTTAACAGAGCTATCAGCTCTTCAACAGGATAAGAACCCAGGTCAGCCCCTTTACGAGTCCGTACTGCAATCTTGCCGGCTTCTACTTCTTTATCGCCGCAGACCAGCATGAAAGGCACTCGCTTCAAAGTATGCTCGCGGATTTTAAAGCCAATCTTCTCATTTCTCAAGTCCGCTTTTGCGCGAAGGCCCGCATCATTCAATGCCTTGGCAACTTTCACCGCATAATCGGCCTGATTATCCGTGATATTCATGATCACGGCCTGAGTCGGTGCCAGCCAGGTCGGGAACAGTCCAGCGTATTCTTCGGTCAGGATACCGATGAAACGCTCAAGAGACCCGAGGATGGCCCGGTGGATCATCACGGGTACGTGACGTTCGTTGTCTTCGCCCACATAAGTGGCGCCAAGACGGCCCGGCAAGGCAAAATCGAGCTGCACGGTACCACACTGCCAGGCACGATCAAGACAATCGTGCAGGGTGAATTCGATCTTGGGACCGTAGAAAGCCCCCTCCCCCGGCTGCAGATCGTACTTCAGGCCGTTGAGCACCAGGGCTTCCGCCAGGGCGGCTTCCGCGCGATCCCAGGCTTCATCGGAACCGATGCGCTGTTCGGGACGAGTGGAGAGCTTGACCACGATGTTTTCGAAGCCAAAGGTGCCGTAGACGTCATAGACCATGCGAATGCAGGCCGACACCTCTTCCATGATCTGATCTTCGGTACAGAAGATGTGCGCGTCATCCTGGGTAAAGCCACGCACCCGCATCAGACCGTGCAGGGAGCCTGAGGGCTCGTTGCGGTGGCAGGAGCCGAACTCGGCCATGCGCAGGGGCAGGTCCCGGTAGGACTTCAGGCCCTGGTTGAAGATCTGCACGTGACCCGGGCAGTTCATCGGCTTGATGGCGTACTCGCGATTCTCGGACTGGGTGGTGAACATGGCCTGGGCATATTTTTCCCAGTGGCCGGAACGCTCCCACAGCACGCGATCCATCATGAAGGGGCCTTTCACCTCCTGATAATCGTACTCCTTGAGCTTGCCGCGGATGAAAGTTTCCAGCTCGCGGAAGATGGTCCAGCCATCGTTGTGCCAGAACACCATGCCGGGGGCTTCTTCCTGCATGTGGTACAGGTCGAGCTGCTTGCCAATCTTGCGGTGGTCGCGCTTGGCGGCCTCCTCGAGACGCTGCAGGTAGGCCTTGAGCTGCTTCTTGTCGGCCCAGGCGGTACCGTAGATGCGCTGCAGCATCTTGTTGTTGGAGTCGCCACGCCAGTAAGCACCGGACATCTTCTGCAGCTTGAAGTGGTGGCAGTGACGCATGTTCGGCACATGGGGGCCGCGGCACATGTCGACGTACTCTTCGTGATGATACAGACCGGGCTGATCATCGCGGGCGATGTTCTGATCCAGGATTTCGACCTTGTAGGTCTCGCCGCGGGCCTCGAACACATCGCGCGCCTCCTGCCAGGAGACCTTCTTCTTGACGACGTCGTAATCCTTGGCGGCCAGCGCCAGCATGCGCTCTTCAAGGGCAGCCAGATCTTCATCGGTCAGGGTGCGGTCGAGATCGACGTCGTAGTAGAAACCGTTGTCGATGACAGGACCGATGGCCATCTTGGTCTGGGGCCAGAGTTGCTTGATGGCATGACCCAACAGGTGAGCACAGGAGTGGCGCAGGATGTCCAGACCGTCTTCGTCTTTGGCGGTGATGATGGCTAGGGAGGCATCGGCTTCGATCAGCTCGCAAGCATCCACCAGTTCACCGTTCACACGGCCGGCAATGCACGCCTTGGCGAGGCCCGGACCTATGTCAGCGGCGACGTCCATGACGGAAACGGCGTGGGGAAATTGACGTTGGCTGCCGTCAGGCAGAGTAATGATTGGCATTCGGTGTTTCCTTATACAGTGGTGCCCCCTACCAAAGGGCACATGCAGGTTGGAGAAAACCTTTCATTTCAAGCAGTTCACTCCCGAGTTTCACCGTTCACAATACGGTTGGTACGCAGAAATGGTACACACCCTCTTGGGTGTGCAAGGCCATCAATGGACAGGTACAGCGGAGGATTGTATCAGACGTCACGACTCAGACAAGTTGCCTTGCCGATTTTGTATACCATGGAAAGTGGAAGCGAGGAGAGGCGTCAACAGAGGCACTGGAACGATGCACATGCGATGTGGGTCCCACCTCGCCCTCTGTGTGCTAGGGTTCCAGTGAGGCGTCTGCCTGAACAAGGAGAACATGATGTACACCTATGACATTTCGTTTCCGGAGCATGCGGAGAAGATTATCCACCCGGATCACCTGTTGACGACACACTGCCCCGTCCATCTCGGGGAGTTGGTGATCCTGAGCGATGGCAGCAAGCGCGAGGTATGCAGCATAGTGCACAGCGCCGATCGCAGCACCCTCTATGTCACCGACGTGACACCGGGCAAGATCACCGCCAGCCGCTGAGGGGTTAACCCTCCCCCAGCAGTGACTGGCCATTGAAATCGAAGGCGCTGCGACCCTCTTCGGCCAGCGCCAACTCCTGCAATACCGTCAACGCCAACTTGTTACCTTTTTGTGAGGCCTGATAGAGCCACTGCTTGGCCTCGGCCATGTCGACCCGACCGTTGGCCCCCATCAGATGGAGCACCCCCACTTTGAGCATGGCGGGCACGTCCCCGTTGCGGGCCGCCCGCTCCATCCAGTGAAAGGCGATACGCAGATCCCGTGGCACCCCTACCCCGCGCAGATAGAGCTCCGCCAGCCGGTACTGGCCAAATGCATCTCCCGCCTCGGCGGACTGGCGATAGAGGCGGATGGCCTGCACCAGATCCTGCTCGCTCCCCTGCCCCAGCTCATGGCTCCATCCCATCAGTGCCTGCGCCCTGGGCTGGCCCTGCTCGGCCAGCGGCTGCCAGATACCGGTCGCCTGCTCGAAGTGACCCACACGCCAGGCGCGGTTGGCCGCCGCCAGCTCCTGCTCGGTGGAGAGCGGGAGCTGACGCCAGGCGACCAGGGCAATGACGGCGATAAACAGCCAGCGGTAAGTGGTGGGGCTCATGATGATTTCCGTGATCTAGTTCGCATTTTGTCTATGTAAACGAAATGTAGCGACAGATCAAGCAGGAGATCCCGTTCTTTGACCGAGTGAAATAAGGGAAGAGTGGCCGGACTTGATGTTTGGCACTATCTCGAGCAAAATAACTGTATGTATAAACAGTATCCGGTGTGATGAGATGGCAGGACGAGGCAGCACCCACAATATCGAGCACCGTTTCAGCGGCCCACAGATCGATGTCGTCGACGATGGCTGGCAGGCCGTGGAATGGGAGGCGGCATTTCGTGCGTCCCAACCCCGAACCGAGGTGCGGGAGATCCAGGCCAAGAGCATCATCAGCCACAACCTCTCACCGGACGTCCCCTTCGGCCGCTCCATCAACCCCTATCAAGGTTGCGAACATGGCTGCATCTACTGCTACGCCAGACCCAGCCACGCCTATCTGGAGCTCTCCCCCGGCCTGGATTTCGAGACCCGGCTGTTTGCCAAGATGAACGCCGCCGCGCTGCTGCGCAGGGAGTTTGCCAAACCAACCTATCAGCCGCAGACCATAGTGCTCGGGGCCAATACCGATCCCTACCAACCCATAGAGCACCACTATCGTCTCACCCGCGCGCTGCTGGAGGTGATGCTGGCTCATCGCCATCCGGTGGGGATCATCACCAAGAGCGCCATGATATTGCGCGATCTCGATCTGCTGGCCGAGCTGGCCCGGGAGGGGCTCTGCCAGGTGATGGTGTCGGTCACCACCCTGAACGAGACACTGAGGCGACAGCTGGAGCCCCGCGCCAGCACGGGAGCGGGTCGGCTCAAGGTCATCGAGAGGCTGACACAGGCCGGGATACCTGTGGGAGTGCTGGCGGCCCCCATGATCCCACGGCTCAACGAGCCCGAGCTGGAGCAGATCATCAAGGGCGCCGTGGAGGCAGGCGCTGGCTGCGCCGACTATATCCTGCTGAGACTGCCCCACGAGCTGACCACCCTATTTTGCGACTGGCTGGAAGAGCACTACCCCGGCCAGAAGGAGGCCATCCTGAACCAGTTGCGGGCAAGCAGAGGGGGGGCGCTCAACAGCCCCGCCTTCGGGACTCGCATGCGCGGAGAGGGGCAATTCGCCGACTTGCTCGCCCAGCGCTTTCGGCTCATCAGCAAGCGGCTGCAGCTGGGCAAGCGCCATATCGCGCTCAACACCTCTGCCTTCATTCGCCCCAACGAGCAGCTGCGCCTGTTCTGATGACTGCGGTTATCGCAGCTCAGCCCCAGGGCCTTGGCGGATGAGGGCGCACCGGCTTGCCCTGTGCGATCAGCTCCGCCGGCAGGCGCGAGGGCTCATAAGCCACCTCCTCCTGCTCATCATGTGACAATGCCCTGGTATCCTCTCCCCACATCCGGCTCCACCAGATTTCCCACATGATCCAACTGGTCATACCCTGCTCCTTCTGGATGATATTGCCAACGCCGGGCTCGGGCATGGTCGTGCCCTTGTCCCACCTGAACAGCCGCAGTCTGTCCCGCCGGGATGACAGCCAGATGACGTCGGGATGAAGGATTGAATGAGCAAGAGAGCCCTTATCGGGAAAATCCGGCGCCAGCACAGGAGATGAACGTCGGCAGTATCGGGTAGTTCAGCGCGGCTGGGATGACATCAAGGCGGGAGAAACAAAAAGAGCGACCCGGGGGCCGCTCTTTTTTATCGAGGCAGGTAACGATTATTCGTCGTCAGCCACACCCTCTTCGCTGGAGCCAGCATCGTCGGCAGCACCGGCGTCTGGCGCAGTCTCTGCACCTTCCACCAGCTCGCCGTCGATGGCCATGCCCTCAGTGACCAGAGCGTCGTTCTCTTCCTCGTCGCTCTCGGCGATGCGCTGCAGACCGACCACTGTCTCGTCTTCACCGGTACGGATCAGACGGACACCACCGGTGTTACGGCCAATGACGCTCACCTCGGCAACACGAGTACGGACCAGGGTGCCGCCATTGGTGATCAGCATGATCTGGTCGGTATCTTCGACCTGGATCGCATCGATCACCTTGCCGTTGCGCTCGTCCACCTTGATGGAGCGAACGCCCTGGGTACCACGGTTCTTGGTCGGGTATTCGTCCAGTGCGGTACGCTTGCCGTAACCGTTCTCGGTGGCGGTGAGGATGGCCCCGATCCCGCGCGGAACGATAAGGGAGACCACCTTGTCACCGGCGCCCAGCTTGATGCCACGCACACCGGCAGCTGTACGACCCATGGGACGCACGCCCTTGAAGGTACCCTTGTTTTCGGTGCCTTCGGTACCTTCAGTGCCTTCACCGTTGTCGCTGCCATCATCGTCGTTGCCGGCGTCGTCGTCGGTCTCGACTTCATCGCTGGCATCCGCATCGGCGCGACCGCTGCCTTCAGCGAAGCGAACCACCTTGCCCGCGTCGGAGAAGAGCATGATCTCGTTGCTGCCGTCGGTGATGTCCACCCCGATCAGCTCATCACCCTCTTTGAGGTTGATGGCGCGAATACCGGAGGATAGCGGACGGCTGAAGTCGGACAGGCTGGTCTTCTTCACGGTACCGTTGGCGGTGGCGAAGAAGACGTACTTCTCGGCATCATATTCCTTCACCGGCAGGATGGCGGTGATGCGCTCACCCTCTTCCAGCGGCAGCAGGTTGATGATGGGACGACCACGGGCGCCACGGGACGCTTCCGGCAGCTGATAGACCTTGAGCCAGTAGACCTTGCCACGGGTGGAGAAGCACAGAATGGTGTCGTGGGTGTTGGCCACCAGCAGACGCTCCACAAAGTCCTCTTCCTTGATCCGGGTGGCCGACTTGCCACGACCACCCCGGCGCTGGGCCTCGTAGTCGGAGAGCGGTTGATACTTCACATAGCCCTGGTGAGACAGGGTGACGACCACGTCTTCCGGGGTGATCAGATCTTCGATGTTGATCTCGGCACTGGACATGCTGATCTCGGTGCGACGCTCGTCGCCATACTGCTCGCGCACTGCCAGCAGTTCATCGCGGATCACTTCCATCAGGCGTTCCGGGCTTGCCAGGATGAACAGCAGCTCGGCGATGAGATCCAGCAGAGATTGGTACTCTTCCAGGATCTTCTCGTGCTCGAGGCCGGTCAGCTTGTGCAGACGCAGGTCAAGGATGGCCTGGGCCTGGATCTCGGTCAGGAAGTACTGCCCTTCACGGATACCGAATTCCGGCTCCAGCCACTCCGGCCGCGCCGCGTCGTCGCCCGCTTTTTCCAGCATGGCGGCCACGTTGCCGAGTTCCCAGCCCTTGGCAACCAGGCCCGCTTTCGCATCCGCCGGGGTCGCACTGTGGCGGATCAGCTCTATGATGGGGTCTATGTTGGCCAGCGCCACCGCCAGACCTTCCAGGATGTGCGCCCGATCCCGCGCCTTGCGCAGTTCGAACACGGTCCGGCGGGTCACTACCTCACGGCGGTGCAGCAGGAAGGCATCCAGGATCTCTTTAAGGTTCATCACCTTGGGCTGGTTGTTATCGAGCGCCACCATGTTGATGCCGAACGTGGTCTGCATCTGGGTGTGCTTGTAGAGATTGTTCAGCACAATCTCGCCGGACTCGCCGCGCTTGATCTCGATAACGATGCGCATGCCGTCTTTATCAGACTCATCGCGCAGGGCACTGATGCCCTCGACCTTCTTCTCTTTGACCAGCTCGGCGATCTTCTCGATCAGCCGCGCCTTGTTCACCTGATAGGGGATCTCGTGAACGATGATGGTCTCGCGACTCGTCTTCTCGTCCACTTCCACCTCGGCCTTGGCTCGCACATAGACGGAGCCGCGACCGGTACGGTAGGCCTGTATGATGCCGGAGCGCCCGTTGATGATGCCGCCGGTGGGGAAATCGGGCCCGGTGACATAGGTCATCAGCTCGTCAATGGTGAGGGCGCCATTCTCGATCAACGCCAGACAGCCGTTGACTATCTCGGTGAGGTTATGAGGAGGAATGTTGGTCGCCATGCCCACCGCGATACCGGAGGAGCCGTTGATCAACAGGGTGGGTACCTTGGTGGGCATGACAGCCGGGATCATCTCGGTGCCGTCGTAGTTCGGCACCCAGTCCACTGTCTCTTTGTCCAGATCGGCCAGCAACTCGTGGGAGATGCGCGCCATCCGCACTTCGGTGTAACGCATGGCCGCAGCGTTGTCGCCATCGACCGAACCGAAGTTGCCCTGACCATCGACCAGCATGTAACGCATGGAGAAATCCTGCGCCATCCGGACAATGGTGTCATACACGGCGCTGTCGCCATGCGGGTGATATTTACCGATTACGTCACCGACCACACGGGCCGATTTCTTATAGGGCTTGTTCCAGTCGTTCCCCAACTCGTTCATAGCAAACAGAACGCGGCGGTGAACCGGTTTCAAGCCATCACGCACATCCGGCAGAGCTCGTCCTACGATCACGCTCATGGCGTAATCCAGATAGGAACTCTTGAGCTCTTCTTCGATGTTGACCGGCGTGATCTCTCTGGCCAGATCGCTCATAGAAAGCCTTAATCCCTAATTAGTTGTTCTTTGGCTTAAACAGCGCGACATGGTAACACACTGAGCCAAATACCTTAAGCCACAAATCCGGGTAGCACGTCGGGCTGGTGTGACCAAGTCCGTCCGTTATAATGCCCGCCAGGACAATAGATTGCGCGCGCCCTGCCCGCTGCGCGCCCTGCCACAGGATCATCGAAAAATGAACAGTGATGCCAATGTCGATCTGACAGAAATCGCCAAATTTGAAGCCATCGCCTCCCGCTGGTGGGACATGGAGGGCGAGTTCAAACCCCTGCATCAGATAAACCCGGTGCGCCTTGACTGGATCACCGACAAGAGCGGCGGCCTGTTTGGCAAACGCGTGCTCGACATCGGCTGCGGCGGCGGCATCCTCTCCGAGAGCATGGCCCGCCGGGGGGCTCGTGTGACCGGCATCGACATGGGCAAAGAGCCCCTCGGGGTTGCCCGCCTTCATGCCCTGGAGCAGGGTGTAGAGCTCGAATATCGCCAGATGACCGCCGAAGCTCATGCCGCCGAGGCCCCGGGCCAGTATGACGTGGTCACCTGCATGGAGATGCTGGAACACGTGCCGGATCCCGCCTCGGTACTGCGCGCCATCGCCACCCTGGTACGACCGGGCGGCAAGGTGTTCGTCTCTACCATCAATCGCAACCCGAAAGCCTACCTGATGATGATCCTGGGGGCCGAGTACCTGCTCAAAATGGTGCCCAAGGGTACCCACGACCACAAAAAGTTCATCACGCCCGCCGAGCTGTGTCGCATGGGGGAAGCCGCAGGCCTGCTGGTACGGGACATGAGCGGCGTTCACTACGCGCCGCTGTCCAACAGCTTCAAACTCGGCAAGAACGTCGACGTCAACTACATGGTGGCGTTCGCGCGCCCGGAGCAAGGCTGATGAGCACCGACAAGGCCCCCCTGCGCTGCGTGCTGTTCGATCTCGACGGCACCCTGCTCGACACGGCCCCTGATCTCGGCGCCGCAGTCAACCATGTGCTGGTGAGCGAAGGCTTTGCCCCGCTGCCCGAAGCCATCATCCGCCAGACCACCTCCCACGGGGCGCTCGGGTTGCTCAAGGCAGGCCTGGGGGAGGATCTGCTGGAAGAGCTGGGTGCAAGCCGCCTGCGCACCGCCCTGCTCGACCATTACGCGGCCAACCTCTGTGTCGGCACCCGCCCCTATGAGGGGATGCTGGATCTCATCGAATGGCTCGATGAGAAGAAGCTGCCCTGGGGCATCGTCACCAACAAGCCGGGCTTTCTCACGAAGCCGCTGCTGGCCGCCCTGCCCGAGCTTGCCAGCTGCGGCGTGACGGTCAGTGCCGATACCCTGCCGGTGCGCAAGCCAGACCCTGCCCCCATGTACTTTGCCTGCGAGCAACTGGGCGTCGACGCCACCCATTGCCTCTACGTGGGGGATCACGTGCGTGACATCGAGGCGGGACGCAACGCCGGCATGCGCACTGCGGTGGCGGGCTGGGGCTATCTGAGCGATGACGAGGATCCCGCCGACTGGGGCGCAGATCTGCAGTTTGACACCGTGCAGGCGTTGCACCACTGGCTGCGCTACGAACTGACCTGAACACGGCACGGCATAGGTGGATCATCGGGGCAACTTTAACGCCATGGGGTGGCCAGATGAGCACGACGCTCACTCCTGGAGCCACGCTATGGTCATGACAGGGGGCGCTGATGTGCCCCCTTTTTCGAGGTGGTGACAACCGTGTGCCAACGGGGATCGGACAGCTTTTGACCCAGGCTGCACAAGGGATAACCAGGCTGAATTTGCTAGTAAAAACCCCCTCCTTTCGCAAGCAAAAAAAGTTATTTAAATTTTCCATGTTCGATCATCAGACTTGCATTTGCCGGATCGGACGGATGAAAACCCACTCACTGTGAGCAGTCACTAACTCGGGCCCGAACACCCACAATTTATCCACAGCTAATGCGTTATCCACAGATTGCAATGCGGTGTCGACCTCACTATCTTGTAGTTCGAATTTAAAATAACACTATATCTTGTGATTCATGGCGCACTTCGCCCCCAGGCCACCATCGAGAATGGCGCCCTGGATGCGTGGCGCCATGGTTTTTCGGGAATCAACTAAAGGTCATCAGCCAATGAACTTGTTTGTGACGAAGCGTAACGGCCACAAAGAACCCATCGATCTGGATAAAATTCACCGTGTGCTCGACTGGGCCGCCGAGAAGCTCGACAACGTGTCGGTCTCCCAGGTGGAGCTCAAGTCCCACATCCAGTTCTATGACGGTATCCGTACCGCCGACATCCACGAAACCGTCATCAAGGCCGCTGCTGACCTGATCTCCGAACAGAGCCCGGATTACCAGTACATGGCCGCCCGTCTGGCCATCTTCCACCTGCGCAAGAAGGCCTACGGCCAGTTCGAGCCGCCCCACCTCTACCAGCACGTCGCCCGTCTGGTGGACATGGGCAAGTATGACAAGCACCTGCTGACCGACTACACCCAGGCCGAATTCGAGGAGCTGAACGGCTACCTGGATCACTGGCGTGACATGGACTTCTCCTACGCGGCGGTCAAGCAGCTGGAAGGCAAGTACCTGGTGCAGAACCGGGTCACCGGCGAGATCTACGAGAGCCCGCAGTTCCTCTACATCCTGGTGGCGGCCTGCCTGTTCTCCAAGTATCCGAAAGATACCCGCCTGGACTACATCAAGCGCTTCTACGATGCGGTCTCGACCTTCAAGATCTCGCTGCCGACCCCCATCATGAGCGGCGTGCGCACCCCGACCCGTCAGTTCAGCTCCTGCGTGCTGATCGAGTGCGATGACAGCCTGGACTCCATCAATGCCACCGCCAGCGCCATCGTCCGTTACGTCTCCCAGCGTGCCGGCATCGGCATCAACGCCGGTCGCATCCGGGGTCTCGGCAGCCCCATCCGTGGCGGCGAAGCATTCCACACCGGCTGCATCCCCTTCTACAAATACTTCCAGACTGCCGTGAAGTGCTGCTCACAGGGCGGCGTGCGCGGCGGTGCCGCCACCCTGTTCTACCCCCTGTGGCACACCGAGGTGGAAAGCCTGCTGGTACTGAAGAACAACCGCGGCGTGGAAGAGAACCGGGTCCGTCACATGGACTACGGCGTGCAGATCAACAAGCTGATGTACCAGCGCCTGATCAAGGGCGGCGACATCACACTGTTCTCCCCGTCCGATGCCCCGGGTCTGTACGACGCCTTCTTCGCGGATCAGGACAAGTTCGAGCAGCTCTACGTCAAATACGAGCAGGATCCGAGCATTCGCAAGAAGACCCTCAAGGCGGTGGATCTCTTCTCCCTGATGATGCAAGAACGCGCCGGCACCGGTCGCATCTACATCCAGAACGTGGATCACTGCAACACCCACAGCCCGTTCGATCCGAGCGTGGCGCCGGTGCGTCAGTCCAACCTCTGCCTCGAGATTGCGCTGCCCACCAAGCCGCTCAACAACGTGGATGACGAAGAGGGCGAGATCGCCCTGTGCACCCTGTCTGCCTTCAACCTCGGCGCCATCGAGAAGCTGGAAGACCTGGAAGAGATGGCGGATCTCGCCGTGCGCGCCCTGGATGCCCTGCTCGACTATCAGGACTACCCGCTCAAGGCTGCGATGAAGGGCAGCATGAACCGCCGCACCCTGGGGATCGGCGTCATCAACTACGCCTACTACCTGGCAAAGAACGGTGCCCGCTACTCCGACGGTTCCGGTCTGGCGCTGACTCACCGTACCTTCGAGGCGATCCAGTACTACCTGCTGAAGGCCTCCGTGCAGCTGGCCCGCGAATTCGGCCCCTGCCCGGCCTTCAACGAGACCACCTACGCTCAGGGGATCCTGCCCATCGATACCTATAAAAAGGATCTCGATGTGCTGTGCAACGAGCCGCTGCATCTGGACTGGGAAACCCTGCGTGAAGAGATAAAGACCGTGGGTCTGCGCAACTCCACCCTGACCGCCCTGATGCCAAGCGAGACCTCCAGCCAGATCTCCAACGCCACCAACGGCATCGAGCCGCCGCGCGGCCTGGTGTCGGTCAAGGCCTCCAAGGACGGCATCCTCAAGCAGGTGGTGCCCGAGTATCACCGCCTGAAGGATCAGTACGAACTGCTGTGGAAACAGCCGAGCGTCGATGGCTACCTGCAGCTGGTCGGCATCATGCAGAAGTTTGTGGATCAGGCGATCTCCGCCAACACCAACTACGATCCGGCCCGTTTCGAAGGCAACAAGGTCCCGATGAAGCAGCTGCTCAAGGACTTGCTGACCGCCTACAAATACGGCCTCAAGACCCTCTACTATCACAACACCCGTGATGGTGCGGACGATGCCCAGACCGATCTGCAAGACGACGGTTGCGCCGGCGGGGCTTGTAAAATATAAGTCGCTGCACGATCTGATGAACCGGGCGGGAGCATGAAGCTCCCGCCCTCCTGTCTCCTCTCATTCAAGACATTCAAATCACCATGGCTTATTCAACGTTCTGCCAGACCCAAAACGACCAGCTCAAGGAGCCGATGTTCTTCGGCCAGTCGGTCAACGTGGCCCGTTATGATCAGCAAAAGCACGACATCTTCGAGCGACTGATCGAGAAGCAACTCTCCTTCTTCTGGCGTCCGGAAGAGGTGGATGTGTCCCACGATCGCATCGACTATCAGGCCCTGCCACCCCATGAGCAGCACATCTTCATCTCCAACCTGAAGTACCAGACCCTGCTGGATTCCATCCAGGGTCGCAGCCCGAACGTGGCGCTGCTGCCACTGGTCTCCATCCCGGAGCTGGAGACCTGGATCGAGACCTGGGCCTTCTCCGAGACCATCCACTCTCGCTCCTACACCCACATCATCCGCAACATCGTCAACAACCCGGGGCAGGTGTTCGACGACATCGTGACCAACGAGCAGATCCTCAAGCGTGCCGGCTCCATCAGCCACTTCTACGACGATCTGATCGAGGCGACCGCGCTCTACCACCTGCACGGTGAAGGTACCCACCGCGTGGCGGGCCGCGAGGTCTCCATCAACCTGCGCGGCCTGAAGAAGAAGCTCTACCTGTGCCTGATGAGCGTCAATGCCCTGGAGGCGATCCGCTTCTACGTCAGCTTCGCCTGTTCGTTTGCCTTCGCCGAGCGCGAACTGATGGAAGGCAACGCCAAGATCATCAAGATGATCGCCCGCGATGAAGCCCTTCACCTGACCGGCACCCAGCACATGCTGAACCTGATGCGCAATGGCCTGGACGATCCCGAGATGGCCGAGATTGCCGCCGAGTGCGAGCAAGCCTGCTTCGACATCTTCAAGGAAGCAGCCGAGCAGGAGAAAGAGTGGGCCGAGTACCTGTTCCAGGATGGCTCCATGATCGGCCTGAACAAGGACATCCTCTGCCAGTACGTGGAGTACATCACCAACCTGCGCATGAGCGCGGTCGGCCTGCAACCCGCCTTCATTGGTGCCAAGCAAAACCCCATTCCCTGGATCAACACCTGGCTGTCCTCCGACAACGTGCAGGTGGCGCCCCAGGAAGTGGAGGTGAGCTCCTATCTGGTCGGCCAGATCGACAGCGAAGTGCACGCAGACGACCTGGGTGACTTCGAGCTGTGAGTGATGCCACCGGCACGCTGACCCCTGCCCCGCACGCGGTCCCCGCGCAGAGCGAAGCAGGCTCGCCACGGGTGCATACCCAGGATGGCGTGCTGCACGCCCATCCCGGCGAGAGCGTGCTGGAGACTCTGGAGCGCCACGGTCATCACGTGGAGTTCCAGTGCCGCAGCGGCTATTGCGGCGCTTGCCGCACGCCCTTGCTGGCAGGCTCGGTGCACTACGCCGCCGTGCCGCTGGCGTTTGTCTCGCAGGGAGAGTGCCTGCCCTGCTGCTGCCAGCCGGTGGGTGCCATCCGGCTGGACATCCAGAAGGGCTGACGCCACTACGGGCTGGCAAATCACAGCCAATAAAAAGCCGCCGGAGCAAATCCGGCGGCTTTTTTGCTTCTTGAACTTCTCTTAAGGGCGCCCTGTGCAGACGCCCGTACCATCAAAGGATCACAGCCAGGGGGCGGCGGTCGGCCCGTGGTGCAGGCCCAGCTTCCAGACCCGGCCAAAGTGTTTGTAGTGACCCGCGGCCATACCGGCCTTCTCCCCCATGCCGTGGTAGAGATCCAGGTGTCCTCTCTTCACCGCGCCGCCCACATCCAATGCGATCAAGAGCCGCAACTGGTGTTTGCCGGTCCAGTTGCCGGCTTTGTCGAGCAGCGGCACCTCAGCCAGGATGGGCGTGCCCATCGGCAGCAATGTCTTGTCGGCCGCCACCGCCGCCAGTGGCAGCAGCGGAATGCCGGCGGCGCCGATCACATCATTGGTGGGGCGACGTTCGAAGAAGACATAAGACGGGTTCTGCTCTACCAGCTCCTTGACGCTCTCCTCCGGCTTGCTGTTGGCCCACTCCTTGATGGCCTTCATGGACATCTGCTCCTTGGGCACCTCTCCCCGGTCGATCAGCACCCGGCCGATACTCACGTAGCCGTGGCCGTTCTTGCCGCTGTAACCCAGGTATTGCAGCCGGTCGTCATCCCCGTAGTGCACGAAGCCTGAACCCTGCACGTCCATCAGGAAGTTGTCGATAAGAGACTTGCTGTAACCCAGCTCCAGCCCCCGGTTGGCCAGCGCTCCCTGGTGGATCTCGGCACGGCTCGGGCAACGGCCACCGCACTTGGGCATGGCATAGATGGGGTACTTGTACTTGGCATCCGGGCGGTGGCGCACTTCCAGCACCGGCGAGTAGTAGCCGGTAAAGAGCACGTTGCCCATGCGATCGGCGCCGCCGAGCTGGGCCAGGCTGATACCGTACTGGGTGATGTAGGCAGGATCACCGCCATTGGCCACCCAGCGGGAAAGCTGGCGATAGAGCTCACCATAACGACGGGTCATCTTGCCGGAGCGCTCCAGCACCAGCCGACTCTGGGGGCCGAACTTGCTGTAGTCGGCACGCTGGCGACTGTTGACGCGCTCCACCCGCACCAGATCCCCTGGCAGGGCACCATCCAGATACTGCTTGCCCAGATTCTCCGGCACCTCGCAGTTCAGAAAACATCCGGATCCCGCCTTCTTCTGGGGCACCTTGACCGGTTCAGGGTTGCCCGCACAACCGGCCAACCCGACCACGGCGGCGGCCAGCCAGTACGCATGTTTATTCATATGTCCTCATATAACACCGAGCGTCTTGCACGGCGGGGAAGATGCCAAATTTGCCGGGGGAAAGCAAACGCCATCCACCCCCGGACGCCCTATTTCTCCAAAGGGGATCTTCTGGGTTATAACAAGGTGACAAGATGTGAGAGGGCGTGGATGGAACAGCTCGAAATCTTCCCCCTGACGAGCCCCTGCGTCGGGATCTGCGAAGTGAACAACAAGGGATATTGCAAGGGGTGCCTGCGCAGTCGGGAAGAGCGCTTCAACTGGCTCGCCATGACCCCGGCCCAGCAGCAGGAGGTGATGCGCCTGTGCCGCAACCGCAAGGCACGGGTCGAGGCCGCTCGTCGCAAGGCACAGGAAGGTGCCCCCAGCGAACCGCAAGCACAGCCCGGCTGGGATTTTTAACCCCTTCCCTGCACCCCACCAAAACAAAAGGCGGCCTACAGGCCGCCTTGTCATTCATCGGATGGACGTCAATCAGGCCGTTGCCAGCTTGGCCTGCTCCTCGCCGCGCTTGAGCATGGCGTAGGAGACGCCGGTCAACAGCGATCCCGCCGCAATCGCCACGATATACATCAGCACGTTGCTGATGGCGTTCGGGATGAAGAGCACGAACAGGCCACCGTGGGGCGCCACCAGTTCGCAGCCGAACAGCATGGAGAGCGCACCGGTCAGGGCACCACCCACCATGCAGGCCGGGATGACCCGCATCGGATCCTTGGCCGCAAACGGGATGGCCCCCTCGGAGATGAAGCACAGACCCAGCACGAAGGAGGCCTTGCCCGCTTCCTGCTCCGCTTTGATGAACTTCTTGCTGGCCAGGAATGTCGCGATCCCCATCCCCAGGGCCGGCACCATGCCGGCGGCCATCACCGCAGCCATGGGGGCATAGGTCTTGGAGGCGAGCAGGCCGACCCCAAAGGCATAGGCCGCCTTGTTGACCGGGCCACCCATGTCGAAGCACATCATGGCGCCGATGATGACACCCAGCAGCACGGCGTTGGCGGAGCCCATGTTGTTCAGGAACTCGGTCATGGCATTCATGATGCCGGCCACCGGGCCGCCCACCACGTAGATCATGACGAGACCGGTAAACAGGCTGGCCACCAACGGAATGATGAGGATGGGCTTGAGCGCTTCCAGGGTCACCGGCAGGCGCACCTTGTCACTCAGGTACTTGGCGCTGTAACCGGCGAGGAAACCGGCAACTATGCCGCCGAGGAAACCGGCGCCGAGCGAGCTGGCCAGCATACCGCCAATCATGCCGGGGGCGAGACCCGGACGGTCGGCGATGGAGTAGGCGATGTAACCGGCCAGTACCGGGATCATCAGGGCGAAGGCGGAGCCGCCGCCGATCTTCATCAGGGCCGCCGCGAGCGTCCCCTCTTCCTTGAACGCCTCGATACCGAAGATGAAGGAGAGCGCGATGATGAGACCACCGGCCACCACCATGGGCAGCATGAAGGAGACACCGGTCAGCAGGTGTTTGTAGGGGCCGGCCTTCTCCTCTTTCTTGGCCGCGGCAGCGCCGCTGTGACGATAGGTCTTCGCCTCTGTCCAGGCCTTGTCGAGCTCGGCGCGGGTCTTCTTCAGGGCAGCGCCCGTGCTGGTGCGATAGACGGGCTTGCCGTCGAAGCGGGCCATGTCCACCTCGATGTCGGTGGCGAGGAACACCAGATCGGCGGCGGCGATCTCATCGGCGGTCAGGGCGTTCTGGGCACCGACCGAGCCCTGGGTTTCGACGCGGATCTGATGACCCAGCTGCTTGGCCATGGTCTCCAGCGCTTCCGCCGACATGAAGGTGTGGGCCACCCCGGTCGGACAGGCAGTGACCGCAACTATGCGCTTGGCACCGCTGGCCGCCTTGGCGGCGGCATTGGCAACGGCGGGCGCGGCCTGGTGGCGATAGAGGCTGGCACCGCTCGCGGCTGCCTCCAGCAGGGCGGCAGGATCCTGCAGCGCCAGATCCATGCTGCCCTGATAGAGGCGCTTGCCGTCATAGGCGGCGAGATCCACCGGGGCACTTGCGACTACCAGCACCAGTTCGGCGGCGGCAATCTGCTCTTTCGAGGGAACCTGGCGAGGTTGTACGCTGGAGCCGACATCGAGGATAAGCTCCCAGCCCGCCAGTTTGGCCTGCTGTTCTATCCGTTTTGCAGCGAGAAAGCTGGTGGCAATGCCCGCCGGGCAAGCCGTAACCAGAATTGCTTTCATTGGGCATCTCCTGAGTGTGTCATCGAAAGGGGGTTGGATTGAGCCGGTGCCAGGTCATCCAGACGCTGTACGCGCACCAGCTCGAGTAAGGGGGTGAGTACCTTGATATCGTCAAAGCCGACCGCCACCTGGCTCACCGCCAAGGCAGAGACGGCGGTGGCCAGACGCAGGGTCTGCTCCGGCGCCCAGCCAAGGCTGAGGCCATGGGCCAGCCCCGCTACCAGAGAGTCGCCGGCACCGACCGTGCTGACCACCTGCATGCGCGGCGGAATGGCCTGCCAGGTGGCATCGGGGCCAAACCAGACCAGGCCGTCAGCGCCATTGGAGATCACCACATGGGGGATCCCGGCGGCCTGCAGGGCACGGGCACACTCGGCCTGCTCGGCGAGGGTCTCGACGGGGCGACCGGCCCACTGCTCAAGCTCCTCCAGATTGGGTTTGACCAGGGTCGGTGCAGCCTTGATCCCTTCGGTGAGGGCCGCGCCGCTGCAATCGAAGATCACCTGCTTGCCTTTGGCCTTGAGCAGGCTGATGAGACGGGCGCAGTAGCCAGGCTCGACGCCCTTGGGCAGGCTGCCCGCCAGCACGAACCAGTCGGCGCGTGGCGCCAGCTTCTCTATCTCGGCCTCCAGCGCGGCCACTTCTGCCTGATGCACGGTGAGCCCCGGCAGATTGAGATCCGTGACCCGGCCCGATTGCTCGGAGATCTTCACGTTGATCCGGGTGCTGCCTGCCACGCGCACGAAATGATCGTCCAGGGCCCGCGCTTCAAACAGGGAGACGAAGCTCTGCTGATTGTCAGTCCCGAGCCAGCCGGTCAGGCCCACGTCACGGCCAAGGTCTTTGAGCACCATGGCGACGTTGATCCCCTTGCCCGCGGCGCGCAAGTTGGCTTCGCTCACCAGGTTTACCTCGCCGAGGCTCATCGCCTCGAGACGGGTGGTGAGATCCAGCGCCGGATTGAGGGTGATGGTAACGATGTCCATCAGTGCGCCCCCTCGCCCAGACCGGCGGCAATGGCCTCGCCTATCCCCTTGAGGGCCGCCTCGGCATCGGCCCCTTCGGCACGAAACGCCAGACGGTGACCACACTTGACACCCAGACCGATGACCTTCATCAGGCTCTTGGCGGAGACCGCTTCACCGCTGCCATCCAGGTTCGCCACGCGAATGTCGGATGCATACTCCTTGGCCACCTTGACCAGCATGGCGCCCGGACGGGCGTGCAGGCCATGGGGGTTGATGATGGTGAAAGTGTCGGAGAGACCGCTCGCCGGACCTGCCTGCAGCATGGCCAGACCGTCGCTCCCTGCGAGCGTCCCAAGCTGACCGGCGGCGGCAAGCTTGGCCAGGTTCTCCAGTTGGGGCAGATGGCTGCTATCTGCGGCGCACAGCAGCAGCAGGGCGCTGACGGGCAGAGCCCCTGCACTGAGCGCGCTGCTCGGGGTCGCCAGCACCCAGCCGGTCTGGGCCGCTTGCGCACGGGCCAGCCAGATCCCCTCCCCCAGATAGGCGGGCTCGCTTGCCAGCAGGGAGGTCACCATGGCGGCCTCCCCCCAACCGGCAGATTTGGCGCGGGCGGCAGCCCCCAGCAGCAGCTGGTCGCGATCGTCGGCCGGGAAATCCGCCAGGGTCAGGTATTGCACCTCTTTCGCCGCACTTGCACCGGTCAGGATGTTGATGATGGTCTCTTCATCGGTGGCCTCTCTCAATTGAGCGGCAGCCTGCTCGTCACCCAGCACATGGGTGAGCTGGCGCAAGATGCCCAGATGCTCGTCCGACTTGGCGGCGATGCCGATGGCCACATAGGCAATCTGTCCATCGTCCCATTCGATCCCCTGAGGGAACTGGGCCACCATGACGCCGGTGCTCTTGACCAGATGACGGGTGTCCGTGGTGCCGTGGGGAATGGCGATGCCGCTGCCAAGGTAGGTGGCGTGCTGGGCTTCCCGCGCCAGCATGCCGTCCACATAACCGGCCTCCACCAGACCCGCATCGGTCAGTTTGCCTGCCAGCAGGGCGATGGCGTCCGCCTTGGTTGCCACCGATTGTCCCAGCAGGATTTGCTGTCGCGCCAACTTCAACATAGAGATTCTCCATCAGGTCCGGCTTCGCCTCGCGGCACACCGGCTCAACTCAACTTGGATTTCGGGTAATTTGCCTGCTGACAATAGACGGGAATCTCCCCCCTGGTAGGCCATCTCGGCATTTCCTGGTCGAACATTCATCGCTTACTGACAAGCTGAATCGTTTCACTTACACTAAGACTGAATCGTTTCAGCCAATTGTTCAAGATCCCACGGAGAGTGCTTTTCAATGATATGATCCCGCGCACACTTTTCGGTGCCCCCACCTGAAACCGTCGCGGGCCTTGCAACTCAAACAGAGCCAATATGATGAAACTGGATGAAATCGCCGCCCTGGCCGGTGTCTCGCGTACCACCGCCAGCTATGTGATCAACGGCAAGGCGGATCAATATCGCATCAGCCAGGCCACCCGTGACAAGGTGATGGCCGTGGTCCATGCCCACAACTATCAGCCGGACAGCCGCGCCGCCTCCCTGCGCGGCGGCCAGACCAGGACCCTGGGTTTCATCCTGCCGGACCTTGAGAATGCCAGCTATGCCAAGCTCGCCAAGCGCCTCGAGCAGGGCGCGCGGGCTCAGGGCTATCAGCTGCTGATCGTCTGCTCGGAAGACGAGCCGGATACCGAGAAGGAGCTGGCCAGAATGCTGGTCAGCCGCCATGTGGATGCGCTGCTGGTGGCGAGCTGCCTGCCGCCAGCGGATCCTTTCTATCGAGAGCAGCAGGCCCATGGCGTGCAAATCCTGGCCATCGATCGGGCCCTGGCCGCCGACCACTTCATCACGGTAGCGAGTGAAAACCAGAAGGCGAGCTGCGATCTCACCGCCTCCCTGCTCACCGCCACCCTTCGCCATGTGGCCCTGATCACCGCGCTGCCAGGCCTCACGATCAGCCAGGAGCGCCGCGCCGGTTTCGAGCAGGCGCTGAGCAGCCACGCCAGCGCCGCCCTGCTGACACCCCATGTCTGCGAGGGGGCCCACTTCTCCCGCGCCGAGGGCTATCGCCTGATCAAAGAACTGCACCAGCGCCTCGGCCAATTGCCCGAGGCGCTGGTCGCCACCTCCTACATATTGATGGAGGGGGTGCTCGACTATCTGCTGGAGCAGGAAGCAGACATGAGCCAGATTGCCATGGCCACCTTCGGGGACGATCGGCTGCTGGACTTCCTCCCCTTTGGCATCAACTCCCTGCCCCAGCAGCACGACGCCCTGGCTGCCCAGGCCCTTGCCCTCGCCTTCGAGGCCATCAACGGCCACTACCGCGCTGGCCTGCACTGTGTGAGCCGCACCCTCAAGCGTCGCCGCTGACGCCCCTCACGTGCCGGCGCTCTCCTGCCACGCCGGCGCGCTTTTCCACCAGTCAATACCGTCTGCTGTCATCTTTTATTTCCACCTATTGCCACCTCGCAGTACAAAATCCGCCTTTACAGGCTTGTTTCCACTTTTTTGATCCGTTAACGTGGCAACCATCTTTTACAACCCACGGATTTTTCGTAACGATGCGTCCACTCCGATATTGCTAGCCTCCGGTCCCGCCCCCGGAGGCACCTGGCTGACACCGCCACTGGCACGCTTTTTTTACTACGCAGTTTCTCTATCTGGATGGACACCATGAATACCAAAACCCTGGGTTGTACGCTGCTGATAGCCGGCACCACCATAGGCGCCGGCATGCTGGCCCTGCCACTGGCCTCCTCGTCTCTGGGCGGCCCCGCCACCCTGGCGCTGATGGTCGGGCTCTGGGCCCTGATGGCCTTCACCGCCATGCTGCAGGTGGAGGCCAGCCTCAATACCGGCAAGTGGTACCTGCACCAACTGGCGGATCACCTGCTCGGCCCCTGGGGCAAGCGCATCGCCTCCTTCTGCATATTGATGCTGTTCTACTCCCTGGCCTCCGCCTACATCAGCGGCGGCAGCAGCCTGCTGGCCCAGGCGCTGGCGGATGCGGGCACCACCGTCAGCCAGGAGCAAGCGGCCTGGGCCTTCACCCTGCTGTTCGGTGGCATGGTGTGTGTGGGCACCAAGCAGGTGGATTACCTCAATCGACTGATGTTCACCGTCAAACTGGTGATCATGGTAGGGGTGCTGGCGCTGCTGCTGCCCCGCGCCGAGGGGCAGCACCTGCTCTCCATGCCGCTCGGCCAGGGCTTGCTGCTGGCGGGGCTGCCGGTCATCTTTACCTCGTTCGGTTTCCACGGCTCCATCCCGAGCGTCATGCTCTACCTCGGCGACTGCCCCAAGCAGTTGCGCCGAGTCTTCGTGTGGGGCTCTGCCCTGCCGCTTATCCTCTACGTGCTGTGGCAGGTGGCGATCCTGGGCCTGCTCGGCCAGCAGAGCCTGATCCAGACCGGCGGGGCGCTCGACAGCCTGCTCGCCAGCGTCGGCAACCTGGTGAACTGGCCCGCCTTCAATCAGGCGATGCATCTCTTTGCTGACTTGGCGCTCGCCACCTCCTTCCTCGGGGTGACGCTCGGGCTGTTTGACTTCATGGCCAAGGTGACCCGCCGCAAGGACAACTGGCAGGGCCGCAGCCAGACCGGCATGATCACCTTCGTGCCGCCCCTGCTGTTTGCCCTCTACTTCCCGCAGGGCTTCATCATGGCGTTGGGTTATGCTGCCATCGCCCTGGCGGTGCTGGCGGTGCTGCTGCCGGTGGCTCTGGTGTGGCAAAGCCGCAAGCAGGCCGAGGCGCACCATTACCGGGTTCCGGGCGGCGTGGTTGCGCTGGGTCTCGCCGGCGCCATGGGGGTGCTGATCGTCGGTGTCCAGGTGAGCGTCAGCCTCGGCATGCTGCCCGCGCTCTGATCCTTACCCGCCTTGAATGTCCCACATTGAAAAGCCCCGCCAGCATAAGTTGGCGGGGCTTTTTGTGATCTGGTCCCAGGCGCCCTCAGCAGCTGGTTGCGCCACTCGCCACATCCTGCTGCTACCCTCAGAGGCAAGCCATTGAGGCGCCAAGCAATATCCAGGCAAACACATCAACCAGAGAGCCAGATACCATGACCATAGTGCCCATCTACGCGGCCCTGCTCGCCTTGCTCTTCGTCTTGCTCGGCGAGCGTACCATTCGCACCCGCCACCGTCGGGGAGTGGCGCTGGGGCATGGCGATGATCCCGCCATGCTGCGGGCCATGCGGGTGCACGCCAACTTTGCCGAATATGTTCCCCTGGCCCTACTGCTGATCTATTTTGTCGAAACCTCCAGCCAGACACCCTGGCTCATCCATCTGCTGGGGGCCAGCTTGCTGTGTGGTCGCCTCTGTCACGCCTTTGGCATGAGCCGCACACCGGAGAACTTCCGCTACCGGGTGGTGGGGATGGGGCTGACCTTCGGCGTGATCCTGGTAAGTGCGGCGTACATCTTGATCACGGCGCTCCTCCTTTGACCGCTTCACTGCCGGCCAGAAAAACAAAAGCCCCGCCAGAATGGCGGGGCTTTTTTATCAGCGAATAACTGGGGAGCCTGGCTCCCGAGTCGCTTACTGGTTGTGGCTGGCGCGGCGGGGACGACGAGCCTGGGCCGGTTTGGCGGCGCCATCGGCGGGACGCTGACCACCTTGCGGCTTGGGTTTGCCACCGTTACCGGTACGGGCACCACCTGCATTGCCATTGGAGGCAGAACGACCGGCACCCTGACGCTGGCCCTGACCCTGCGGGCGCGGCGCACGGCGCTGCTCACTCGGATCGCGGGGCTCTTTGCGCAGCGGCGCGCCGATACCACGAGCGATGTTGTCGAGGGTCTCGCGGGAGGCTTCAAAACCGGCCACCTGCTCGCAAGGAATGTTCTGCTTGGTCAGACGCTCGATGGCCTTGATGAGCTTGCCTTCATCGGCGGCGACCAGGGAGATGGCGTGACCGGCTGCGCCGGCACGGCCGGTACGGCCGATGCGGTGCACATAGTCTTCCGCCACGTTCGGCAGCTCGAAGTTGACCACTTGCGGCAACTTGTCGATGTCCAGACCACGGGCGGCGATGTCGGTCGCGACCAGCACCTTGACGCTACCTTCCTTGAAACCGGCAAGGGCGCGGGTACGAGCACCCTGGCTCTTGTTGCCGTGGATGGCGGCGGCGCTGACGCCGTTCTTGTCGAGGGTCTCGGCAACACGGTTGGCCATGTGCTTGGTGCGGGTGAACACCAGTACCTGCTGCCAGTCGTTGCTGGTGACCAGGTGGCTCAGCAGCGCGATCTTGTTGGCCTTGTCGCACGGGTGCACCAGCTGCTCGATACGCTCGGCGGTGCTGTTGCGCGGCGCCACTTCGATCACCGCCGGGTTATCCAGCAGGCCGGTGGCCAACTCGCGAATTTCCTCGGCGAAGGTGGCGGAGAAGAGCAGGTTCTGGCGCTTCTTCGGCAACAGGGCCAGAATGCGGCGGATGTCGCGGATGAAGCCCATATCGAGCATGCGGTCCGCTTCATCCAGCACCAGGATCTCCACTTCGTCGAACTTGACGGCGTTCTGGTTGTAGAGATCCATCAGGCGACCCGGGCAGGCCACCAGCACGTCCAGACCACGGCGGGTTGCCATCATCTGCGGGTTGATGCTGACGCCGCCGAAGACGACGTGGCTGCGGATCGGCAGGTGCTTGCCGTAGTTGCGCACGCTCTCGCCCACCTGGGCGGCCAGCTCGCGGGTCGGGGTCAGCACCAGGGCGCGAATGCGGTTCGGGGATACTTTGCGCTTGCTCTCGGTGAGGCGCTGCAGCATCGGCAGGGTAAAGCCTGCGGTCTTGCCGGTCCCGGTCTGGGCGGCGGCCATCAGGTCACGGCCAGCCAGGACGGCCGGGATCGCTTGTTGCTGGATGGGAGACGGGGTGTCGTAGCCTTGCTCGGCAACGGCACGCAACAAGGGTTCGGCCAGACCGAGGGAAGTAAAACTCATAGTTACCTGCTAGGGATAGGGGCGCCGGGGATCTGTGGTGGGGCTCCTCTGCTGAGCCGATGCCATCTCACAGGATCTGGGCCTATAGAGAAAACAACGATTTCCCCGGGGAGCAGAGCAAAGGGGAAAGAATAGAGGCGCAGTCTAACGGAGTTGGCGCCGTTACACGAGAAAAATGTGATGCGCCTCCCAGCCTGGGTGGAAAAGCCCACTATGGCGGGGCAGAATGGCGATGATGGCGCTCGCCAGGGCCCGCCCCATCTTGGGACGCGTACTCAGGGATCCACGACACAGAACAGGGAGGTTCTGCTTGATCAGGAAACATATCCAGACCGCTATTCACTGCGCATTGAGCCTCGGCCTGCTGTTCGCACCGAACCTACCTCTGGGCGCCAAAGAGACACTGTCGGTGGCCTGGAGCCACTGGCCCCCCTTCAGCCAGATCGAGGCCGATGGCGAACTCGGCGGGCTGGACGTGGCACTGACCCGCCAGATCCTCCGTGGCGCCGATCTTGAGCCCGCGTTTCGCAACCTCCCCTGGGCCCGGGCCCTTCACCTCATGGCACGCCAGCAACTGGATGTCGCCATGGGGGCCCTGAAGACCCCGGAGCGGGCGCGTTTCGCTCGCTTCTCTGCCCCCTACAGACGCGCCAGCTTCGTGCTGCTCAGCCATGAGCCTGCGCCCGGGAGCGCAGATCGCTGGCAGGGAATAACGCATCTTGCGGACCTGTGCCAGCAGACCGGGCTGCGCCTTGGCAAGCTGCGGGGCACCCGTCCCCTGCCCCTGAGCGACGCCTGCCCCTCCCTTCGGCAGGCGAGCGAATACAACTCGGACGACAGGCTGATCGCCCTCCTGCTGGCACGGCGACTCGATGGAGTCATCATCGAGTGGCAATACGCCCGGCATCGGCTGGCCCAACTAGGAGCAGAGGGGTTCACCTCGTGTCAGGTGCTGTTGCACCAGCAGCCGGTCAGCTTGATGTTGGCCAGGGAGACGGTCAGCGAAGAGGAGCTCGCCCGCATCGATGCGGCCATCGCCACCCTCCCCCCTTTGGACACGGCATTTGCCCCGCCGGAGTGCCGTTTCGATGGCAGCCAGCCCCGGGAGGAAAGCACTCAGGACTGATCCTGACGACACCGCACAAACGAGAAAGGCGACCCTGGGGTCGCCTTTTTGCCGAGCATGGTGATCAGCTAACAGCGCTGTTTGCGGATCAGCGCAGCAGCGGGGTCTGGGTATGCACATCCTGGTTCTGGGCACGATGGCGCAGCAGGTGATCCATCAGCACCAGGGCCAGCATGGCCTCGGCGATGGGCACCGCACGGATGCCGACACAAGGATCGTGACGACCCTTGGTGATCATTTCGGTGGCCTCGCCGCTGGTGTTGATGGTCTTGCCAGGCACAGTGATGCTGGAGGTGGGCTTGAGCGCCATGCTCACCACGATATCCTGACCGGACGAGATGCCCCCCAGAATGCCGCCCGCATGGTTGCTGGCAAAGCCGGCCGGGGTCATCTCGTCGCGATGCTCCGAGCCTTTTTGCTCCACCACGGCGAAACCGTCACCTATCTCGACCCCTTTCACCGCATTGATGCCCATCATGGCGTGGGCGATGTCGGCGTCGAGGCGGTCAAACACGGGCTCCCCTAGGCCCACCGGCACGTTGCGCGCAATGACAGCCACCTTGGCGCCTATGCTGTTGCCCTCTTTTTTCAGGGCCCGCATGTACTCATCGAGGGCCTCCAGCTTGCCCGCATCGGGGAAGAAGAAGGGGTTCTGCTCGATCTGGCTCTGGTCAAACGCCTCGGCCTTGACGGGACCGAGCTGGGAGAGAAAACCCACTATCTCGATGCCGTGCATCTGCTTCAAGTACTTCTTGGCGATGGCCCCCGCCGCCACCCGCATGGCGGTCTCGCGGGCCGAGGAGCGGCCGCCGCCGCGGTAGTCACGCTGGCCGTACTTCTGGTGATAGGTGTAATCGGCGTGGCCCGGGCGGAACAGGTCCTTGATCTCGGAGTAATCCTTGGAGCGCTGATCGGTGTTCTCGATGAGCAGTCCGATGGAGGTGCCCGTGGTGCGTCCCTCGAACACCCCGGCCAGGATCCGTACCTCATCCGCCTCGCGGCGCTGGGTGGTGTAACGGGAGGTGCCGGGCTTGCGTCTGTCCAGATCGATTTGCAGATCCGCTTCGCTTATCTCCAGCCCGGGCGGGCAGCCGTCGACCACGGCGCCAAGCGCCAGGCCGTGGCTCTCGCCAAAGGTGGTGACCCGAAAGAGTTGGCCAAAACTGTTCCCTGCCATGGGTGCTCCTTGCTGCTTAGCTCTTGTAAATCGCGAAATGGGCCTGGTACTGCTCGAGCTCTGCCTTGGTCATCACGAAGACGCCGTGACCGCCGTTCTCGAACTCGACCCAGGTGAAGGGCACCTCGGGGAACTGGGCTTCCAGGTGGATCATGCTGTTGCCCACCTCGACCACCAGCACGCCGTCATCCTTGAGGAAGTCCGCGGCATTGGCCAGGATGCGCTTGGTGAGCTTGAGGCCGTCGGAGCCCGATGCCAGGGCCAGCTCCGGCTCATGACGAAACTCCTCCGGCAGATCCGACATGTCCTCGGAGTCCACGTAGGGTGGGTTGGAAACGATGAGATCGTACTTGTCGCCGGCGGGCAAATCGCGCATCAGATCGGAGCGGATCGGGATGACCTGCTGCTCGAGGCCGTGATCGTTGATGTTGCGCTCGGCCACATTGAGGGCATCGACGCTGATGTCGATGGCATCCACTTCCGCATGGGGGAACTCGTGGGCCATGATGATGGCGATGCAACCGGAGCCGGTGCACAAGTCCATGATCCGGGTCGGCTCCTCTTTCAGGAAGGGGGCGAAACGGTTGGCCACCATCTCGGCGATGGGGGAGCGCGGAATGAGCACCCGCTCGTCCACGTAGAACTCCCAACCCGCGTACCAGGCCTTGTTGGTCAGGTAGGCGGCAGGCACCCGCTCCTGCACCCGGCGAATGATGAGCTCGGCGATGCGGTGGCGCTCGCTGGTGGTCAGGCGGGAGTGGCGCATGCCGGGATCCACGTCTGGCGGCAGATGTAACGCGGGCAGCACCAGTTGCACGGCCTCATCCCAGGCGTTGTCGGTACCATGTCCGTAGAAGATCCCGGCGTCGTTGAAACGACTCATGGCCCAGCGCAACATGTCCTGGATGGTGTGCATCTCGGCAACCACCTCGTCGATAAATATCTTGTCCAAATCCACCTCCAAGTCGAGTAATATCCGGCCCGAGAATTCTATACAGCGAGCAAGACGAGTACCTGATGAAAAAAACGCCCTCACCCACAGACGAGGAAAGCCTGCTGTTTCGTGATGCTGTCAAAGGTACCCGGAAAATTAAGCAAGATACCATAAGGGCCTCCTCAAGCCCGGTCAAGCAGAAACGCGAACTGCGTGAAAGCCGCGAAAAGCTTGGGGTTGACCACTTTTTCAGCGACGAGTACCAGCCTCATCTGGACGAAGAGGGCCCGACCCGTTTTGTGCGTGAAGACGTGTCAAAATTCGAGCTGAAAAAGCTCAAGCGCGGCCTCTATCCGCCGGAGATTTATCTGGATCTCCATGGCATGAGTCAGCTCCAGGCCAAGCAGGAGCTGGCTGCCCTGCTCACCCTGTGCCAAAAAGAGAACATTCACGTCGCCTCGGTGATGCACGGCATCGGCAAGCACGTGCTCAAGCAGCGCATCCCGAGCTGGCTGGCCCAGCACCCCAATGTGCGCGCCTTCCATCAGGCCCCGCGGGAATGGGGCGGCGAGAGCGCCATCCTGGTGCTGCTGGATATCGAGGAGTAACCCGGCGTCGGGCAGGAAATGGTTGATCGAAACGCGCGCCTCAGGGCGCGCTTTCCATATAGCGTTTGAAGTTGTCGAGTATGCTCTGCCAGCCGGCACGCTGCTGCTCGCTGCTGTGTTCGGATTCGGCGTCGAACTCCTCGTGCACCCAGGTGCCTCCCTGTTCCTCCACGAACCTCACCCTGACGGCCCGACCGTCGTCCATGACGTAACCCAGGGAGGTTGGCGGCACCACCTCGGTGAAGGAGCCCTCGAAATCGAACCCCATGCTGCCATCCCGGGCGGCCATACGGTGGCAGAAACGCCCGCCGATCCGCAGATCCACCCGGCTGCCGGGGCAGTGCCACTCGGGGGAGGCTGCATTCCATGCCATGATGCTGGCGGGGGTATTCCACCCCTCCCATACCAGAGCGATTGGCCGTTCGACCCGGACACTGACGCTTATCGTCATCTCTCTTCTCCTCTTGCCTCGATTCCCGACGCCCATGTGAAGCATGGGTGTCGCCCCTTGACGGTTGTTCCCGTGAAGCCCGGCCACAGATGGTCGGCTCCTATCGTCTGCGCAGGGCAAGACGCGGGTTAATCCTGCCCGGCTGGGCGGTGAAAGCGGATCGGTGACTGAGCCTGGGGAATATTGACCACCAGTCTGCCGCCGTTATGCAGTTGCCACTCGAAGAAGTCGGCAAAACCTGAGCTCGTGAGGGCTCGGATCACCTTGGCCACCACCCCGTGCGCCACCAGCAATACCCGCTCGCCCCGCGCCTCATCGGCGAGCGTGATCAACCCTGACGACACCCGTGCGATCACGGCATCCAGCGACTCACCGTCGGTGGGTGCCTCGTCCCAACGACGGGTGATGTTGCGCGCCCAGAGCTCGGGGTAACGGATCCTCGCCTCTGCCTGCGTCAGTCCCTCGAACACCCCCACGTGCCGCTCACGAAAGGCCGGGATAACCTGAACGGGCAATGCCAGTGCACGGGAAATCACTTCGGCACTCTGTCTGGCACGCAATAGGGGGGAGCTCAACAGGCGCTGAAACGGCCTCTCCCTGACGAGCTCCTGCGCCAACGTGCCGACCTGCTCCCACCCTGTTTCGTTGAGCCCCATATCCAACGCCCCCAGATAGCGCCCCTCGGCATTGGCCCGGGTTTCGCCATGGCGGATCACCACCAGTTCCATCTTTCATCCTTGTTTCATCAGCCGTGGTCGAAAGCCCTGACCCACTAAAGCGGACAGAGCCGATACGGGCGGTTCAGCCCTGCGCCAAAAAGTGGGCCACCAGGGCATTGGCATGGCCGTGTCCCATGCCGTGCTCGGCCTTGAGCCAGGCCACCAGCGCCATGTGTTTGTGCTCCTCCCGCCCCGCCAGCAGGGTCAGCCAGTGGGCAATCGGCTGCCCATAGGTTTTCTCGATGGAGGGGAAATAGGAGGCAGGCCCCCTCACCTTCTGTTGCTCATCCATGATTGGCTCTCCAGAGTTGTGGCGACAGGTTCAGGGCTTGGGGGCGAACTGCTCGAACACCTGCTGCCCGGTCAGGGTCGGGGTGTCGTTTTTCAGCTCGTAGAAATCCGGTTTCTCGTCGATGAAGATCTGCCCGGTGAGCTCGAACCCCTGTTCCTGAAACAGGCCGGCACAGAGGATGTACTCGTCCGTCGGCAGCAGATGGTAGAAAAGGTGGGTGCCGCAGGTGGGGCAGAAGCCGCGCTCCGCCCATTCGGACGAGCGGTAGGCCACAGGGGTGAGCCCCTTGAAACTGACCCCCTTGCCACCATGCACCGCGAACATGGGCCCACCCGACCAGCGCCGGCACATGGCGCAATGGCACAGGCTCACCTCGTTCTTATCGCCGCTCGAGACGGTGATCCCACCGCACAGACAGGTTCCTTGCATATCCAGCTCCTCTCTTCAAGGTCCGAGTCGGCAGGATGCCGGCCGCATTTAGCATCAAATGAGTAGCTGCTCCCCCGGGGTTTCGCCACTGCCGAGGGGTCTTGCCCCCCACCTGGCAGGCGAGCCCATCGAGGGATGCCCTCATCGGCATCAGGTTCAGTTCTGATCCTGCTGGGCGATGCGATTACCCTCGCAATCCCTGAATTTCGCCACCCGGACTCGCTCCACCACCCGGGTGACGGGATAGAGGCATACTCCGCCCGATGCGAGAGCCCGGGCCATGGCCCCTTCGATGTTAGTCACCTGGAGATAGACCCGGGTGCCATCATGGCTAGGCACATAACTCTTCCCTTTGCCAGGGCGCCGGAGCAGCCCGCCACCCCGTCAAGGAGCGGGAACAGCGCAATCTCGTTGCCATCTATGTGCACCCGCTCGAGAGCTATCTCGAAGACCCCCTCACAGAAGCGGATGCCCTCTCCAGATCCTGCACCGGGATTTCAAAGTGGAGGCGATATTCATCTGTCACTCTTCTGTGCGGGATAAGCACCCGAACACCCTCGACTTGTTCCATGTGCCTGCGGGCCCGTCCTCATGAAAGAGAGGAAGAGAGACCCATCACCCCCCTTCCCCATCATGACTGATGACGCGCCCTCATCGGGCTCAGTTCACCGGTGCCCAGGGATCTCCCTTGCCCGGCTCGTTACCCTGGGTCCACCACTTGGCCTGATAGATGACACCCTTGTGGCTCACCTTGTTGCCGGCGGTGTAGACCTTGCTGGCCTCCCAGGCGGGCACATCCCCCACGGGCGGGTCGGTCGGATCAACGGGCGCAGGATCGAGTTTGGCGACCACCCGTACCTTGGGCCAGTTGGCGTGGGAGCCGTAGACGTTGGTCACGCACTTCTCGTAATCCCCCGGCACCAGGGCCGAATAGGCGGTCTGGAATCCCACCAGCTCGCACTCGAACGAGTAGCCACCTGGCCTGTCGGCATAATATTTCCAGTTGCCGTCCCAGTTGGTGTAGAGCACGTCGGTGGCGCCGTTCAGGTTGAGGCTGCCATAGGGGGTCTGCTGCCAGCAGGTGTTCTTCTCGTCCGGGAGCAGCGGGATCCCGTAATGGGCGGCCAACCCTTCCCAGTAACGGATGCGGTTGACCGGCTGCCCTTTGTTCTTGTTCTGCTCGCCACACTCTATGCCACCGTTGATGACGTTGATGGTGGTGCCAAAGCCATAGCCGATGCCCGCCGCGAGCTCGCGCTGGGAGGGCACCCAGGTTCTGTCGATGACGTGCAACATCGCGGGTTTGGGGGCTTGCGGCGTCAGGAAGAACCAGATGGCGGAGGCGAGGTTGAGCCAGGAGTCGGCCACCAGGCCGGGGTTGTTCAGCAGCACGGTGGCGTTGCCGTCAAACATCGCCTCGGAGAAGGCGCCGTAGTTGAAGTGATAGGAGAGCTGTTTCGCACCACGGCCAAAGTAGCCCTGCCCCGTGCTGCAGGGCCATTTCCTGTTCTGCCAGTCATTCTGGCCACAGCCGGTGGTATAGCCGAGTTGCCCCTCGGCCCAGCCCATTTCGCGCACATGCACCAGCGCCTGCTGCCACTCCTCGAGCCCCAGCGGGTTGTCGGAGACATTCTCCCTGGCGATGTGGCCGCCCGTCTCCTGGGCAAAGTGGGCGAAGGCGGTGACGATGGATTTTTTGCAGATGGCGTCCGCATTGCGCCCGTCCGTGTAGTCGCCGCAGAAGGCGGGGAACTTGCCGACCGCCCGCAAGAAGCGCTCATAGGTATATTCAGGGGCCGCCATCTGGGTCAGAAAGTCCCAGTCCGATTCGGTAAATACCCGCTCGACCCGTTTGACGTTGTCCGGGTTGTCGGCTCGTCTCGGCACAATCGCCTCCACCAGGATGTTGGGGCGGGTGGCCAATGCCTTTGACCAGATGCCATACATGGGGTTGGCCGTCTTGGCCTTTTCAACGGCCGCTACATCGGAGGCGGCAATCACATAGCCACCGCTATTTTGTGGGTCGGACTGAATAGTCATGGCCGCATAAGCTGGCGAGGCGCAGAGCCCCGCAACCAGCCAGGCGGTGCGCTTGAGCATGAACATGGGTAACCATCCTTGTCTTGAAAATGTCAGGGCGAGCATAGGCATCCTGACAACTAAATTCACGACAAGAATTAAGAGTTTGGCGATTTTGTGAGCCATTTCACTCTGCACTCAGATGAAACCGCACAACAGCCTCATTTTGACCTCAAGGTGCTCGCTTTTTATGCGCCGCGAACACGCACCGCCCGGATCAGCAGATTGCGAGGTGTCATGGGTTTGTCGCAAAACGTCCCCAGCTCGACCTGGTAGCCCTGCTCCTCGAGGAAGAGGGCGCGATCCAGGGCGAGCCAGATCTCCAGCGGACGGCGAAACAGATGGCGCACCAGCTCCATGCGGGCGACGTCCCCAAAGCGCCGCTCCCCCCTGGCGAGAAAATCTCCATGATCTATCGCCCCAGGCAGCACCATCCCCTTGCGCTCGGCGGCCCAGTCACAGAAGGCCTCGAAACTGCCCGCCAGCAGGCTCTTTTGCAGGTTGGGCACCGGCAGGTACTCATCCACCCCGCGCACCTCACGCTGCAGGCAATCGAAGGCGAGACGCCAGATCACCTCCTGCTCGCGCAGGCGGGAGATGCGGGCGCCGCCGGTCACCGTCTCCTGCAGCGGCAGCTTCAGGTCGCTCTTGCCAAGGTGCAGGGCGCTGGCCTTGGCGGCCTGCGACAGGGGACGGTAATGAGAGGTGCGGATCAGGTGATAGCAACAGGGGGAGAGGGTCACGCCCCGGGCACCGCGCTCGGCCACCTGCTCCAGCAGATGGGTATGCAGCTCACCACAGGCATGGAGCGCCATGGCGTGATGGTGCGGGGCGATGAGCGCCCCCGACTCGGCGGCGAAGGCGTCGGCCTCCACAAACTGCATGCGGGCACCATCGCGCGCCGCGAGCTGTCGCCCCTCCTCGCAGAGCGTGCGCTGCAATTCGAGGCTCAGGATCTCGGCCCCCCGGTGCAGAGAGACCAGGCGCCCCAGGTGGCCCTTGCCGGCACACCACTCCAGATAGGGGCCCTGATGGGCGGGCAGGCAGCCGGTGAAGGCTTCTATCTGCGCCTGTTTGCGCCCCGGCATGTACATCGCCATGGTCCTGGCGCAGTGAATGGGTTCGGGGACAAAGGTGTCTAGCTCGCTCAGGGCATGGAGCTCGGCCCCTGCCGGGATCCAGGGGGCAAGCAGGGTGCAAAGTGCGCCCATGTCGGCGTCGAGCCGCGCTATCTCGTCAAGGTCGAGGCCATTGAGGCAGGCGGCAAGCTCGGGGGCCTCATCGGCGAAGGCCAGGCTCAGATGATGATAGGGCTGATATTGCCACCAGCGTCTCTCGTCGGTCAGCAAGCAGTCCAGTTGTCGAAAACGGTGAGCCAGCACGGTGAGCTTGTCCTGCTATCCAAAAGGGAGGCTCATTCTAGCGATCTGCCATCAAAAAGCACTCGCCAGCGTATCCGCCCACCCCTTGCTGGTAGCCTGACAAAAAGCAGGGACTTGTGCTATATTCCGCCCCCTCATTAGCGCGACTCGCCCACGCGGGTCGTTTTACCCATATGAACGGAACCAAAACATGACCATCAATGCCATCCTGCAAGCGCATGCGGACGCCAAGTGTAGGAAATTCAATGGCTTAGATGGTGCATGCGAAACACTTCTTATAGGGTGATAAACAGGGTGATTTACTAGGTGACTCTGAGAGACACCATGAAAGTAAGCACAGCCAGACCCACAACCAGCCCCACTGCCAGACCTACATCAAGACCTACGTGGTCGCTCCAAAAGAAAGCCCATGTTTGGTATCTGAGCTGGGCCGTACCGAAGAGCATTCAATGCCTGCCCCTGTTCAGTGGCCGCAGGCTCTACACCAAGACGCTCCAGACCGGAGACCTACGAGAAGCCCAACTCAGACGGGACAGCATCATTGCATCCTTCGGGCAGCACCTCTTGGAAGCCGAAGCGAACGAAGCAGCCAGTGCAGCGCAGAAGTTCTCGCAGTACCTCGCCGGGTTACGGGCCAGTATCCCGGTAGCCGGGGCGACTACTGCATCCCCCGCCCCCATCAGGCCAGTCAGGAAACCCACCCCCAAGCCAGCACCTAAGCCCACCCCTAAGCCTGCCAAGCCGAAGTCAACATCCAAAGGCGTGACCGTGCAGAAAGCAGCCGCTGAGTTCCTCAAGGAAGCCGAGCGCAGAGCTGCCCAAGGCAAGCCGATAACTGAGGGCACACTGAGCCGGGTTCGTAATGCGTCCGTGGGGATAGCCGAGTTCACTGGCAAGCAGGCGCTGGGAGAGATTGAGCGCCGGGACGTAACCCTATGGATTGCATCGCTAGCTGGGGAGAAGAGCGACAACACCCGGAAGAAGTACCTGAGCGCCATGTCCCTCGTGTGGGAGCATTGCTATCTGCTGCGGATGGTGGACGGGGACAACCCATTCAAGAACACCGGCTTCAAGTCTACCGGCGACCTGCAATCATACGAGCCGCTGAGCCTGCAAGAGATGTCTGGGATTGTCAGGGAGTCAGACACCGCGCTCCGGGTGCTGGTGAAGTTTGGCTTAATCACTGGCTGCCGTCTCGGGGAGATAGTCGGACTGCGTGAGGCTGACTTTGAGATTGAGGACGGAGTGCATGTGCTCAGAATCCGGGCGGGTAAGACTGCCAGCGCTATCCGTTCCCTGCCCTTGCCGAAACCTTTGTGGGAAGAGTTGCGGGCGCAGGTCGTCGGCAGGCTGTGGCACCTACAGAACGGGGACACCAATGCATCGCAATGGTCGAACAAGTTCGGGGTCGTCAAGGCCAAAGTGACCGGCAGCCGTGACCGGGTGAAAGGATTCCACAGCCTGCGAGGGATGGCGATTACTGGCTACCAGCGGGCGGGGATACCGGAGGACGTGACTGCGCCGCTCGTCGGGCATAGCACCAAGGGGCTCACGCTGTCATACGGATTGTACTCGTCCGGGCACACCCTGCCCCATCAGTTGCGGGCCGTAGAGAGCATGCTCTCGTCTGAGTACATGCAGCAGTACCTTGCCCTGTTTGGTAAATAAATTGGATTCCCTGCCAGAAGTTCGACCCTCAGAAAAAAAATTTGGTGGTGAAAACTCATTTCGGGCAGGTGGAAGAAAGCAGCCAAGAGGACTGCGAATTAAAAAGGATGCGCCCCGAAGGGCGTCTTACTCCTGCTATTAGTTGCTGTTCGCCGGGAACATCATGGACGTGGCCAGTGTGATACCCGGCAGACTCCCCAGAGGGGCTGCACCACGGAGGGCACGGATGTCAGAGGCCGAGAGCTCGTCCTTCTCAGTCCAAGGGGATGCCCGCTCACCGGCAATTTCAGCAGCACGGAGCAGCTTGTACCCGTACTGAATACCGACCGGGGCCACGGTGTCCACGAGTGAGATATTCCGCTCCTGCTCCTGCCCCCAGTTCATCAGGGACATGGAATCAGGCACGAAACCCGGAGCCACGAGGACGTTCAGCGCATCCGGCAGCAGACCGGAGAACGGCAGGTACTGGATGGCCTGAGCTGCGATGGTGCCCGTGTTGATTTCCTCGCTGCGTCCGGCAAGGGCCATACGAGCAGGGGCAATCATGGCGTTCAGGGTCAGGCCCATCATCACGGTGAAGTACGCCTCCGTGTCACCGATGGCGAACTGGCGAGCGGTCTGCTTATCCATGGCTAGCATCGGGTAGTTACGGAACTGGCTGAACAGCTTGCCGGTAGTGGAGTGCATTGCGGTCGGGGTTTCACCGATAAACGACTCCTGAATCTGCTGACCAACTGCCCGCTTGATGATGAACAGAATGTCATCGCGGGTGCCTTCCGGCATAGCGTTGAAGTCGATGTCTTCCAGCACACCCTTACCATCGAATTTACCGTGCAGGCGCAGAGCCTCGGCAATGCTCTCCCAGTTACCGCCAGAACCAAAGGTCAGGCCCATGGTCTCCAGTCGGCGGATAGCCTTGTCGTCAGTTGGCAGACCGTCATTAGCTAGACGAACCAGCGCATCAGCTTCCAGCACCGCAGCCAGTCGGCGTTGGTAGCTGGTGATAACCCGCAGGCCGGATATAGTGGACATAGTCCCCTGCCCCAGCGCCAGCGCACGGTCGAGAATCTTACCGGCTTGGTTTGAGATAGTGCCGTTCCAGTCCAGTCTGATGTCGTTGCTGTGTAGCGCCATGTTGTCCCACAGCGGCCCACCGGCAGCGGCGATGCTCTTGAGCAGCGGCGCGTCAGGCTTCGTTCGGGCTAGTCCTGCCATCTCCCCAATGATTGGCATGTTGCGCATACCACCGTTGACCATGTGCCGAGCAATGATGTTCGAGGTTTCGCCTAGCTGTGCCAGACCGGAGCCTGCCAGCATAGCAACCTGAGTCCAGCCCATCAGTCGGCCAGCATGCTTGTTGATACCTCCACGGACAGCGGAGCCAGTGAATGCCTCCCATACGTCCTCAAGAGCGCGCTGGGTGTCGCTGATACTGGCGTTCGGGTTGCTGCGGTGGATGTCATTCACCACAGCGGCAGCCATATCATCCCAATCAGCGCGACTGTGGATACCCTTGGCAGCCAGTGAAACACGGCCAGAGGTTTCCACGTTGTACGTCCGCATCACTCGCTCGATATTCGTATCAACGAAGTCGATAAGCTGGAAGTTCTGACTCCCCATGGACAGGTCAATGTCAGTACGGCGCTTGAGCATGCCGGGGGCTGCCTTCTTGGCGTTCTGGGTGTGGATGAGGTTGAGCAGGGACTCAATTTCATCGGTATCCACGTTCGCCTGAGTCAGGAAAGCCTTGAGTTCAGCGGTCGATTTCGCGTCCATCTGGTTGAAGATGTTGGCGTCAATCTGCCCTTCGTTATCCGCTGCACGAACAATCATGTTCCGGGCAATCTTACTTGCAACACCAGACGGGATACCGGTGGCGGCGTAAGCAGAGGTCAGCAGGTCGGTCAGCTCCTTGCGCATCGGCTCGGTCAGACTCGCAATCTTCTCCCAATCCCACTTACGGGGCAGGTAGCCGGGATGCTCAGGCAGACTGTCACCGACAAGGCCATAGCGAATCATGTCCTCGCGGGCCATACGCATGCTGTCATCCAGCCCATCGGCAGCCTTGCGGATATGCTCCGGGGCAGTTGACGTGTGCGTCACCCCACGGCGGAAGGCATCGTCTCGGGCCAGCATCTCTTGGTACACCAGACGGTCAAAGTCGGCACGGTAGTCGCCTCGCCACAGCTTGAGCATCTGGGTCGCAGTGTCGTCACTCTTCCGGGTCAACTTCCGATGCTGCTTGAATCCTGCCTGATAGTTGAACAGGGAGGCTGTGTCGTACTTGTTGACCAGAGTGCTACGGTGGATAGCGGCGTTATCATTGGTCAGCGCACCGGCAGGCACTTCCAGCATATCGGCCACGAAGGCTCGGGCAGCCGGGGCACCCGTCTCCATCAGGGAGCGTGACAGCGGTGTCAACTGGTGCAGTGGAGTAGTCATACGACCAAGCTCAGCGGAACGGGCGTCCAGCTCGGCAGCGCGTTCCTGGGCGTAGCTGTCGTAGTCCTTCGCACGGTCGGACATCGGCAGAATACCGTCACGGCCAGCGAACTGATTAGGAGCGGCGGCAGCGCCTACACTCTTGCGGCCACCAAGGCCAGCAGCCGGGGCAGGCATGGCGGTATCCAGTGCCTTGTAGCTAGCCGGGGCCGGGTTGGTCAGGTCGCCTGCCTGCTTGACCATCAGGTCTTCGGCGCGGCGCATCAGGGCAGCAGAATCAGTCACGAGGTCGTCGGTGAACTCGGTGCTGTGCGTGGCAGTCACAGCAAGGGCTCGGAGGTTGTAGTCATCGAGGGCAGCCTTCGCTTCCGGGGACTTACTCGCCTCCATCCGCATCCGCTTAAGCTCAGACTTGCTCTTTGGAGTGAACACCGGAGCGACTGGAGTCTCACCACGTGCCATAGCCTCGCCTGCTGCTTTCATGTCCGCAGCAGCAACCGTCTCAGCAGCTGCGTCACGGACTGCCTTCTGGTTGGCAGCGGTACGCGCCGGGGGCAGCATGCTACCTGCCAGCACACCACCGGCTGCGCCAAGTGCAAGGTTGATTGCTTGGTCGTTGCCGGTCATCTGGTGGGTAGCCATGGCCGCTTCGTTGTACGCGGCAGCTTCGGCAACACCAAGGCCAGCAGCGGCAGGCAGGTTCTTCATGCGGGAGGCGGTACGCAGGGCCTTGAAGCCAGCACTCCACACACCAGCACCACCGGCCAGCACCAGCGGGTCAGCAAAGCCAGCCACGAGGCCAGCGGTAGTGCCCGCCCATCCCGCATCAGCCAGCGTCTGTTGGTGCTCCAACTGGTCAGCGATACGGCCACGGATAGCTTGAGACTCTGCCGGGGATTTCGAGTCAAACAGCTGGTCGTGGTATTCCTCGGGGACACCGATGTACGCAGCCTCGTCTTTCAGCGGGTCGTATCCGGGCTCGGGGTCATAGGTGGTGTCGGTGACTCGGCTGCCGATACCGAACATCAGGTTGTTCGCCTTGAAGGCTGCGGGGATAACTTCGGTCACGAACTCAGGAGTGTCCTTCTCGCCTACATACGGCAGCGGATTGTCCTTTATGAGCGCCGGGTCGAAGGTCAGCTCTGGGGTGGCTGGAGTCTTGGACTTGCTGGCCTTGCCGGTACGAGCCAGCAGATTACCAGCAGCGGACGGGTCAACCAGACCGGGATTCGTCGGGTGGTACAGGTTCATTGTGATTCCTTCTGAAAAGAAAAAGCCCGCCGAAGCGGGCCTGTTTAATGTTGTCGGGATGGTTACTCAGGGATGGCAGAGTGATACCGGAAGCCGGACTTCTTCTGCTCCTCGGATGCCTTGCGGAAATTCTCGTCTAGCGCAGCACGTTCATCCTTCCGGCGTTGCTCGATGGCTGCTGGGGTATGCCGGGGCAGAGCCTCCTTCATGTCATCCGGTGTGAATGGAATGACTCGGGGGCGTTCGCTCTCGTCCTCGGTATTGCGAAGGGTGAGCTTGAACTGTGACGGGCGGCCCTTGGAGCCGGGGACAACTGATGCGTCCACCACTTCCCAATCGTCCGAAAGCTCGGAGCCGAGCATGGTGGTAGCCAGCACTTTGTTGGTGCGGAGCTCTGTCTCCATGACGGTCAGGCCTTTCTCGACGGAGGTGATACCGAACTCGTTGAGGTCTGCGCCGTTGGTATCGACAAGAATACCGTTGACCCGGTGCAGTCGGTTCGTCTGGTTCTTCTTGGCGGTGTTCTGCGCGAAGGTTAGCGGTACGCCTGCTTGGGTCAGCTTGTGCACCTCGTTGACGTACTGCACACGAGCAGCATCGAGCTTCCCTTCATCCACTTCATTAGCTGTGCCGGGAATCCAGTTGAGCGGGCCAGTGTCGGTCCATTTTCCTGTGCCGAAGTCCTCGTCTTTGACCGCCTCAGCCACCTCCTTCTTGCTAGGCGGAGCGAAGGCTGACGGATTGCGCTTGGCCTCCTGCATCTGTGTCACCACCTCAGCCATGTTCCCGCCATTGGCTTGGGTCACTTGCATGGCGTCAACAACAACCAGTTGCGACTCAGACAGCATTCCCCGCGCCTTGTCCTCGTTGTAGCTGGCAGCTTCGAGATACTTGCCGTAAGCGGTCATGAAGGATGGGGACACTTCTCCGCCGTCAGTGATAGCAATGTCGAGGTTCAGCCCGTTGGACAGCTCCTGTTTCATCTGCTTGTCAGTGTAAGGACTCTGCTTCCAGACGGTCATATAGCCGTGCTGGTCGGGGGCAACTTGCCGCAGGTCTGCCAGCGCCTTGCTGCCCTCATCCTGCGAATACACACCGGAGCCGCCCATGACGTCTTGGTTGCGCTGCTGCTTGGCCTGCTGTGCGGCGGCCTTGCTGGCCTGCACGGTGGCGGTCTGCGTCAGGTAGCCAGCCATCTGCCCTTCGGACAGCGGAGCCAGCGGATACTTGGTGTTGTACTCGGCAATCATCTGGCCGACTCGGTGCGCACTGGCACCATTGGCTGCGGCGGTGGAGATGTTCGCCATGGCGGTAGCTGACTCGATGGAGCCGCGTTGTGCCACTCGGACATCGTTGGCGTGGTTGGCGTTTTCGATGGCCTGTCGCTGGTCTGGGTCGAAGGTAGGATTCAGCTTCTTCACCACCTCGTACACTTCGGCATTACCTTCGGCCAGCGCCTGAGTGGTCACACCGGCCAGAAGGGCGGCGTAGTTCTCATCAGACATACCGAGAGGCTGGGCCAGCAGGCTAGGCATGTCGCGGTACAACTGCTTGAGGGCCACCTTGTCACCGGCATTCTTGGCTGCGCCCATCTCATCCAGCAGACCGTACATGGTCTTGGTGGTAGCGGAGAGTTGCAGCTTCTGCTTGTGCTCATAGTGCGCCTGCATGTGGTTGGCGGACAGGTCGGTGATCGCTTGGCTCCCCAGCTCAGACAGCAGAGCCCGACCAGAACCACCTTCTGGCATCGCATCCAACCCCTCGGCATACCGGCGAACCAGCGCCTCGCGGTACTGAGTCGGGGTCAGGTTGGCGTACTGACCTTCGCGTAGGGCTTGTTGCTCGGAGGACTTGAACTGATTGGCATTGATGCGGGCGAGCTCAGCTTCCGCCCCTGCCATGGTGGCAGTCTCACCGAATACTTGCAGCGCCTTCGCCTCATCCGAAGCATGAATCTCTTTCAGGGTCTTGCCCTGCTGCACCATGATACGGGCGTTGGTGGCGTGGACGGCGGCAGTATCTGCCATCTCCTTCTCGGAAATCTGCACACCAAAGGCGGATAGTTGCCCTACGAGCCGGTCGGAGTATTCAAGCTGAGCGCGTTGGCCGGTAGTGTCGGGCTGCGGGACTGCACCTTGTGGCACAGTGAGTTGGCGGGCGGGAATTTGGAGTGCCGCGTTGAGATTACGGTCTTGCATTTATGCTCCTTGGCCGGTGGCCGGATGTTAGATGGTGGGCGCCTTGGACATGCTGCCCACCTGCTTGCCTCGGGCTAGGTACTGCTGGCGCATCCAGTCGGCTAGGCAGCGTTGGCCTGCGTTGAACTGGATTTCTTCGATGGTGGTAGTGGGCCTGACCGGAATCTGCGGGAACACAGAATCGAGGTCACGAAGCAGAGCGGTCAGGTCTACAGCTCGACCCGGCATGTAGTCAGCCATAGGCATGACGTGCACGGTGTCCGCCTGCATGGGCGCAGGTACGTTTTCAGGCTCAGCCTGTGGGGCATCTTCGGGCTGCGCAGGTGCAGGAGCGGGCAACACAGGGGCCTTGCTGGCTCGCTTCATACGCCAGAATGCGAAGGCGGATACAGCGACGGTGGCGATGGTTAGGGTAGTCAGGTCAAACATGGTGATTCCTCAAATAGGGAGGCCGGGGTCATGCCCCAGCGTGAGCAGCTATCAATGGGTGGAGGGAGTGGCGAGCTGGGCAGCCTTGTGCTTGCGACGAGCCAGCTTCTTGTCGAACTTCCCGTGCTCAACAATGATGAGTGCGCCGAAAACTTCCTCTAAAAGGTCATCCTCGCCGGTCAGTATCCCGACCAGTTGCTCGCGGGTGAGCAGGGATAACTCTTCCTTGGTGATGCCGTGGTAGGCGATTTGGGAATGCAGGGATTTCAGGTCTTTCATGATGTTCTCCGACTGCTCACAAGGTTGGGCAGTGCTGAATGGTGACGTGGTACTTGACGCTGGATTGCGCCATCTTGACCAGCGAAGCCCATACCTGCGTGGTGCGGTATTCGTGGTCGAGGGTGTGCTGTAGGTAGCGCAGGAAATCGGACTGCTCGCGCATCTTCACGGCGGCGTAAATCCAGAAGTGCGGTAGCAATGCGGTCACGGTGTCCCGCTGCACCAACCATGCGGCCAACAAGTCGGCAAGATGCCGCTTGTAGCCAATATTCCCCTTACCGCTGTAGATGAACGGCGACGGGGCGAGCCAGTAGCCAGCGGCCTCAACAGCCTCTTCGGTGTCTACAATGGCGGCAGCTAGTTCGTCCTCGGTCAGGGTGTGAGTCTGCGGCTCCATGTTGATGCTGTTGCATGGGTGCAGGTGCATCTTGAAGTACCCAGAGTCGGACAGATGTGAGTCAAAGACAGCTGGGATGAATGGCAGGTGTTTCTTGATAAATGGCATACGGCCCTCTTGAAGGTTTACCCCGGACTTTTCCAGAGTGCATGTGAAAGTAGATGTGTCGGCGGCGCTTCATGTCAGTGCGTCAGGATGTAGGCGAGACCGAGAGTGATTTCTGCCGCCTGCATTCCGGCCAGCGACCAGAGCAGCGGGACGATGGTATTTCTGTAGGTCATCGTTACACCCGAGAGCGAAGGGCAGTCATGAGACTGGCAGGCGGCGGGGTCGGCAGAGAGGTGCGGCGATAGACTCCGGCCTCGATCGAATGCTTGAGGGTGGCAGCCAGACGGTTCTCAAAATTCGGGGTGTAGATATTGTTCGTGTGGGCGTAGCGGGAAATCTCCGCTACCTCGCGGGCATTGTGCAGGTCGATGATGTGGCCGTTGTTAATGTCGTGGGCCATGTTCTGCATTTCGGTATTCATGGTGCTCATAAGTTTCTCCAAAGATGCTCAGATACCCGACCCCACCATGGGGGCCAGGATGATTAAGTGCTGGGTTACGCCTTACCGCGCTTGGCAGCAGCAACAATCTGCTCCCTAAGTCGCTGTAGCTCGGCCTGAGTGCTGGCACCTTCTACCGCAAGGCAGTAGTTGCTGATGGCGTCAGCACCGAATCGGGCCAGCGCTTCCTTCTTCTGGCGCTTGGTGGCGACCAGTTGGCGACTATGCGCGTCGTACTCACGTTGGGCCTGCTCCTCGGGAGCGCTCGCCATAACATCCGCTTCCAGCTTGTTCAGCTCGTCGAGGATGGCCTGAGTAATGATGCGGGTGGCCTTGAAGGTGGCGACTCGGGTGCTGCCACTGGCGGACAGAATGGCGCGGCGCATATTGGGCAGGATGCCTTTCAAGCCATCGAGCGCAGAGCCACAAGCTTCCGCCTCAGACGGCGTGAGCCCGGAGTCACGAAGCAGGCCACGAATGGTCTTGCCATTGAATGGCGCGTTCGGGTCAGACAGCGGCGGGATGCTGGCACGGACAACCGGGCGAGCACCGAAGGAGGCAATCCGCTCGTCAATATCGTGGATGTCATCGAACAGGGCCTGAATGTGGTGCCCTTGCATGCCTGCCTTGAGCAATCCCCTGCCCTTCACGCTGGCAGCAAGAGCATCGGGAGTGAAGGCGGGAGCGATGCCACGGCCTATGCCGGTGGTCAGCAGTTCGCTACGGTTCTGGGTAACGGGCAGGGGTTGGTTGCAAGCGCGTACGCCTGCGAGAATGTCGGTCATGGTGAATCCTTAGAGGGTGGTTACGCTGGGTACTGGCGAGCTGTCCGGGCCTTAGCTCGGGCCGCAGCCGCGTCGGCCATGCGTTGGGAGTTGTAATCGGGGGTATCCACAGCAGGCGCAACGACAGCAGCTTGCCAAGCATTGCCAGCAGAGCCCTTGTATCGGGAGCCAGCACTAGCGGACTGAGCTTGCTGGACTGCTGCGACTGATGGCCGCCAGTTAGGCAGCGCCTTGAAGGTGCTCTCGAAGAAGTACAGGTAATGGTCATGTCGGGCTGCGAAGCCGGGGCCGGTGCGGAGCTCCTTATAGACCTCCCCTTCCAGCAACTCCTTGACGGTCTGGTACGCAGGCTTCGGCGTGTACATCTGACCCAGAATCTTCTGGATGCCGGAGACGGTGCAACCGAGTTGTCGCAGGGCGCAGACCTGAGCGACTGTCTCAGTGCCGAACCGGCGCCGGACTTTATTGCCTGTCTCGAACTTTCGACCAACAGGCGGGATACGGGCATCGAATACAAAGTCACCCTGCTTATAGAGGGCGTCGAGTGCTGCGACTAGCTCGTCATTACTGGCGACCGCAGCGGAAGAAGTTGAGGGCATACAGCCTCCGAAGTTGAATTGGTGAAGTGTGGGATGTGCGGGACGGGCCGCACGGCACTGCCTTCTCCCGCTAGGAGAACCGGTGATTCATGCCGGACGGAGTGACAGAAGAAGGCAATGCTGTGCGACCTGAGTCTGCAAATAAAATTTATGGTGATGGAGGTCATCGGAGTACAGACGAGCGCTTGGCCGGGTCTGCCCAGACTCCCTGCTGCTGTGGCTCCCAGCTTTCCCAGTAGTCATCGAACGCACCTCGCTCGCCTTCATCCGCCACAACCTCGGCAGCAGAAGGGATGGAGTCGAAGCTCAGCTCCCTCCCCATGGCCTGCATGTTGGCTCGCGCTCTGAACAACCAAGCAAGCGAGATACCAGAGGCGGTCATAGTAGGCGGGACTTCTGATTGGTCAGTCCCTTTATATACTATTGGACTATTACCATTCGAATCCTCTATCTCACCCAACTCTGCCATCTCCTGCTTGTGCAGCTCACGAAGTATCAGCTTGCAGGCAAGGATGCCGTTGGTCATATAGCGGGAGGCGGACTGCTTATTTAGGCCGGTCAGCTCCATGATGCAGGCGGTACTGATGACCGGGAGCATGACCACCTTACGCATCCAGAACGGAGACAGCTTGTGTGCTGTGCTCTTGGCATCGTCCCAGACCAAAGCCCCACTGATAATGTCATCCAACCAGACGGGCAGGCCAGATACTTCCGGCGCATCATCATCTTCTTGCATGGCCGCTCTATCCAGACCAACCGCCATCAGGTCAGCAATCCGCAGAGGGACAAGGTTCCGATACACGGTAGCCGGACGGCCCGCCTTCTTCTGAGCCGGGGCAGTGCCGATATTCAGGTGAGGATTCATCGCTCGTTGCTCATTGGTATAAGCGGCAGCCTTCAACTTACGAGCGAGGCGGCGGGACTTCGGGTAGCCAGTGAGGTACGCAGGCTTGTGCGAGGGTTTCCAAGCAGCCAGATACTCCCGTGCCTCCATGGAAGTGCAGCCGCGCATACCGTCCATGACGTTGCGAACGCCAGTCAAATCAACAGTCAAAGCAGTAGTCATATAAACCTCATGTAGGTGAGCCCACTCAGGTAGCGGGCTTGGTGTGCGGTGTAAGCATTTGGGTCAGTACCTCTACTGGGTACTGAGTGAACATGCGGGTCTTGTAGGTGGGGCCAAGGTGCTTGGCTACCAGTCGAGCGAGCTGCCGTTGCTGGCGTCGCTGTTGCTGTATCTGGAGCACAATTCCTCCGGGGAACGGGTACAGGTAAACCGACCGGCGGCCTGTACGATGTGGGGTAAGTAGGTGTTCCCCGTTCTTCAAAAAAGAAGGAGATAGGGTGGAGCATCCCCGTTCTTCAAAAAGAAGAAGGGTTACTCTGTTAGCGTCGAGTTATTCAGACTTCTCTGTTAACCCAGTATTATTCCTGGCCGAGTCTTGGCGGTGGGATTTCTCTGTTATTGGGTAGTTATTCCCAGCGGCAGGAGGTGCGGTGGATTACTCTTGTAGGGTCAGGTTATTCAATCTCTCTGTTAACCCGACTTTATTCCTGACAGGCAGGGAGTCGATGAGACTTCTCTGTTAGGGTCAGGTTATTCTCAGCAACTAGCTTCTTCGGCCCCACCATCACGTTGCGCAGAGCACGGTCACGAATCTGCTGGTTCTTCTCGCGGATGGTGGCAGCAGCCAACTCCAACAGCTCCTCAACAGACTTCGGTGCTTCCTTGGCCTTGGCGTACAGACGGTTCAGCTCGGCCAGTACAGCACGGCGCACAGCCTTGCTCTCACGCATACCGACCAAGCGCATCTGGTCTTCGGTCAGGTCCACATAGCGGGCCATGCTGCCGGTATGGGAGGGTAAAAGTTTTACCCTTGACTCATCCAAGTCCAGTTCGTCCATGGTACGGGCAAGGAAGTGGGTGTTCTTCACGGTGGACTCATCAGCACCAACGCGGGCCGGGTTGATGATGTTGTTCAGGAAGTCGAGGGAAGTCATGCTCATTTGTTCGCTCCTTGGATTGGGAAGATGTTGTGTGATGCGGGCAGGGTAATCGGGCCCCAGCAGTAGATGGGGTAGTAGGTGCCGACGTGGTGGCAGCGCCAGTGGAACAGCTTACCGTTCACGTATTTGTAGAGGGCACCGCACACGTCGGTGTGAGTGGCTTGGTCAAGGAGGCGGACACCGTGGGCTAGTTAGCGCATTAAATAGTTGCAGCAAGATAATTACCCATAAATAAAATCTGCAACAAACGTTATTGACCCCTTTAATACCAAGGGTATATTCTCATCCTTGGCACAAACAAAATATTAATTAGCAATATACCAAGGAGTGAGTAATGGATATTTTCAAGGCCCATGTTCAATATGATGACTTTAAAGGCTCTTCGGCTGCTGATGCCAGTGACATGCAGGAACCTGTGGTTTGGCTCCGCGCTAACGGGCACATTTCTGACGGGGAGTACATCTTCGGAATCAAGATGTTTTACCTTGGGGATGATAATGTCAGTGTCACCTTCCTTACTAAGGAACTGGAGTTCACTCATGACGCTATGAATAGAACGCTCCACAATGAAACGCCTCTGACACTGAGTGTAGTGGTCAACTAAATCCGGACACTTGGTTAGGCCGATCCTCGGCTTTTGCTGGCGCGATCCCGTCATTGTGTTGATGTGGACGCCGCCAGTTGTAGTAATCCATCAG